>JAGWVN010000075.1 GCA_018970865.1 Betaproteobacteria bacterium
ACCGCCGGGTCGCGCACGATGGCGCGGCCCATGGCCACCCGCTGGCGCTGCCCGCCGGAGAGCTGCTTGGGCTTGCGCTGCAGCAGCGGCACGATGTCGAGGATGCGCGCGGCCTCCTGCACCCGGCGATCGATCTCGGCCTTGTCCACCCGCTTGAGCTTCAGGCCGAAGGACATGTTCTCGTAGACCGACATGTGCGGGTACAGCGCGTAGTTCTGGAAGACCATCGCGATGTTGCGGTCCTTGGGCGGGACATCGTTGACCACATCCTCGCCGATCAGCACCTCGCCGTCGGAGATGTCTTCCAGGCCGGCGATCATGCGCAGCGTGGTGGTCTTTCCGCAGCCCGAGGGCCCGACCAGGACCAGGAACTCCTTGTCCTGGATCTCGAGGTCGATGCCGCGAACCGCGAGCGTCTCGTCGTAGTACTTGACGACCTTCTTCAGCGTCACCTTGGCCATGGCCTTGTCTCTCCAGGTGGGGCCTGCGTCAGCCCTTCGTCGCGCCGGCGGTCAGACCGGCGATGTAGTAATCCATCAGGAACGCGTAGATGACCAGGGGTGGCGCCGCGCCGATCAGCGCGCCGGCCATGATCTGCCCCCAGTTGAAGACATCGCCCTTGATGAGCGTGGTGATGATGCCCACCGGCAGCACGAGCTGCTCGGTGGAGGTGGTGAAGGCAAGCGGGTACAGGAACTGCGCCCAGGACACCGTGAACGCGAAGATGGTGGCCGCGATGATGCCGGGCACCGCCACCGGGATGAAGATGCGGGTGAGCGTCTGCAGCCAGTTGGCGCCATCGATCAGCGCGGCTTCGTCGAGCTCCTTGGGGATGCTCGCGAAGTAGCCGATCATGATCCAGGTGCAGAAGGGCACGGTGAGCGTGGGGTAGAGGATGATCAGCACCCACCACTGGTTGATCAGCTCGATGCCGATGGTCTCCTTCACCCACGCGAACATCTTGAAGAGCGGAATGAACAGGAGCGTCTCGGGGATGAGGTAGGTGAGGAACACCCCGGTGGCGAGCGTGGCCGAGCCCCAGAACTTCATGCGCGCCAGCGAGAAGGCCGCGAGCACGCTGACGATCATCGTGATGATCACCACGATGATCGAGACGATCGCCGAGTTGAAGAAGAACCGGATGAACACCGAGTCGGTGAGCAGCGTGGTGAAGTTGTCCAGCGTGGGCGAGAGCACCAGCCAGGGGCTGACCCCGGCGGAGATCTCGGCACTGGTCTTCAGCCCGGTGAGCAGCATGTAGATCGGTGGCGTGAGGAAGAAGATCGCGAAAACCACCAGGAAGAAGTACGACCAGACCAGCGCCCGCCGGCGGTCGCGCGACATGCTGCCGTAGCGGGCGGCGGGAAGGGGGATGGCTGCTTGGCTCATGTCAGGCCTCGTTTCCGCGCTTGTTGACATCGCGCAGGATGAACGCTGCCGCGATGCCGAGGATGGGGACCATGAAGAGCGAGATGGTGGCGCCCAGCGGGATGTCGCCGCCCTCGATGCCGAGCTTGAAGGCCCAGGTGGCGAACACATGGGTGGTGTCGACCGGGCCGCCGGCGGTCAGCACCCGCACGATGTCGAAGTTGGCGAAGGTGACGATCAACGAGAACAGCACGGTGATCGAGATGATGTTGCGCATCATCGGCAGCGTGATGTACCAGATGCGCTGCCACCAGTTGGCGCCGTCGATGGACGCGGCCTCGAAGAGCTGGTCGGGCACCGATTTCAGCGCCGCGAGGTACATGATCATGAAGAAGGGCGCGCCGATCCAGATGTTGACCAGGATGACCGAGAACCGGGCCCATTCGGTCTCGCCGGTCCAGGGGATGGCGGCCACGCCGAACTTGGCGAGGATCCAGTTGAACGCGCTGTAGGACGGGTCGAACAGCCAAAGCCAGGCCAGCGTGCTCATCGCCGGCGGGATCACCCAGGGCACGAGCAGCATGCCGCGCCACTTGCGTTGGCCCTTCGCCGGGATGTTGTGCACGAAGTGCGCCACCACGAAGCCGATGACCGCCTTGAAGACCACCGCAGTGACGGCGAAGATCACCGACTGCTTGACCACCATCCAGAAGGTCTCGCGGCCGAACAGGAACTCGAAGTTGCCCAGGCCCACGAAGCGCTCCATGCCCTTGTTCAGCATGGACAGGTGGATGGCATAGCCCGCCGGGTAGGCCACCAGGCAGACGATGATCAGGATCAGCGGCAAGGCCATCAGGAAGGCGATGGTGGACTTGCGCTGGAAGAATCGTTCCAGGGTCATCGGGCGCCGCCTGGGGGGCGCGCGACGACCGCCTGCGGCGGCGTCGGTCAAGGAAGTCTCCCGAAAGGGGGGATGCGGTCCGTGCGTGTCGCACATCCTGTCGCCCGGCGCGGCCGCCAGGCGACAGGATGGGGAGCGGGCGGCGGCTCAGACGCGCATGAAGCCTTCCAGCTCCCGCGAGGCCCAGTCGATGGTCTTCTCGATGTTCTCGCCCTTGGCGTGCCGGACCACCATCTTGGTCATCAGGCCCTGGGTGTAGATCTGGTTGGCGATCTTGGGGCTGGCCGGCGTGCCGGCGATCGACAGGGTCTGATGGCTGTGCGGGTTGGGGTAGTGGTAGAGCGTGCCCTTGGGCGGACCGACCTCGGCCCAGGTCGGCAGGGTGGTGAGGTTGGCGAAGGAGGGGAGGTCGTAGCCACCGCTGGCCGTCACCATCTTGGCCACCGCGTCCTTGGTCGAGAGATGACGCAGCAGGCTCTTGGACGCGCTCTTGTTCTTGCTGAAGTTCCAGATGCCCCAGAAGAAAGGCAGGAACGGCGCGAACCGGCCCTTGGGACCGGCCGGAAAGCCGTGGGTCCAGAGCTGCTCTGCGATCTGCGGTGCGTCGCGCTTGGCCACCGCCCAGGCGCTCGGCGGATTCATGATCATGGCGCCCTTGCCTGAGACCAGCCACTTGTTGTTCGAGGCGTCGTCCCAGGCCGGCACATCGGGCGGCAGGAATTCCATCAGCCGCTTGAGGTAGTCGAGGGCCTGCCGGACCGGGTCGGTGCGTACCGTGAGATTGCCCTTGGCATCGATCAGGGTGGCGCCAAAGGCCTGGAAGAACGCGCCGCAGGTATCCACGGAGTCTGAGGTCTGACCGAAGCCGATGCCGAACGGTACCCCGGCCTTGTGGCAGGCCTGCGCGGCCTTCAGGAAGGTGTCGACATTCCAGCCATCGGCCTTCGGTGCGCTGCCGGCCGGATACATGGCGCGGATGTCGATGCCGGCATGCTGTTGCAGCAGGTCGATGCGCGAGCACGGTCCCTTGATCTGGCTGCCGGCGGTGGCCGGCACCGCGAGCCAGCGACCATTGACCTTGCCGAGGTATTCGACCGTGCCGCTGACCGCGCCGTGCTCCTTGATCAGGTCCTTCATGATGTCGTCGACCGGCTCGAGCAGCTTGGCCTGGTCGGCCGGCTGCCAGGTTGGGAAGGCGAGGATGTCGTGACCGGATTTGGCCTGCGCCTCGGCGGCGATGGTCAGCAGGTTCTTGTTGCCCTGCGAGGTGATGTAGTCGATCTTGACCTCGACCTTCTCGCGCGCGCCCCACTCCTTGACCAGATCGGTGGTGGCCTGGTTGGCGCCGGGAACCCAGTGGTCCCAGAAGCCGATGGAGATCGAGCCGGCCGCGCGCGAGGTGTGCACATAGGGCGCGGCGAGGGCGGCGGTGGACACCTGAGCGGAACGGCGGATGAACTGGCGTCGGCTGTCGGATGTGCGGGACATGGGGGTCTCCTCCATGGGGTCTGGGGTGATGCCCGGACGACCGGGCGGTCGATGGCTCCCGGGGCGTGTGCCGCCGCTGACCGCCGGCTCGCCACGCCTCTTGCTTTCCTGGTGCACCGAGCAATCTGCGTCCCTCGGCACGGCCACGCTAAGTCGGCGGTGAGCGGATGTCAACGCGCGACCACGCATTGCGGATCGCAGCGCGGCTTTGCCGCCGCGCGGGCGATGAGGTTCCGCTTTCGTCGCGCGCCTGCTTGGCGAGCCGGCTCGACCGGCCGAGACTTTCCGGCCGGTCGGAGCCGAGTCAGGCCCGCCGCCTCAACCCCCATGCCAAGGACACCCCACATGCGCGAGAACACCGTCAAGACCATCTGGAAGCAGGGCGGCGCCGTCATCAATGGCTGGCTGGGCATTCCCAGTTCGGTGGCCGCCGAGAACATGGCCCAGGCCGGCTGGGACTCGCTCACCTGCGATCTGCAGCATGGGCTGGTCGACTACCAGGCGGCGGTGCCGATGCTGCAGGCGATCAGCACCACCGGCACCACGCCGATGGCGCGCGTGCCCTGGAACGAGCCGGGCATCATCATGAAGCTGCTCGATGCCGGCTGCTACGGGATCATCTGCCCGATGATCAACTCGCGCGCCGAGTGCGAGGCGCTGGTGGGCGCTATGCGCTATGCGCCCAAGGGCTTTCGCAGCTTCGGGCCCACCCGCGCCATGTGGTACGCGGGCGGCGACTACGCCACGCAGGCCAACGACAACCTGCTGGCCATCGCCATGATCGAGACCCGCAAGGCGATGGACAACCTCGACGACATCCTGAGCACGCCGGGGCTCGACGGCATCTATGTGGGGCCCTCCGATCTCGCGCTGTCGCTCGGTGGCGTGCCCAAGCTCGATCAGACCGATCCGCCCATTGTCGATGCCATCCGGCGCATCGTGGCCGCCGCGAAGAAGCACGGCGTGCACGCCGGCATCCATTGCGGCACCACCGCCTACGCGCGGCAGGCGATCGCCTGGGGCTTCCAGCTGGTGACCATCGCGGCCGACAACGCGCTGCTGGCCAATGCCGCCCGCACCGCGGTCACCGAGATGAAGGGCGCCCCGGTCACGCCGGGGTCGGCGGGGCCGTACTGACCTGCACCAGCCTCTTGCCCATGGCCTCGCCGCGCAGCATGCCCAGCAGCGCGGCGGGCGCCTGGGCAAGACCGTGCACGATGTCCTCGTGGAAGCGCATCTCGCCCGAGCCGAACCAGGCGGCAGCGCGCTGCTGGTAGGCCGCCAGCTTGTGGACATGGTCGTAGACGATGAAGCCGGTCATGGTGATGCGCTTGGAGACCAGCAGCTGCATGCCCTTCACGCCGCTGTCCTCGAGCTCGTTGTAGCGCGAGATCATCCCGCAGATGGGGAAGCGCGCGCCGACATTGGCATGGCGCAGCGCCGCCTCGAGCGTGGCGCCGCCGACATTGTCGAGGTACACATCGATGCCGTTGGGGCACAGCTCGCGCAGGGCGTCGTCCATGTCCTGCCGCTTGTAGTTGAACCCGGCGTGGTAGCCGCAGTGGCGCAGCACGAAGTCGAGCTTGTCGTCGCTGCCCACCGAGCCGATCACCCGGGCGCCGGCCTGGCGGGCGAACTGCCCGGCGAGCTGGCCGATGGTGCCGGCCGCCGACGAGATGTAGACCGTGTCCCCGGGTGAGACCTTGCCCAGTTCGACCACGCCCACCCAGGCGGTGAGCCCGGGCATGCCCATGGCGGAGATCGCCAGGCTGGGCTTGCCGAGAGCCGGGTCGATGCGGTGCAGGCCCTCGCCGCGCGGCACCCGCACCCGCAGCGACCAATCGAGAAAACCCCAGACGAAATCGCCCTCTCGGAACCGCTCGTTTCGCGAGGCGATCACGCGGCCGACCACGCGCGAGACGATCGGGCGATCCAGCGCGAAGCCGGGTGCATACGACGGACCTTCATTCATGCGGCCGCGCAGATAGGGGTCGAGCGACAGCCAGATCGCCTGCACCAGCACATCCTGCGGCCCGCAGTCGGGTTCCGGGCAGGACTCCAGGCGGAAGCAGGACTCGTCGGGCCAGCCGCTGGGGCGGCGGGCGAGCACGATGCGCTGGTTGGGTTCGTGGGGGGCTGTGTGCGGTTGGGTCACGGCGCGGCTCCGGTGGTGATGACGCACTGTAGCGCCGGCCGTGCGAGGCCGCGGCCCGGAGACTTCCGGAACGGCCCGCCCGGCGTCGCGCTTGCTGCCGCCGGGGCTGCGGGCAATGATCGGTCGGCCCGGATCCCGACCCCGCGAACCCGCAAGCGGAGTCCGTCGATCCCCAAGCCCTGCTCACCTGATCCACCCCCGATCCCTCACCGGAGCTGCCCATGGCCGACGCCGACTTCCAGACCCTGCTCTACGACATGCCCGAGCCGGGCATCGCCCGCATCCGGTTGAACCGGCCCGACCGGGCCAATGCCCAGGACACCGCGCTGCTCTACGAACTCAACGAGGCCTTCGACCGTGCCGCGCACGATGACGAGGTGCGCGTGATCATTCTGGCCGCCGAGGGCAAGCACTTCTCGGCTGGCCATGACCTGGCCGAGAACGACAGCGCCGGCGCGATGCGGCGCTACCGCACGGTGGGCACGATGTGCGGCTTTGGCTGCGCCGGCGCCGAGGCCCAGATGGCCCGTGAGGAGGAGATCTACACCGGCTTCTGCGAGCGCTGGCGCAACATCCCGAAGCCGACCATCGCGGCGGTGCAGGGCAAGTGCATTGCCGGCGGCCTGATGCTGGCCTGGCCCTGCGACCTGATCGTGGCGAGTGACGATGCGTCCTTTGCCGACCCGGTGGTGAGTTTCGGCGTGGGTGGCGTGGAGTGGTTCCACCATGTGGAGGAGCTCGGCGCGCGCAAGGCCAAGGAGCTGCTGTTCACCGGCGATGCCATCGGCGCGGCCGATGCGCTCAAGCTCGGCATGGTCAACCAGGTGGTGCCGCGCGAGCAGCTGCAGGAGGCCACCATGGCGCTGGCCCGCAAGATCGCCTCGAAGTCGCGATTCGCGCTGAAGATGGCCAAGCTCGCCATCAATGGCGTGGCCGACGCCTCGGGCCGCGACATCGCCATGAAAAACGCCTTCCACCTGCATCAGCTTGCCCACACCCACAACCTGAAGGTGTTCGGCATGCTGATCGATCCCACCGGGCTGCCGGAGGCCACCCGCAAGGCGATGGCCGCGCGCCTGGCCGCCCGCGAGCAGGCGCAGGCGCCAGGCGCGGGCTGATCAGCCGGCTGCCACCACTTCCACGCGGGTGTCGTTGAAGCAGGCGCCGTCGGCGAGGTCGCTGCGGCGTTCGGCGCTCACCAGGGCGCTGATGGTGCGGCCGGTGGGGCTGGTGGCCAGCCACGCGCCTTTCTCGGAGGACACCACCCCCGGCGGCACCCGGTCGGTGATCGTGAGCGGCAGCTCGACCTCGCCCAGCGCGTTGCGCACCCGCACCCGGCTCACGCCGCTCAAACCGCGGGCCTGCGCATCCTGCGGGTGCATCAGCAGCGCCGGGGCTTCTCCCGGGCGCCCGCCGCTGCCCAGCAGCGTGGAGGACACCCGCTTGTCGGACGCCGGCGAGATCAGCGCCAGCCCCTCGGCCTCGGCGGGCTGATAGCCGGGCAGGCGCTGGGCCGCGCCCCAGCGCTGCGCCAGGATGTCCGAGGCGAGCTCGATGCGGCCGCTGGGCGTGGCCGGCATCTGGTTGACCATCAGCGCGAGCGGCGCGCCGTGCTCGTCGCTCATGCGCAGCGCCTCGCCGACCGGCAGGCGGCTGGGGCGCTGCCCGCGCAGGCGGGGATGGTCGGGGATCAGCGCGGCATCCATCAGCGCGGCGTCATCGTCCCGGAAGCAGGACTCCTGGAAGCCGAAGCGCGCGGCCAGGCGCCGGAAGATCTCGGTATTGGGCAACGCCTCGCCCGGCGGCGGCAGCACCGGCTCGGCGCGCTGCAGCCAGTGCTGGCCATAGGCGGCGTAGAGGTCGGGGCTCTCGAAGCTGCCGGCTGCCGGCAGCACGATGTCGCACCAGGCCATGCTCTCGGTCATGGCGATCTCGATGCCGCAGGTGAAGATCTCCTCGCGAGCCAGGCCGCGGATCACCCGGTCCTGGTCGGGCAGCACCACCACCGGGTTGTGGTTGTAGATGAACACCGCCCGGATCGGCGGGTCGATCGGGTCTTCCAGCAGCAGTCGGCCGGTGTCGAGGATGTTGAGGGTGCGCGTTCCGGGCGCGAGCAGATCGGGCCGGGTGAGCGCCGCCGGCGCGCGCGGAAAGGCGAAGCCCGCGCCGAGCACGATGCCGCTGCGGGCGTCGAGCCGGCCAAGCAGCGCCGGCAGGGCGATCGCGGCGCGCACGCCGCTGCCGCCATTGCGGCCGCGCTCCAGCCCGTTGCCGGGGGCGAGCACCAGCGGCTCGGCCTGCGCCATCCAGCGCGCCAGCGTGCGGATGTCCTCCGGGTTCACGCCGCACGCGCGGGCGGCCCGCTCCACGGGCCACTGCGCGGCCTGCGCCATGTAGTCATCGTAGCCATGCACATGGCGCGCGATGAAGGCGGCGTCGTGCGCGCCCAGCGCGTGCAGCTCGAGCGCCAGCGCGAAGCCGAGCAGCACATCGGTGCCCGGCAGCGGCGCGATGTGCAGATCGGCCAGCTCGGCGATCCGGGTGCGCAGCGGGTCAATGACCGCCAGCCGTCCGCCGGCGCGGCGGGCCTGGGTGATGCCCCGTACCAGGTGCAGGTTGGTGACCGTGGCGTTGTTGCCCCAGACCAGGTTGAGCGCGGCGTCCGCGGCGGCCTCGGGGCCGATGCCGGCGACCGCGCCATAGGTGCCCACCCAGGCCTCGCGGCGCACAGCGCCGCACAGCGAGCCGCGATAGAGCTGGCTGGCGCCGAGCCTGTGGAAGAAGCGCAGCGACATGCTGTCGTAGGCGAGCATGCCGTGCGGGCCGGCATAGTTGAGCGGCATGACCGTCTGCGGACCATGGCGCGCGATGGCCGCGGTGGTGCGGGCATGGATCTCGTCGAGCGCAGCCGCCCAGCTGATCGGCTCGAAGCGGCCGCTGCCACGCGGGCCGACGCGGCGCAGCGGCTGCAGCAGGCGTTGCGGCCCGTGCACCCACTGCGCGGTGTGGTTGGCCACCTTGTTGCAGATCACGCCCTCGGTGTAGGGCAGGGCGTGCGAGCCGCGCACCCGGGTGATCCGGCCCTGATCGACGGTGACGGACAGGCTGCAGGTGTCGGGGCAGTCGAGGGTGCAGACGCTGGGATGAACGCTGGGCATGGTGAAGCCTCCTTGGCGGTCATTGTCGCGCGGATCGAGACGCCCCGGCGACGGGTCATGCTGAAATCCCCGCACCGTGTCCCGCGCCGGATCGGCCCGGGTCTGTCCCCTTGTCCACAGGAGCCCTCCCATGCCCGCACGCCGTCAGGCCATGGTCGTCACCGCGCAGCCCGAAGCCACCGAGGTCGGCGCCGATATCCTGCGCGCCGGTGGCAATGCCGTCGACGCCGCGATCGCGGTCGCCTTCACCCAGGGCGTGGTCGACCCGCTGATGGCCGGCATCTCGGGCTTCGGCAGCATGGGCCTGTACCTGCCGGGCCGGCGCCTGCATGAATACATCGACTTCCACTCGCCGGCCCCGGCGGCCACCCGGCCCGACATGTGGGAGAGCCTGATCGAGTCCGAGGCCCGCGACGGCTACGGCTTCGTGCTGCGCGGCCGCGTCAACGACCTCGGCTACCAGTCGATCTGCGTGCCGGCGTCGCTGCGCGCCTATCACGATGCGCACAGCCGCCACGGCTCGCTGCCCTGGTCCGAGATCCTGCAGCCGGCGATCGACTGGGCGCGCCGCGGCTGGCGGGTACGGCCCCATGTGCACTACTTCTGGTCCGACCAGGGCCAGATGGGCCGGGTGGGCTCGGCCGAGCGCATCGCGTTCTCGCGCAGCGGTCGCAGCCTGTACTGCGATCCCACCGGCGCGCCGCGCCGGGTGGGCGAGCTGGTGCGCAACCCTGATCTGGCCAACACCCTCTCGCTGATCGCCCGCGATGGCGCCGATGTGTTCTACCGCGGCGAGATCGCCGATCGCATCGTCGAGGACATGAAGGCCAATGGCGGCCTGCTCAGCCGCGAAGACCTCGCCGCCTACCGCAGCCGCAGCGTGCCGCCGCTGTGGGGCGAGTACCGCGGGCTGCGGGTGTCGAGCAACCAGCCGCCCGGCGGCGGGGTGATGCTGATCGAGATGCTGAACATCCTGCAGCGCTTCGACCTCGCCGCCCTCGGCCACAACAGCACCGACTACATTCGCGTGGTCTGCGAGGCGATGAAGCAGGCCACGGTGGACAAGGACCGGCATGTCGGCGACCCGGCCTTCGTGGATGTGCCGCTGGACCGCCTGCTGTCGTCAGCCCATGCCGACGAGACTGCCGCGCGCATCCGCGCCGGCGAGAAGATCCGCGTGCCGCGGGTGAACAGCGGCCGGCCGAGCAGCGACACCACCCAGGTCTGCGTGATCGATGGCGACGGCAACTGCGTGACCATGACCCACTCGCTGGGCATGCCCTCGGGGGTGATCACCGACGGCCTGGGCTTCCTCTACAACGGCTGCATGGCGGTGTTCGATCCACGCCCCGGCCGGGCGGGCTCGCTTGCGCCCGGCAAGGCGCGATTCAGCTCGGTGTGCCCCTCCCTTTTCCTGCGCGACGGCCAGCCGGCGCTGCTGATCGGCGCGCCGGGCGCCACCCAGATCGCCATGGGCGTGCTGCAGGCCTGCCTGAATGTGATCGACTTCGGCATGACCATGACCGAGGCGGTGAGCGCGGCGCGTTTCTCGGCCACCAGCGACGCGATCGACCTGTCCAACCGCATCAGCTTCCGAACCGAGCGCGAGCTTCAGGCTCAGGGCTACCAGACCGTGCGCGAGGCCTTCACCTTCGGATTTGCCGCGGTGCACGGCATCCGCATCGACGGCGATCGCCTCGATGGCGGCGCCGATCCGGGGCACGACGGCAGCGCGATCGGGCTGTCGCTGCCGGGCTGAATGGCGCCGGGCGTCAGGCCGATTTGGCGTTGGGATCGGTGGCCAGCGTGACCGCGATGCGCTTGGCGATGTCCTTGGCCAGCTCGGTGCTGTAGCCGGCGGTGATCAGGCCCTCCTGCAGCCGGGTGGCCAGCCGCGAGGTGCCGTAGGTTCCCAGCCGGGTCTTGCGGTGGAAGCCCCGGGCGCGCGCGAGCAGCACCGGCAACTCCTTGTCGATCCGGCTGCGGTTCGCGCTGTGGGCCACCGACACATGGCGCACGAACTGCTCGGCCATGCCGTCGGCTTCGGCGTCGATGGCGGCGCGCTGGAGAAAGTCGCGAATGATTCCCATGGGCTGTCCTGGAGGGCGGTCGGCCGTCGTGCGGCGCGCGGGTGCAGGCGGGATGATAGCCGCGCCGGGCGCGCGGCTGGCAGCGGCCACCGACCGTCGGCCTGCGGCCCTGGGCGGGCGTCAGCGCCGGACTGCCTGATCGACCGGAAACCGGTAGGCGCCGCTGCGGAACAATCGCTGGCAGGCATCGACCACCCGGGGGTCGAAGCCGCTGCCGCGGTGCGCCCGGAGCGCGGCGAGCGCCGCTTCCAGGCCGCGGGCGTGGCGGTAGGGGCGGTCGCTGGCCATCGCCTCCACCGTGTCGGCCACCGCGAGGATGCGCGCATCGCCGCTGATCTGATCGCCGCGCAGTCCGTCGGGATAGCCGCTGCCGTCGAGCCGCTCGTGGTGCTGCCGCAGCGTGCGTTCGATCGCCCAGGGCCAGCGCCGCTCGCCGAGAATCGTCAGGCCGGTCTCGACATGCCCGCGAAGCGCCTGGGTTTCGTGCTCGGCAAGCGGCGTGGGCTTGGTCAGGGTCTCCGCCGGCAGCGCGATCTTGCCGATGTCGTGGATCAGCGCTGCCAGGCGCAGGCCTTCCCGGCGCGCCCGGGGCAGCCGCATTTCGATGGCGATGGCCACGCAAAGATCGGCCACCCGCTGCTGGTGGTCGTGGGTATAGGGATCGCGCGCGAGCATCGCCCGGCTCAGCGCGCCGACCATGGCGCGCGCGGTGGCGCGCGCGATGGCGGGCGACGGGCTTGCGGACGCGATGGCGGGCGTCGGGCTTGCCGGTGAGCGGCGAAAGGGACTGTCGTCGGGCATTGGCGGGTCGTCTGCGGGCACGAGGGCGGGCGCGATCGCCGCGCGGCAGGCGGCGCGCGGGCGAAGCGCTCCCGCTGCAGTCTGACCCGCTGGGAAGGCGGCTGCTCAGAGCCAGCGCAGGATGATCCGGGCGGCTTCCTCGTCGCCCACCGGCAGCGGGGGCGTGGGCCTTGCCTGCGCCCAGAGCGCCGCCAGCGGCGCGGCCAGCCGGCCGGCCTGCAGATCGGCATCCGACACCTGGCGCGCCCAGCCGTGCTCGGCGATCCACGCGACCAGGGCGTCCTGCTCCGGCCAGTCGGGGCGCGGCGCGTAGAGCAGGGGGGTGCCGCTGCAGGCGGCCTCGGCGAAGGTGCCGTAGCCAGGCTTGCCGATCAGCGCGTCGACCGACGCGACCAGTTCGCCGAAGGGCCAGCCGAGGGAATCCGAGGCCACCACCCGGGGATGCCGGATGCCCCAGGCCGACGGCACCAGCCACCGCAGGCCGGGTGGCAGCGGCCAGTCGGTCATGGGCAATGGGCGGTCGAAGCCGCCGAAGGCGATCAGCACGGTCCGCTCGCCCTCGGCAAGGCCCAGGCGCTCACGCAAGGCTGCCCGGCGCGGCGCGCAGACCTGGGCCACCGGCCCCACCCGCAGGGTATTGCCCAGCGCCGCCATCGGCATGCCGGGGGTGAGCACGATGAAGGCGGCGGCGCTGCGATAGGCGGCCAGCATCTCGGCCAGCACCGGCTCGACCCAGGCCTGGCCGCTGAAGGCGAACCCGGCCAGGTCGTGCCAGTTCAGGGAACTCAGTCCGAGGGCCGGAATGCCGGCCTCGGCCGCCGCGGCCAGCGGCAGATACGCCGCGTTGGCGAGCACCAGGTCCACCGACTGCGCGCGCAGCCAGTCGGCCGTGTCGCGGACCCGGGATGGCCAGTGGGCGTGGAAGTCCTGGTAGGCGCGCGCGCTGGCGGCATGGTCGATGCGGAAGGCGTCGCGCATCAGGAAACCGAAGTCCATGGCCCGGGAGACCGGCTGCAGGTCCGGCCCGATGCGCTCGCGAAGCCGGACTTCCGGCAGCGAGCTGGCCACGGTCAGCCGAAGATCGGGCCGGTGACGGCGCAGGGCCTGGAGCACCGGCCCGGTCTGGGCGAGGTGGCCGAGGCCGTGACCGGAGATGGTGACGAGCAGATGCGGCATGGCGGGGGGCAACGCTAGCACAGGCGCGGCGGGCCATCCGCGCGCCCAGGCCGGGACGCAATAGCCCGAACGGGGGGCGCGCCGGCCGGGAAGCTGTGGTATCGGTTGAGGTTTGTCAGCCATCGCTGCGGTGCCCCTTTGGCGGTGGGCGTCCGGTGCCCCGGTGCCCGAACACTTCCGGATGATCTGATTGCAGACCGAGCTCCCGCGAGACCATCCGGTCCCGATCGACTCCCATCGGCTCCGGCTGGGCGTATTCGTGATGATCGACCACCACTGGCTCGACCATCCCTTCGCGCGCAACCGGTTCCTGATCAGCACCGCGTCGCAGCTGCGCGAGCTGCAGGCCATGCGGGGCGCCGGCCTGTTCTGGATTCCCGCCCTCAGCCAGGCCGAGCCCTTGCCCGACGAGCCCGCGGCCGGGTCCCGGCCAGCCGAGGGTCCGGCCCTGCCCGCCGGGGACGACGCCGCCAGCCTTCGCCGCGCCCAGTCGGTGCGGGAGCGGCTGCTGGTGGCCCAGGCGCGGCGCGACTGGAATCGGGCGGCCGAAACCGTCCGCCACGCCCTGCGCGGGCTGCGCGAAAACCCAGAGGCCGCCGCTGCCGATTTGGTTGCGGTGGCCACCGCCGCCGCCGCCCGCATCCTGGAAGGCCGTGACATCCTGCAGCTGCTCGACCGGCCGGGCGCCGAGAGCGGCCAGTATCACGCGCTGAACTGCATGACCATCGCCACGCTGGTGGCGAAGACGATGCGTCTGTCGCCTGGCGAGCTCACCGATGTGGCCCTGGGCGCGCTCGTCCACGATGTCGGCAAGGTGCTGATCCCGCACCGGGTGCTGCGCGAGGCCAAACGCAGCCCCGCCGAGGAGCGGGTCTACCGCGATCACTGCCAGATCGGGCTCGAGCTGGCGCGCGGCACCGGGGTGTTCTCCGAGAGCGTGCTCAACCTGATCCGCGACCATCACGAGGCAGTCGACGGCAGCGGCTTTCCGGCCGGCCGGCCCGGCGCCGAGCTGTCGCAGGCGGCGCGCATCCTGTCGCTGGTGAACCGCTACGACCGGCTGTGCGGGCCGGAGTCTCCCGATCGCACGTCCCTGCGCCCGGCCGACGCCCTGCGCCGGATCTGGCGTGACGAACGCAAGCGGATCGATCCGGATGTGTTCTCGGCGCTGGTCAATGTGCTCGGGGTGTATCCGCCCGGCAGCATCGTGCAGCTCTCCGATCTGCGCATCGCGCTGGTGATCGCGCCGAGCGCGCGACCGACCCTGCCGGTGGTGCTGATCTACCAGCCCAGCCGCACGCAGGAGCAGGCCAACCTGCTCGATCTCTCCGCCGATGGCGACGGTCTGGCCGTCGAGAAGCACCTGCTGCCGCATGAGCTCTCGCGCGAGGCGCTGCAGTGGCTCGACCCCCGGGAGCGCCTGGTCTACTACTTCCGCGGCGCCGAGCCCGACTGAGCACTCGCGGCCGCCCGCCGATGCGGCGCATCAACGGGGCCTCACATCCGCGCCCACGCGGGCTGATGGCTTGACCGGCATCAATCCGGGCGCTGCCTGCTCGGCCATAACGGGGTTCCGTTCAATCCACCGGAAACCCACCATGACATCCCCTTCGCATCGGCCGGGCGCCCGCGCGCACCGGGCTCTCGTTGGCGCCGCGCTCGTACTGCTCGGCAGCGCTGCCTCGGCGGCGTTGCTGGCAGAGGACTTCAACGACGGTGTGGTCCGCTACACCGCAACCGGCGTGGCCGGCGCCGTGAACATCCGTCCGACCTCGGATGTGATCAACACCAGCAGCATCAACGGCTTCGATGGCTTCTTCCCCAACGGCGGCAGCTTCCTGGTGATCGGCGACCAGGCGGGCGGCATCGGCAACGGCGCGCCTGCGGGGCCGTCCGGCACGATCATCGGGTCCACGCAGAGCGCGCGCTTCGCCCTGGGCAGCTTCGGCCCGGGAGTCCACCGACTGGGCGTCGCCTTCGACTTCGTGTTCGACACGAGCCTGGCGCCCGGCACCGCCCAGGCCCGCAATCCCGACGACTTCGTGGTCTCGCTGCGCAACGGCGCCGGGGTGCTGGTGGAGCTGCTGCGCTTCGACGATGTGCTGCGCAACGAGGCCGACCGTCGCGGCCGCTTCTCTGGCGAGGCGCAGTTCGCGCTCGGCAGCGCCGACCAGATCTGGCTGGACTTCGGCCTGACCGAGTACGCCAACTCGGGGGACTCCGCGGTGGGCATCGACAACATCGCGCTGATCCCGGAGGCCGCATCGATCGCGCTGCTGGGCATCGGCATGATCGCGCTCGGTTCGGTGAGGCTGCGTCGTCGGCCGGCGCTCAGCTGACGCGCCGGCCAGGGCGGACGGCGCGTCGACGCGAGGCCGCCCGCGCGCATGCTCAGCGCTCCAGCATGCCGCGACGCATCTGCTCGCGGATCGGCCGCACCAGGTAGTCAAGCACGGTGCGCTCCCCGGTGACGATGTAGACCTCGGCGGGCATGCCCGCCTGCAGCACGAGGTCAGGCCTGTCGGTCGTGTCCACCTGCACCTGGGCGAGGTAATAGGCCTGGCCTCGCGTGGGGTCGGTGAGCCGGTCGGCCGACACCCGGGTGAGCGAGCCCGGAAACACCGGGATGGTCCGGCGGTTGAAGGCGGTGAAGCGCACCTCCGCCGCCATGCCCTGCCGGACCCGGTCGATGTCCTCGGGCTGGATGCGCGCCTCGACCACCAGTGGCGCGTCGCTCGGCACGATTTCCAGGATGGTGACGCCGGGCCGGATCACGCCGCCGGTGGTGTGGGCCTGAAGCCCGATCACCGTGCCCGAGAGTGGCGCCAGCACGCGGGTGCGGGCCAGCACCGCAGCCGCGGCTTCCAGGCGTTCGCCGCTCTCGCGCAGCCGCGCGCGCAGGTCCTGGATGTGGTCGTCGGCTTCGCGCCGCTGCTGGTTGACCAGATCGCTCATGCGCAGCGAAGTCTCGCTGACCAGCGCCGAGGCTTCGGCGATGTCGGCCTCGGCGCGACCGATGTCGGCCTGCAGGTCGGCCTCGGCGCGCCGCAGCGCGAAGTAGCGGGTCTTCAGGTACATGCCGGAGTCGAGCAGGGACTGCGCGCCGGCGATCTCTTCGGCGATGTAGCCGAGCTTCACCCGCGTGGCGGCCAGCTCCGTGCGCCGCCCGCCGATCTTCTCGCGGGCCTGCTGCTGGCGCTGGCCGAGCACCTCGAGCTGGCCGGCGAGCGCGGCGCGGCGGCTGGCATGCAGTCGCGATTCCCCGTCGAGCAGTCGCGCGACCACCGGATCGCCACGCCGGGATTCGAGGGCGTCGTCGAAGGCGATCCGCTCGCGGCCCTCGCGCTCGGCCTGCCAGCGCGCGAACTCGGCAGACAGCGCGTCATGCTCGGCGGCCAGCGCGTCGTGGCGGCTGCGCGCGGCCACATCGTCGAGCTGCAGCAGCAGCTCCCCGGCGCTCACCCGCTGGTCCTCGCGCACCCGGATCTCGCGCACGATGCCGCCTTCCAGGTGCTGCACCGACTTGCGCTCGCCAGCCACCTTCACCACCCCGGGGGCGAGCGCCGCGCTGCTGATCGGCGAGAAGGCGGCCCAGCCGCCCAGACCGATCACCCCGAACACCACCACCGCGGCGCCCCAGCGGGCGACGCGACGGCGCGAGGCCTCGATCAGGGGGTCGGGCCCGTCGGTCTCGATCGCATCGGGCATGGCCAGGGTCAACGCGGTGTTGCGCATCAGGATTCTCCCTGCACGACCTGCAGCTTGGGCGACGGCTCGGCGGCGCTGGCGCGGGCCGGCATCGGGGTGATCCGCCGCATCACCTGGGCGCGCGGGCCGAATGCGCCCACGGCGCCGTGCGTGAGCACCAGCAGGCTGTCGGCGTCGGCGAGCAGGCCCGGGCGGTGGGTGATCACCACCAGCGTCACGCCGGTCTGCTTCAGTTGCGCGAGCGCGCGGGCGAGCGCGGCCTCGCCATCGGCATCGAGATGCGCATTGGGCTCATCGAGAACCACCAGCCGCGGCGACCCGAAGAGCGCGCGGGCCAGACCGATCTGCTGGCGCTGGCCGGCCGACAGCGCGAAGCCGCCTTCACCCACTTCCGTGTCGTAACCGGCGGGCAGGGCGCTGATCATCTCGTGGGCGCCGGCGAGCCGCGCCGCGCGCAGCACCGACTCCCGGTCGACGCTGCCCAGACGGGCGATGTTCTCGAGAACCGTGCCATGAAGCAGCTGCGCCTCCTCGGGCAGGTAGCCGATGCTGCCGCCGAGCGCCTCGGCATTCCAGGCGGACAGCTCGATGCCGTCGAGCCGAACCCGTCCGCTGCGCGGCGTGATCGCGCCGGTGATCGCCCCGGCGAGCGTCGACTTGCCCGCGCCGCTCGGGCCCGCCACGCCGAGGAATTCCCCCGGCGCCAGGCTGAACGACACCGCGCGCAGCAGCAGCCGCTGCGAGTCGGGCGCGCTGACCACCAGCTGCTCGACCTGCAGCCGGCCGCGGGCTGCGTCGCTGTCGATCGGCAGGCGCGCGCCGGGCGTCGGCGCGCGCGCCAGCAGCAGGCGCAGCCGCTGATAGGCGGCCAGCGCCGAGCGCATCTGCCGCCAGGCGCCGATCGCGGTCTCGAGCGGGGCGAGCGCGCGGGTCATCAGCAGCGACGCCGCGACGATCGCGCCCACCATGAGCTGGTTGTCGAGATAGAGCCAGGCGCCCAGCGCGTAGACGCCCACCTGAAGCAGCACCCGCACCAGTCGGGCCAGGGTGCGCGCGAGGCTGGCGCGATCGAAGGCGTCGGCCAGCGTGCTCAGTGCCCGGTGATTGCCGCGCTGCCAGCGCCGCAGGGCGGCTGCGCTCATGCCCATGACGGCCACGGTGTCCGCCTGGCGGACCAGCTCGTCAGCCCGCGCCTGGGCGCGGCGGTTCGCGCGCATCGCCTCGTCGACCGCTCGCCGGTTGGCGATCTCGTTGAGGGCGGCGATCAGCAGCAGCGCGAGGCTGCCGGCCGCGGCCATCAGGCACAGCGCCGGGTGCAGCGCGAACAGCGCGAGCAGATAAAGGGGAATGAAGGGCGCGTCGAACAGCGTGAAGATCGCCTGGGAGCCCAGAAAGGCGCGCAGCTCGGCGGCATCCTTCAGGCCGTGCCCCGGCCGGCGATGGTGACCGGCGGCATCGCGGATGCTGGCCGCCAGCACCAGCGGCGACAGGCGCGCATCCAGCGCCATGCCGGCGCGGGCCAGCAGGCGCGCGCGCACGAGATCGACGGCGGCCTGCAGCAGCAGCGCGATGCCGGCGCCCACGGTGAGCAGCACCAGGGTGTCGCGGCTTCGGCTGGTGAGCACATTGGCGAACACGCCGAGCATGTAGAGCGGCACCGTGAGCACCAGCAGGTTGAACACCGCGCTGAACAGCCAGAGCTGCGCGAAGGCGGCGCGCTGGCTGGCCAGCACGCTGCTCAGGGTGGGCGTTGCCGAGGCGGGGATCGCCCGATCGGACTGGGTCGTGGATGTCATGGCACCTCAGGGCGGGAGGGCGGTGGGGCCGGGCGGGCGCGCTGGCCCGCCCGGGGGCCGGGGCTGGAGGGCCCCGGGCGGTAACGCGGCTGCGTCAGACCACTTCAATGTTGATCGAGCCCTGCAGTTCGACCAGCGAGTCGATGCCGTCCTCCCCTGGCGTGATGCCCATGTTGCGCAGGACGATCGAGTCCTCGGCATCACCGGTCCAGCTGCCGTCACCGTCACGGTCGAACCAGATCGTCACATCGGTGCCGTCGTCGATCACGGTCACGAAGGGATCGAGCTGGGCCACCGAGGTGATCGACGGGTTGTCGACCTCGAAGCGCAGGATGTCGATCAGTTCCGGATCGAGGATGGTGTCCTCGCTCGACAGGGCGAGACTGTCCATCCAGCTCATGTCGCCGGTGCTCGAGGCGTGCACGCTGAA
>JAGWVN010000076.1 GCA_018970865.1 Betaproteobacteria bacterium
CGCCTGGAGGTCAAGCTGCGCAAGGGCGTGATGTTCCCCGAGAAGAAGGGCGTGATGGCCTCGCGCGAGCTGGTTGCCGATGATGTGGTGTTCAGCTACGAGCGCCAGATCAAGAGCCCGAAGGCGCAGCGCGGCTTCTTCGACCATGTCGTCAAGGTCGAGGCCACCGATCGCCACACCGTGCTCTTCACCTTCAAGGACTTCTTTGCCGAGTGGGATGCCCGCTTCGGCTGGGGCTACTACTCCGGCATCCAGCCGCGCGAAGTGGTGGCCGCCGGCGCGGCCAACTGGAAGAACCACAACGGCACCGGGCCGTTCATGCTGAGCGAGTTCGTCAACGGCAACTCGAACACCTACCTGAAGAATCCGGTCTACTGGGACAGGGAGACCATCGGCGGGCAGGCGTACAAGCTGCCCTTCGTGGACAAGCTCATCTACCGCATCATCAAGGACGAGGCCGCCGCCTACGCGGCGCTGCGCACCGGCAAGCTCGACATCATGGAGAACGTGCGCTGGAGCGCGGTCGAGGAGCTCAAGAAGAGCGCCCCGCAGCTGAAGTGGTCGCGCTGGACCGCCACCGACGGCACCTTCCTGGCCATGCGGGTCGACCAGAAGCCCTTCGACGACATCCGGGTGCGCCGCGCGCTGAACATGGCTGTCAACAAGCAGGAGATCGTCAAGGTGTTCTGGGGCGGCAATGCCGAGCTCTTCGGCTATCCCATGCACCCCGACTACACCGGCTTCTACGAGCCGCTCTCGGCCATGCCCGACTCGGTGAAGGAGCTCTTCACCTACAACCCCGACAAGGCGAAGAGGCTGCTTGCCGAGGCCGGCTATCCCAACGGCTTCAGCTTCAAGGTGCAGGTCAACGCCAACAGCCCGGCGCACATGGAACTCGTGCCGATGGTCGCTGCCTACCTCGAGAAGGTGGGCGTCAAGCTGCAGATCGAGCCGCTCGAATACGGCGCCTTCCTCTCGCGCATGACCTCGAAGACGCTCGGGCCGGGCTACTTCATGAACAACGGTCATGTGAACCCCACCCGCAGCCTGCACAAGAGCTTCGTCACCGGCGAGCTCTGGAATCCATCCCAGTATTCCGACCCTGCCTTCGACCGCAAGATGGCCGCGGCCTACGCCGAGCGCGACCTCGGCAAGCGTCAGCAGCTGATCAAGGAGATGGTGCGCGAGATCGTCGACAAGGCGCCCTACATCTGGCTGCCCACCTCGCACAACTTCACCGCCTGGTGGCCCTGGGTGAAGAACTACAACGGCGAGCTGCGGGCCGGTTCCGTGCGGCCAGGACCGATCTACGCCCGCATCTGGATCGACCAGGAGATGAAACAGAAAATGGGCTACAAGTGATGGCCGCCCCCCTGCTGAGCGTGCGCGGGCTGACCACCCGCTTCCGGACCGAGCGCGGCACGGTCACCGCGGTGGATGATGTCTCCTTCGATGTCAACGCCGGCGAGACCGTGGCCATCGTGGGCGAGTCGGGCTCGGGCAAGAGCGTGACCGCGCTGTCCATCCTCCGGCTGATCCCCGACCCGCCGGGCAAGATCATCGGCGGCGAGATCCTCTTCGACGGCACCGACCTGGTGAAGCTCGACGATCGCAGCATCCGCGCGATCCGCGGCAACCGGATCGCGATGATCTTCCAGGAGCCGATGTCCTCGCTGAATCCGGCCATCACCGTCGGCCGCCAGATCGGCGAGCCGGTGAACCTGCATCGCGGCACGCCCTGGTCGGGGGCTCTCGAGCGCGCCCGCGAACTGCTCGGCCTGGTGCGCATCCCCGACGCCGCGGCACGGGTCAATGCCTACCCCCACCAGTTCTCGGGCGGCATGCGCCAGCGCGCCATGATCGCCATGGCGCTGGCCTGCGAGCCCCAGCTGATCATCGCCGACGAGCCCACCACCGCGCTCGATGTCACCGTGCAGGCGCAGATCCTCGATCTGCTCCAGGACCTCGCCCGGCAGGCCAACTCGGCGCTCATCCTGATCACCCACGACCTCGGCGTGGTCGCGCGTTACGCCAACCGGGTGATCGTCATGTACGGCGGGCGGGTGGTCGAGACCGCGCCCGCCGCGCAGCTCTATGCCACGCCCTCGCATCCCTACACCCGCGGCCTGATGGCCTCCATTCCGCGGCTCGACGGCGACACCCGCCGGCGCCTGGTGCCGATCGAGGGCTCGCCGCCCGACCTGTCGGCGCTGCCGCCCGGCTGCGCCTTCGCCCCGCGCTGCAAGCTCGCCAGCGACCGCTGCCGCAGCGAGCGGCCGCTGCTGCGCGAGATCGCGCCCAACCACCACAAGGCCTGCTTCGTCGATGACTGACACCGCGATCGCCACGGCGCCCACCGCGCCGGCCGGGCAGACGGCCGAGATCCTGCGCGTGCAGGACCTGAAGGTTCACTTCCCGGTGATGAAGGGGGTGATCATCCAGAAACAGGTGGCCAAGGTGCACGCGGTCGATGGCGTGTCCTTCAGCCTGCGCCGCGGCGAAACCCTCGGCCTGGTCGGCGAGAGCGGCTGCGGCAAGTCCACCACCGGGCTGGCGGTGCTGCGCATGCTCGAACCCACCGCCGGCAGCATCGTGTTCGAGGGCACCGACATCACCCGCCTCAGCCGCGACCAGATGCGCGCGATGCGCCGGCGCATGCAGATGGTCTACCAGGATCCCTACGGGTCGCTCAACCCGCGCATGCGGGTCCGCGACATCATCGGCGAACCGCTGCAGGTGCACGGCCTGGACACTGACCGGGCGGCCTACCGCGAGCGCATCGCCGCGCTGCTCGCCATGGTGGGCCTGCTGCCCGACATGGCCGAGCGCTATCCGCACGAGTTCTCGGGCGGTCAGCGCCAGCGAATCGGCATCGCCCGCGCGCTGGCCCTGGAGCCCGGCCTGATCGTCTGCGACGAACCGGTGTCGGCGCTCGATGTGTCCATCCAGGCCCAGGTGGTCAATGTCTTCATGGACCTGCAGGAGCGGCTGGGGCTGTCGTACATCTTCGTCGCCCACGATCTTGCGGTGGTGCGGCACATCAGCGACCGCATCGCGGTGATGTACCTCGGCAAGATCGTCGAGGTGGCCTCGCGAGACGATCTCTATCGCGAACCGCTGCATCCCTACACGCAGGCGCTGCTCGCGGCCATCCCGGTGGCCGATGCCGCAGTGGAGGCGCGACGCGAGCGGCTGGTGGTCACCGGCGAGGTGCCCAGCGCGCTCTCGCCCCCTGGCGGCTGCCGATTCCACACCCGCTGCCCGCACGCCACCGAGCGCTGCCGCACCGAGGAGCCGCCGCTGGTGGGCAATGCCGCGGGCCGCACCGTGGCCTGCCACCTGCACCCGGCATGATGTGAACGCGCGGCTGTCGCCAGTCGCTGCGCAGACCGAGCGCTACCTGCGGCGCCAGGAGGCGGCGCTCGACGCCGCCGCCGGCGTGTTCAACCGGCACGGCGTCAAGGGCGCCACGCTGGCCGAGGTGGCTCGCGCCCTGGGCCTGGCCACCAGCGGCATCACCTACTACCACAAGCGCAAGGAAGACCTGGCCAGCGCGTGCTTCCTGCGCGCGATCGAGGCGCAATCGCAGGCAGTGATCGCGGCCTCGGCCGAGGCCACGCTGGCCGGCCGGGTACGGGCGCTGCTGCGCGGCTGCTACCGCATCGAACAGGACATCGCCCTGGGCAGACGCGGCCCGCTGATCCTGTTCAACGAGATCCGGGCGCTGCCGGAAACCCACTCCGGGCGGGTGTTCGAGGCCTACACCGGGATGTTCCGCGGGGTGCGGCGGCTGCTGCAGGGCCCCCTGCCCTGGCTGCCGAGGCCGGCGCTCAACGCCCGCAGCCATCTGCTGCTGTCGATCGCCAACAGCCGCAGCCTGGTCCGGCACCACGAGCCCGCGGACCTCCCGGCGCTCGCCGATCGCGTGGCCGACATCCTGATCGAGGGCCTCGCGGGACCCTCCGCGCGCTGGTCGGATGACACGCCCACCCGGTTGGCCGCGCCGGATGCGCCCCGCCCGCGGACCAGCGCCCACTCGAGCGCTACCGGCAGCGGCAGCGGCAGCGGCAGCGGCAGCGGCAGCGGCAGCGGCAGCGGCAGCGGCAGCGGCAGCGGCAGCGGTAGCGGTAGCGGTAGCGGTAGCGGTAGCGGTAGCGGTAGCGGTAGCGGTAGCGGTAGCGGTAGCGGTAGCGGTAGCGACGGCGGCAGCACCAGCGGCGGCGGCCAGGATTTCCTGCGGGCGGCCACCGCCCTCATCAACCAGCAGGGTTTCCGCGGCGCCTCGGTGGCGCGCATCGCCGCGCGTCTGAACCTCACCAAGGGCTCGTTCTATCACCACCACGAGCACAAGGACGACCTGATCGCGGCCTGCTTCGAGCAGACCTTCGCGGTCATCCGCGAGGCGATCCAGCGCGCCCGGGCGACGCAGGGCAGTGGCTGGCAGCGGCTGGCCCTGGTCAGCCGGCTGCTGGTCGCCCATCAGCTCTCGGCGGCCGGGCCCCTGCTGCGGGTCACGGCGCTCAGCGCGCTGCCGCCCGCCTCGCGAGCGCCGGTGCAGCAGACCCGCAACCGGCAGGTCGCGCAGCTTCGCGCCCTGGTGGTCGATGGCCAGATCGACGGCTCGGTCCGCGCGGCCGACCAGATGGTGGCCGCCTATCTGGTGGACGCGATGATCAATGCCGCGGCCGAGCTGCCCACCTGGGCGCCGGGCGTGGGCGAGCCCGATGCGCCGCGGCTGTTCGCCGCTCCGCTGCTGATGGGCATCGGCTGGCGCGGCTGAGCCGTCGGGCTCAGCCGCCGAAACGCTTGCGCAGCAGGTTCTTCTGCACCTTGCCCATCTGGTTGCGCGGCAGCTCGGGCACGACATGGATGCGCTTGGGCACCTTGAAGGACGCGATCTTCTGCTTGAGCGCCGCGATGAGCGCGGCCTCGTCGAGGCTGGCGCCCGGCTGGGGCACCACCACCGCGGTGACCGCCTCGCCGAAGTCGCGGTGCGGCACGCCGATGACCGCCGACTCGAACACGCCGGGCATGTCGTCGAGCCAGGACTCGATCTCCTTCGGGTACACGTTGTAGCCGCCGGAGATGATCAGGTCCTTGCTGCGGCCGACGATCGAAAGATAGCCGTTGGCATCCCAGCGGCCGACATCGCCGGTGCGGAACCAGCCGTCCGCGGTGAACTCCTCGCGGGTCTTCTCGGGCATCTGCCAGTAGCCGCTGAAGACATTCGGGCCGCGCACCTCGATGCCGCCGATCTCGCCCATGCCGCAGGCGCGGCCGTCCTCGCCCACCACCCGCACCGACACGCCGGGCAACGGCAGGCCGACCGTGCCGGCCACCCGGTTGCCGTCGTAGGGATTGGAGGTGAGCATGACCGTCTCGCTCATGCCGTAGCGCTCGAGGATGCGCTGGCCGACGCGCGCCTCGAACTGGCGGAAGGTGTCGGGCAGCAGCGGCGCCGAGCCCGAGATGAACAGGCGCATGGCGGCGGCGCACTCGGCGGTGAAGCCGGGATGATCGAGCAGCCGCACATACATGGTGGGCACGCCCATGAAGACCGTGGCCCGCGGCAGCTCGCGCACGACCGCGGCCGGATCGAACCGGGCCTGCCAGATCATCTTGCTGCCCGAGAGCAGCGCGCCGTGGCTGGCCACGAACAGACCGTGCACATGGAAGATCGGCAGCGCATGCAGCAGCACATCGCCGCGCCGCCAGCGCCAGTAGTGGTGCAGGGTGCGCGCGTTGGCGGCAAGGTTGCCGTGCGAGAGCATGGCGCCCTTGCTGCGCCCGGTGGTGCCCGAGGTGTACAGGATGGCGGCGAGGTCGCCGCTCGCGCGCCGCACCGTGCGGAAGCGATCGTCGTGCGCGGCGGCGGCGGCCAGCAGGCTGCCCTCGCGCTGTTCGCCCAGCGTGTGCAGGTGCCTCACGCCATGGGCCGCGGCGATCGGCGCGATGCGCTCGCGCGCCGCGGGCGCGCACACCACCAGACCGGGCCGGGCGTTGCCGATGAAATAGTCGAGCTCGGCCGCCTGGTAGGCGGAGTTCAGGGGCAGATAGACCAGCCCGGCGCGCAGGGTGGCGAGATAGAGCAGCAGGGCCTCGGGCGACTTCTCGACCTGCACCGCCACCCGGGAGCCGGCCGGCAGCCGCAGCGAGCGCAGCAGGTTGGCCAGCCGCGCGGTGGCGCGATCGATGTCGCCCCAGGTGAAGTAGAGCGGCCGGCCGTCGGCATCGCGCGATTCGATCGCGCAGGCATCGCGCTCGGCCGGAAAGCCGGCGGCAAGCACCGCGTAGAGGTTGTGGTTGTCGGTCATGGGCGGGGAAGAGAGTGGCGGGTCAATCAAGCTTGGCGCCGGAGTCCTTGACCACCTTGGCCCACTTGGCGATTTCGGCGTCGACGAAGCGGGCGAGGTCTTCCGGCGGCTGGCCGCCGGCCTCGGCGCCCAGTGACTGCCAGATCCCGCGCAGCTCGGCGCCGGCCAGCGCCTTGGCGGTCTCCTGCTGCAGGCGCTGGACGATCTCGCGCGGGGTGCCGGCCGGCGCCCACAGCGCGTACCAGGTGCGGGCCTGATAGCCCTTCACGCCCGCCTCGTCGAGCGTGGGCACATCGGGCAGGGCGGGCGAGCGCTGCGCCGAGGTCACCGCCAGCGGCACCAGCTTGCCGGCCTTGATGTGCGGGATGGAACTGCCCAGGCCGTCGAACATGAAGTCGACCTGCCCGGCGAGCAGGTCCTGCAGCGCCGGGCCCGCGCCACGATAGGGGATGTGGGTGGCGAAGCTGCGGGTCTGGGTCTTCCAGAGCTCCACCGTGAGCTGATGCGTGGTGCCGTTGCCGGCCGAGCCGTAGTTGAGCCGGCCGGGGTTGGCCTTCACGAAGGCCTGGAACTCGGCGAAGCTGCGGGCCGGCACCCGTTGCGGGTTGACCACCACCACATTGGGCACCAGCGCCACCATCGTGACCGGGGAAAGATCCTTCTGCAGGTCGTAGCCCAGCCGCGGATACAGGCTCACCGCGATGGTGTGGTGCACCGCGCCCATCAGGAAGGTGTAGCCGTCGGCCGGCGACTTGGCGGTGAGCTCGGCGCCGAGCGTGCCGCCGGCGCCGCCGCGGTTGTCGATCACCACCTGCTGACCGAGGTTCTGCGACAGCACCTTGGCCAGCGGCCTTGCGAAGGCGTCAGTGCCGCCGCCCGGCGGAAAGGGCACGATCAGGCGGATGGGGCGCGCCGGCCAGGCCTGCGCCTGGGCGAGCAGCGGAAGGGTGGCGCCGACGAGCGCCACGGCGGCCATCAGCAGCCGTCGATGAAGGCGGATCATGGGAGTCTCCTGGAGGTGTTGTCGTGAGGGATGCCGGCGGCGAGGGCGCGCCGCCAGAGCCAGAGGCCGAGCACCACCATGGGCACCGAGAGCAGCTGGCCCATGGTGAGTCCGAGGAACAGCAGGCCGAGAAAGGCATCGGGCTCGCGGGCGAACTCGGCCAGGGCGCGCAGCAGCCCGTAGCCCGCGAGGAACAGGCCCGACACCGCGCCCGGCGGACGCGGGCGGCGCGAGTACCACCACAGGCCGATGAACAGCAGCAGGCCTTCGCCGGCGAACTGGTAGAGCTGCGAGGGATGACGGGCGATCGCATCACCGGCCTGGGGAAAGACCATGCCCCAGCCAGCGCCGGTGGCGCGGCCCCAGAGCTCGCCATTGATGAAGTTGCCCAGGCGGCCGGCTGCCAGACCCAGCGGCACCAGGGGCGCGACGAAGTCGATCACCGGCCAGAAGGCCAGCTGCCGGCGCCGGCACCACCAGGCGATGGCAAGAATGACGCCGAGCATCCCGCCGTGAAAGGACATGCCGCCCTGCCAGACCGCGAACACCTCCAGCGGATGCGCGAGGTAGTAGGCCGGCTTGTAGAACAGCACATAGCCGAGACGCCCGCCGAGCACCACGCCCAGCGCGCCGTGGAAGAGCAGGTCTTCCAGGTGCGGCGGGCTCAGGCCGCTGCTGCGGGCGTGATGGCCACGGGCGAGCCGCCAGCGGCCCAGGCCGAAGAAGGCCGCGAAAGCCACCAGGTACATCAGCCCGTACCAGCGCACGGCGACAGGGCCGAGGGAGACGGCGATCGGATCGAACTCGGGATGGGTGACGACCAAGGCGGCCTCGGCAGGGGCGCCACCGGCGGCGGCGCGCGTACCCGGCTTATTCTGACACGACGCGACGCCGCGCCCGCCGTTGCCACAGCGGCAGCAGGAGCACCGCGAGCACCACCGCCAGCAGGGCAAGACACAGCGGCCGGGTGAGGAACACGCTCCAGTCGCCCTGGCTGATCGAAAGCGCATTGCGAAGCTGCTTCTCGGCCATGGGGCCGAGGATCATGCCGACGATCACCGGCGCGGCCGGGAAGCCGAAGCGCCGCATGGCCAGCCCGAGCAGACCGATCAGCAGCAGCAGAAGCAGGTCGAACCACGACTGGCGCAGGCTCCACGCGCCCAGGGTGGCGAAGACCAGGATGCCGCCCTGCAGCAGCGGCGCCGGAATGCGCAGCACCCGCACCCACAGGCCCACCAGCGGCAGGTTGAGCACCAGCAGCATCACATTGCCGATGTAGAGCGAGGCGATCAGCGTCCAGACCAGCGGGCCGGAGGTCTGCAGCAGGGTGGGCCCGGGCTGGAGCTGGTAGTTCTGGAAGGCCGCCAGCAGGATGGCGGTGGTGCTCGACACCGGGATGCCCAGGGTGAGCAGGGGCGCGAGCGTGGCGGTGACCGCGGCGTTGTTGGCCGCCTCGGGCCCGGCCACGCCCTCGATCGCGCCCGGCCCGCCCTCGGAGGAGAACTCGGCCTTGTGGGCCGACAGCCGCTTCTCGGCGGCGTAGGACAGGAAGGTGGGGATCTCGGCCCCGCCGGCCGGGATCAGGCCGAAGGGGAAGCCGATCGCCGTGCCGCGCAGCCAGGCCGGCAGCGAGCGACGCCAGTCGGCGCGGCTCATCACGACGCTGCCGGCGCGACCGATCTCACCGGCCGGCTGCAGATACAGCGCGCCGTAGAGGGTCTCGGCCACCGCGAACAGGCCCACCGCCACCACCACCACATCGATGCCGTCGTAGAGATCGGGGATGCCCAGCGTGTAGCGGGTCTGGCCCGAGGTGGCATCGATGCCCACCAGCCCGAGGGCCAGGCCGATCAGCAGGCTGGTGAAGCCGCGCAGCGCCGACGCGCCGAGCACCGCCGAGACGGTGGTGAAGGCCAGCACCATCAGCATGAAGTACTCGGCCGGCCCGAAGCGCAGCGCGAAGCGGGCCGCTGCCGGGGCCACCAGCGACAGGGCCACCGTGGCCAGGGTGCCGGCCAGGAAGGAGCCGATGGCCGCGGTGGCCAGCGCCGGCCCCGCGCGGCCGCTGCGGGCCATGGCATTGCCCTCCAGGGCGGTGACCATGGTGGACGACTCGCCCGGGGTGTTCATCAGGATGGAGGTGGTGGAGCCGCCGAACATCGCCCCGTAGTAGATGCCGGCGAACAGGATCAGCGCCGAGGCCGGCTCGACCTTGGCAGTGAGCGGCAGCAGCATGGCCAGGGTGAGCGCGGGCCCCACGCCGGGCAGCACGCCGATGGCGGTGCCGACCAGGCAGCCCGCCAGCGCCCACAGCAGGTTGCCGGGCGAGAGCGCGGCGGCAAAGCCGCCAGCCAGCGCGAGCAGGGTGTCGCTCATCAGAGGCCCGCCGGCGGAAAGAGCTTCAGGCCCACGCCGAGCAGTCGGGCGAACACGAACCAGACCGGCAGGGTGAGGGCCAGCCCGACCAGCGCGTCGCGCACGGGGCGGGTGCTGCCGAAGCCTCGGGCCACGCACACCAGCAGCGCCGTGCCGGCGATCACGAAGCCCGCCAGGCCCACCAGCACCAGATGGCCGACGAGGCCGCCGGCCGCCCAGGCAAGGCGGCGTCGCGCGGCCTCGGGCTGCACCGCGCTGGCCGCCTCAGGCGCCTGCGGCAGCACGCCGTCGGCGCGCCGCCACAGACGCCAGGCAGCGAGCGCCAGCCCCACGCAGACCAGCCCGGGCAGAAAGCGCGGCGACAGGCCGGCGTAACCCGCCTGCGCGTCGATGAGCGGCAGGCCGCAGGCCAGCGCCAGCGCCAGCAAGGCCACCGCCGCGCCCACGATCCGATGCCCGCCCGAGCCGCCCATTCCCGCCCCTTCCGCCGCACCCGCGGCGCCGCGACTATAACCCGCGGCCCGGGTCGGCAGCCCGGGGCATCGGGCGGTCGCCGCGGGCGGGTTTTATATACTCGCGGCCTGCCATGCGGCGTACGAACCGCCCGGCGGCACCACAACCTCATGCTGATCAGGAGACTCCCCATGTCCGCCAACCGTCGCTCCCGAAACATCACCGAGGGCGTGGCCCGAGCCCCCAACCGGTCGATGTACTACGGCATGGGCTATCAGCCCTCGGACATGAGCAAGCCCTTCATCGGGATTGCCAATGGCCACTCCACCATCACCCCGTGCAACTCGGGCCTGCAGGTGCTCACCGACGCCGCCGAGACGGCGCTGCGCGCCGGCGGCGCCAATCCCGAGGTCTTCGGCGTGCCCACCATCTCGGACGGCATGTCGATGGGCACCGAGGGCATGAAGTACTCGCTGATCTCGCGCGAGGTGATCGCCGACTGCATCGAGACCGCGGTGCAGGGCCAGTGGATGGACGGCGTGCTCGTGGTCGGCGGCTGCGACAAGAACATGCCCGGCGGCATGATCGGCATCCTGCGCTGCAATGTCCCGGCCATCTATGTGTACGGCGGCACCATCAAGCCGGGCAAGTGGAAGGGCCAGGACCTGACCATCGTCTCGGTCTTCGAGGCGGTGGGCGAGTACTCGCGCGGCCGCATGAGCAAGGAAGATTTCGAGGGCATCGAGCGCAACGCCATCCCCGGCACCGGCTCGTGCGGCGGCATGTACACCGCCAACACCATGTCCTCGTCGTTCGAGGCCCTGGGCATGAGCCTGATCGGCTCATCCACCATGGCCAACCCCGACAGCGAGAAGACCGATTCCGCCTCGGCCTCGGCCAAGGTGCTGATCGAGGCGGTGCGCAACAACCTGCGCCCCCTGGACATCGTCACGCGGGAGTCGATCGAGAACGCGGTCACGCTGATCATGGCCACCGGCGGCTCCACCAACGCGGTGCTGCACTACCTCGCGATCGCGCATGCCGCGGGCATCGACTGGACCATCGACGACTTCGAGCGCATCCGCCTGCGCACCCCGGTGATCTGCGACCTCAAGCCCTCCGGCCGCTATGTGGCGGTGGACCTGCACCGCGCGGGCGGCATCGCCCAGGTGATGAAGATCCTGCTCAAGGCCGGACTGATGCACGGCCACTGCATGACCATCACCGGACGCACGCTGGCCGAGGAGCTGGCCCATGTGCCCGACACGCCGCGCGCCGACCAGGATGTCATCCTGCCGATCGACAAGCCGATGTACGCCGAGGGCCACCTCGCCATCCTCAAGGGCAACCTGTCGCCGGAAGGCTCGGTGGCCAAGATCACCGGTCTGAAGAACCCGGTGATCACCGGTCCGGCGCGGGTGTTCGATGACGAGCAGTCGGCCATGAACGCCATCATGGAAGGCCGGATCAAGGCCGGCGATGTCATGGTGCTTCGCTATCTCGGGCCCAAGGGCGCGCCCGGCATGCCCGAGATGCTCGCGCCCACCTCGGCGATCATCGGCGCCGGCCTGGGCGAGTCGGTGGGCCTGATCACCGACGGCCGCTTCTCGGGCGGCACCTGGGGCATGGTGGTCGGTCATGTGGCGCCCGAGGCCTATGTGGGCGGCCCCATCGCGCTGGTCGAGGAAGGCGATTCCATCACCATCGACGCCCACCGCCAGGCGCTGGAGCTCAATGTGCCCGACGAGGTGCTCGCCCGGCGTCGCGCCGCCTGGCGTCCGCCGGTGAGCAACTATCCGCGCGGCGTGCTGGCCAAGTTCCGCAAGCTCTCGGCCAGCGCCAGCAAGGGCGCGGTGCTCGACGCCGACGAGTGAGGCGGCAGACCCGGCACAGGGCCGGGCGGGGCGCCTGCCGGCGCCCCGGGCTCAGCGGCCCTCGCGGCTCTGCGCCTTGCGCTCCTCGCGCGACACGCGGAACCGGGCGGCCACCCGCTCGCGGCGGGCGCGATCGAGTTCCTCGCGGTCGATGCCCCGACGGTCGAAACCGAGCAGACCTTCCAGGAATTCGAACCAGATCAGGGCCGCGGCGAAGGGAGCCGCCACCCACCACCACGAGATCGCGCCAAACGGCCCGACCTCGAGCAGCTTGAGCACGATGAGGAAGGAACCACCCCAGATCAGGATCATGGGCATCCGCCAGAGAGCAATGCCGGCACCATAGCCGCCCCACCCCATTTGCGCCAGTCGCCGGGCATGGGCGGGCAGCCCGGCCGCATGAACGGCCGGCCCCGAAGCGGACGGTCCGGGCGCGACGCCGGGCGGTCCGCCCGACCCTGACAGGATAGCGGGCCGTTCGGGAACTGAAAGGCGGATCGGGTAGCATCGACGCATCATGCCTGGCTGCCGACCGCGCAAGACCCGCCGGGGCCACACCACCCGAATCGCCCTCGATCCAGGAAACTGCCGACCATGCACCCCACCGCCGCTCGCGCGACCGTCCGCCTCCTGGCGGCCGGCCTCGCCCTGATCGCGGGCCCGGCGCTCGCCAGTGCCGAACTGGCCCGTGCCCGCAACTGCAATGCCTGCCACGCGCCCGAAAAGAAGCTGATCGGTCCCTCGTTCAAGGACATCGCGGCCAAGTACGCATCCGACGCCAACGCCCAGGCCAAGCTGGTGCGCAAGGTCCGCGAAGGCGGGGTGGGCGTCTGGGGCCAGATCCCCATGCCGGCCAATCCCCAGGTCACGGTTGACGAAGCCGGCACCCTGGTCAAGTGGATCCTCACCGGCCGCTGAGCGGCGCGCGACACACCCGCTCCTCCTCCAGCCGAACGGATCACTTCCTTCAAGGCGGGTTGTCCCCGGCACGGTCCGGGGTTTTTCTTGCCTGCCGATAGCCGCGGGCCGCCGTCCCCCCGAACGCCGGCCACCGGCAGAGACCGCCCGTGCGTGGGCGCGGGAATCCGCCGGGCAGGGAGGCTTTGCGCGTACACTGCGCCGGTTTTTCGGGAACCCGCCGGTGCCGGACTTCGACATCCTGCTGCAGCAGATCCTCAACGGCCTCGTGCTGGGCAGCGTCTATGCGCTGGTCGCGCTCGGCTACACCATGGTCTACGGCATCCTGCAGCTCATCAACTTCGCCCACGGCGAGGTGCTGATGGTGGGCGCCATGGTGGGGGTGACGGTGATCTCGGCGCTGGGCGGCGCCGGCCTGCCCGGCCCGGCCCTGCTGCTGCTGGCCATCGGCGCGGCCATCCCGGCGTGCATCGCGCTGTCGCTGTTCATCGAGCGGGTGGCCTACCGGCCGCTGCGGCACGCGCCCAAGCTCGCGCCGCTGATCACCGCCATCGGCGTGTCGATCGTCATCCAGACCCTGGCCATGATCGTCTGGAAACCCAACCCCATCGTCTTCCCCGATCTGCTGCCCACCGACCCCGTCCGGATCGGCGGCGCGGTGCTGGCGCCCAAGCAGCTGCTGATCCTGGGCGTGTCGGCGCTCATGATGGCCGGTCTGATGCTGCTCGTGAACCGTACCCGCCTGGGGCGGGCCATGCGGGCCACCGCCGAGAACCCGCGCATCGCGGGCCTGATGGGCGTGAATGCCAACCGGGTGATCGCGGCCACCTTCGCGATCGGCGCCGCGCTGGCCGCGGTGGCCGGCGTGCTGGTGGCCATGAACTACAACATCGCGCAGTTCTCGATGGGCTTCATCCCGGGCCTGAAGGCCTTCACCGCCGCGGTGCTCGGCGGCATCGGCAATCTTGCCGGGGCGGTGGTGGGCGGGCTGCTGCTGGGCCTGATCGAGAGCCTGGGGGCGGGCTACATCGGCGATATCACCGGTGGCTTCCTGGGCAGCCACTACCAGGACATCTTCGCGTTCGTGGTGCTGATCGCGGTGCTGGTGCTGCGGCCCTCGGGAATCATGGGCGAGCGGGTCGCCGACCGGGCCTGAGCCGCGCGATGAGGCACTTCTTCCCGTCACTCGCCGGCAATCCGCGCGCCGCCTTCGCGGCCACGCTGGCCATGGCCCTGGCGCTGGCGGTGCTGCCGCTGGTGGCGGGCCTGGCCGGCAACGCCTGGGTGCGCATGCTCGATTTCGCCCTGCTCTACATCATGCTGGCGGTGGGGCTGAACATCGTGGTGGGCTACGCCGGCCTCCTCGACCTGGGCTATGTCGCCTTCTACGCGGTGGGCGCCTACCTGTACGCGCTGCTGTCCTCGCCGCACCTGCAGGAGAACTTCGCCTGGATCGCGGCGGTCGCCCCCGATGGCCTGCACAACTCGATCTGGCTGGTGGTGCCGCTCTCGGCCGGGCTGGCCGCGCTGTTCGGCGTGCTGCTGGGCGCGCCCACCCTGCGGCTGCGCGGCGACTACCTCGCCATCGTCACCCTGGGCTTCGGCGAGATCATCCGCATCTTCCTGAACAACCTGAACGCGCCGCTGAACATCACCAACGGCCCGCAGGGCATCAGCAACATCGACCCGGTGAGCATCGGGCCGGTGGACCTGTCCAAACCGCTGCTGATCGGCGGCTTCGAGCTGCAGTCGGTGCAGCTCTACTACTACCTCTTCCTTGCGCTCACCGTGCTGGTGATCATCACGAGCATCCGCCTGCAGGACTCGCGCCTGGGCAGGGCCTGGATGGCCATCCGCGAGGACGAGGTGGCGGCGCGCGCCATGGGCATCAACACCCGCAATGTGAAGCTGCTGGCCTTCGCGATGGGGGCGTCCTTCGGCGGCGTCTCGGGCGCGATGTTCGCGGCTTTCCAGGGCTTCGTGTCGCCCGAGAGCTTCGTGCTGTCGGAGTCGGTGGTGATCGTCGCCATGGTGGTGCTGGGCGGCATGGGCCATGTGCCCGGCGTGGTGCTCGGCGCGATCCTGCTCTACGCCATCCCCGAGGTGCTGCGTTACGCCGCCAAGCCGGTGCAGCAGGCGCTGTTCGGCGCCGAGCTGGTGGCGCCCGAGGCGCTGCGCATGCTGGTCTTCGGGCTGGCCATGGTCCTGATCATGCTGCGCCGTCCAGCGGGGCTGTGGCCCGCGCCGCAGCATGGCCGGGCCTGAGGCCATGCCTGCCATGCGGATCGCCCGTCAGGGCCCGGTGAGGGCGCGCGCATGAGCGAGGCCGGGCCGCTGCTGTCGGTGGAGGGCGTGAGCAAGCGCTTCGGCGGCCTGCAGGCCCTGTCCGATGTGGGGCTCGAGATCGCGCCGGGCCAGATCTACGGCCTGATCGGGCCCAATGGCGCCGGCAAGACCACCTTCTTCAATGTGATCACCGGCCTGTACGCGCCCGACGCCGGCCGTTTCCGGCTGGCCGGCCGCGACTACCAGCCCACCGCGGTCCACGCGGTGGCGCGCGCCGGCATCGCCCGCACCTTCCAGAACATCCGCCTGTTCGGGGAGATGACCGCGCTCGAGAATGTGATGGTCGGCCGGCATGTGCGCACCCGCGCCGGAGTCTGGGGCGCGGTCTTCAAGACCCGCGCCGAGCGCGCCGAGGAGCAGGCGATCCGCAGCCGGGCGCTCGCGCTGCTCGACTATGTCGGCATCGCGCGCTATGCCCAGTACCGGGCGCGCACCCTCTCCTACGGCGACCAGCGGCGTCTGGAGATCGCGCGCGCCCTGGCCACCGAACCGCGGCTGCTCGCCCTGGACGAACCGGCCGCCGGCATGAACGCCACCGAAAAGCTCGGCCTGCGCGCGCTGCTCGAGAGCATCCGCGCCGACGGCAGCACCATCCTGCTGATCGAGCACGATGTGAAGCTGGTGATGGGCCTGTGCGACCGGGTGTGCGTGCTCGATCAGGGCCGGCGCATCGCCGAGGGGCCGCCGGCTCAGGTGCGCGCCGATCCGGCGGTGATCCGCGCCTATCTCGGAGAAGGCCATGACTGAGCCGCTGCTGCAGGTCAGCGGCCTGGGCGTGGCCTATGGCGGCATCCAGGCGGTCAAGGGCATCGACCTGACCGTGATGCCGGGCGAGCTGGTGGCGCTGATCGGCGCCAATGGCGCCGGCAAGACCACCACCCTGAAGGCGATCACCGGCTCGCTGCCCTGGTCGGCGGGCGAGGTGCGCTACCGCGGCGAGTCGATCCGCGGCCTGGCGGCGCACACGCTGGTCGAACGCGGGCTGGCGATGGTGCCCGAGGGCCGCGGGGTGTTCGCGCGCATGAGCATCACCGAGAACCTGCTGATGGGGGCCTACACGCGGCGTGACGCCGCGGGCATCGCCCGCGATGTCGAGCGCATGTTCGGCATCTTCCCCCGCCTGAAGGAACGCGCCGGCCAGCTCGCGGGCACGCTCTCGGGCGGCGAGCAGCAGATGCTCGCCATGGCGCGCGCCCTGATGAGCCGCCCCACCCTGCTGCTGCTCGACGAACCGAGCATGGGCCTGTCGCCGATCATGGTGCAGACGGTGTTCGAGGTGGTGCGCAATGTGGCCGCCGAGGGCGTGACCCTGCTGCTGGTCGAGCAGAACGCGCGCCTGGCGCTGAAGGCCGCCCACCGCGGCTATGTCATGGACTCGGGCCTGATCGTCATGGGCGATCAGGCCGACCGGCTGCTCAGCGATCCGCGGGTGCGCGCCGCCTATCTCGGCGAAGCCGACGGCGAATGAGCCACGGCGCGCGATGCTCGCGCTGAAGCTCTTCCTGGTTCCGGGCTTCCTGCTGCTGGTGTCACTGGCGGCCCGGCGCTGGGGGCCGGCCGTGGGGGGCTGGCTGGCGGGTCTGCCGATCGTCACCGGCCCCATCCTGGGATTCATCGCGCTCGAGCAGGGCGCGGTCTTCGCGGCGCAGGCGGCAGGCGGATCGCTGATGGCGGTGGTGAGCACGGTGGCGGTCACGGTGGCCTATGCCCATGCCGCGCGGGTGGCGCGCTGGCCGGTGGCGGTGGCCGCGGCGATGGCCACCTGGATGCTCGTGGCCGGCTGCCTGTCGCTGCTGCCGGAATCGCTCGCCCTGTCGGCGGCGCTCGCCGGCGCGTCATGGCTGATCGCGCCACGGCTGTTCCCGCCCGCCGCCGCGTCCGGCCCCGCACCGGCCTCCGACCGCCGCGAGCTTGCCCTGCGCATGGTCGCCGGCGCGCTGCTCAGCCTGGTCGTGACCCAGGTGGCGGCCAGCGCAGGCCCGCGCTGGAGCGGCCTGCTCGCGGTGTTCCCGATGATGAGCATCGTGCTGGCGGGCTTCTCGCACCGCACCCAGGGGCCGGCCTACACCGCCACGCTGCTGCGGGGTCTTGCGCGCGGCCTGCTGTCCTTCGCGGCCTTCTGCTGGGTGGCCGCGGTGCTGCTGCCCATGGCCGGAACAGCGGCCGGCTTTGCCGCGGCGGTGCTGGCCGCGCTGCTGGCGCAGCTGGCTACGCTGCGCCGTCGGCCGCGCTCGTGAAGGCGTCGGCGAAGAACTCCTCGGGCGGCAGGCCGCACTCGCGGGTGAAATCGGCGCGCGCCGCCTCGACCATCACCGGCGCGCCGCAGGCATAGACCTGATGCCCTGACAGATCGGGAAAATCGGCCATCACCGCGCGGTGCACCAGCCCCTCGCGGCCCTGCCAGTGGTCTTCGGGCAAGGCCTCGGACACCACCGGCACCCAGCGCAGGCTGGGCAGCTGCTCCACCCAGCGGGCGCACTGCGCGGCGCGGTAGAGATCGCAGGGCCGGCGACCGCCCCAGTAGAGCGACATCGGGCGAGAGACGCCCTTGTGGATGGCATGCTCGATGATTGCCTGGATCGGCGCGAAACCGGTGCCGCTGGCCAGCAGCACGATCGGCCGGTTGCTGTCTTCGCGCAGGAAGAAGGTGCCCATCGGCCCTTCGAAGCGCAGGATGTCGCGCTCGCGTAGGGCGGGCTGGGCCTGGCCGAACACCGTGTCGGTGAAGCGCCCGCCGGGCATGTGCCGCACATGCAGCTCGAGCTGCTCGGCGGCGTGCGGGGCGCAGGCCATGGAATAGCTGCGACGGGTGCCGTCCTTCAGGATGAGCTCGATGTACTGGCCGGCGAGGAACTGCAGCCGCTCGTTGGCCGGCAGCTGCAGGCGCATGACGGCCACATCGGGCGCCTCGCGGGTGATGGAGGACACGCGGCAGGGCATGCGGCGCACCGGGAGATCACCGGCCGCGGCCACCACCCGCGCCTCGATGGTCAGATCGGAGAGCGCCGAGGCGCAGCACATCAGGGCGAAGCCGCGGGTGGCCTCGGCATCGCGCAGCGCCGCCACATGGTGGGCGCCCTGCGCCACCTGCCCGTCAACCACCCGGGCCTTGCACGAACCGCAGGCGCCGTTCTTGCAGCCGTAGGGCAGGATGACCGAGTGGCGCAGGGCCGCATCGAGGATGCATTCGCCGGGGTCGGCCTGGAACTGCTTGCCGCTGGGCTGGACGGTGACAGTGAAGGCCATGGGGCGACTCTCGGCGGGGCGATAATGGGGCGATGACGCGAAGCCCCGGAGTTTATCGCGCGCTGCCCCGCCGGCTGCGGCGCGCCACCGTGCTGCTGGCCGGCTGCGGCGATGTCGGCCAGCGGATCGGCGCGCGGCTTGCCGCCCGCGGCCTGCGCGCCATCGGCACCCTGCGCAATCCCGAGCAGGCTGGCGCGCTGCGCGCCCTCGGCATCGTGCCGCTGCGCCTGGATCTCGACACCCGCCTGCCGCGGCTCGCCGCCTGGTGCGGCAGGGTGATCCATCTCGCCCCGCCGCCTGCCGAGGGCGCCCATGACCCCCGCACCCGCCGGCTGATCGCGGCGCTGTCGCGCCCGCCCCGCCGCCCGGGCGCGGGGGTGTCGGACGCCGCGGGCGGCCTGTCCGGCCCCGGCCCCGGCCCCGGC
>JAGWVN010000077.1 GCA_018970865.1 Betaproteobacteria bacterium
ACGTCGAGCGGGCCCAGCGCGGCATCGTCTACATCGACGAGATCGACAAGATCAGCCGCAAGGCGGACAACCCAAGCATCACCCGGGACGTCTCAGGCGAAGGCGTGCAGCAGGCCCTGCTCAAGTTGGTGGAAGGCACCATGGCCAGCGTGCCGCCCCAAGGCGGGCGCAAGCACCCCAACCAGGACTTCCTGCAGATTGACACCACCAACATCCTGTTCATCTGCGGCGGCGCCTTCGACGGTTTGGAAAAGGTCATCCAGAACCGCACCGAGCGTTCCGGCATCGGCTTTGCAGCCACGGTGCACAGCAAGAGCGAAAAGCGGGTGTCGGAGACCTTCCAGGCGGTGGAGCCTGAAGATCTGATCAAGTTCGGCCTGATCCCCGAGCTGGTCGGGCGACTGCCTGTGGTGGCCACCTTGGGTGAACTGACAGAAGACGCCCTGGTCCAGATCCTGACCGAGCCCAAGAACGCGCTGCTCAAGCAGTACCAGAAGCTCTTCAGCATGGACGGGGTCGAACTGGAGGTTCGCCCTTCGGCATTGGCCGCCATCGCGCGCAAGGCACTGGCCCGCAAGACGGGCGCCCGCGGCCTGCGGTCCATTGTGGAACACGCGCTGATCGACACCATGTTCGACCTGCCTCACCTCGACGGTGTGGCCAAGGTGGTGGTGGACGATCACATCATCGAAGAAGGGGGAAAGCCCCTTCTTGTCTATCGAGAGCAAGCCAAGGCGAGCGCTTGACCCGTCTTGGCGGGCTGCCCTCGGCGGCATGCGCCCTTGCATTCATTTGCACAGGCCCCATGTCCGTTTGAGAAAGTGAGGAGTCTCATGTCAGGTCATCCTGTTCTTCCGTCCGAGCCGATCACCCTGCCGCTGTTGCCCTTGCGCGATGTGGTGGTGTTTCCGCACATGGTGATTCCCCTGTTTGTGGGGCGCCCTAAGTCGATCAAGGCTCTCGAGTCCGCCATGGAGGCGGGCCGTCAAATCATGCTGGTGGCCCAGAAGGCCGCAGGTAAGGACGAGCCCAAGCCTGAGGACATGTTCGAGGTGGGCTGCATCTCCAGCATCCTGCAGATGCTCAAGCTGCCCGATGGCACGGTCAAGGTGCTGGTTGAAGGTGTGCAACGCGCCACCACGCAGGCCATTCGGGATGAAGGCGACCATTTCGTGGGCGATGTCACGCCTGTGGCACCTCCCGGTGAGGGCAGCCCCGAGATCGAAGCACTGCGGCGGGCCGTGACCCAGCAGTTCGACCAGTACGTCAAGCTCAACAAGAAGATCCCGCCGGAGATCCTCACCTCGATCGCCGGCATCGACGACCCGGGCCGCCTGGCCGACACCATCGCCGCACACCTGCCGCTGAAGCTCGAGGCCAAGCAGTCGGTGCTGGACCTCTTCGACGTGTCCAAGCGCCTGGAGAAGCTGCTCGAGTTGCTCGAGCACGAGGTCGACATCCTGCAGGTCGAAAAGCGCATTCGCGGGCGAGTGAAGCGCCAGATGGAGAAGAGCCAGCGCGAGTACTACCTCAACGAGCAGGTCAAGGCCATCCAGAAGGAGCTCGGCGAAGGCGAGGAGGGCGCCGATCTCGAGGAGCTCGAGAAGCGCATCAAGTCGGCGCACCTGCCCAAGGAGGCACGCAAGAAGGCCGACGCCGAGCTCAAGAAGCTCAAGCTGATGTCACCGATGTCGGCCGAGGCCACAGTGGTGCGCAACTACATCGACACCCTGGTCAACCTGCCCTGGCGCAAGAAGAGCAAGATCAACAACGATCTCGGCAACGCCGAGACCGTGCTCGACCAGGATCACTTCGGCCTCGAGAAGGTCAAGGAACGCATCCTCGAGTACCTCGCGGTCCAGCAGCGTGTCGACAAGCTCAAGGCGCCCATCCTGTGTCTGGTCGGGCCCCCGGGCGTGGGCAAGACCTCGCTGGGCCAGTCGATCGCGCGGGCCACCAACCGCAAGTTCGTGCGCATGGCGCTGGGCGGCGTGCGCGACGAGGCCGAGATCCGCGGCCACCGTCGCACCTACATCGGTTCCATGCCCGGCAAGATTCTCCAGAATCTGTCCAAGGTGGGCGTGCGCAATCCGCTGTTCCTGCTCGACGAGGTCGACAAGCTCGGCATGGACTTCCGCGGCGACCCCTCCAGCGCGTTGCTCGAGGTGCTCGATCCCGAGCAGAACAGTTCGTTCACCGATCACTATGTCGAGGTGGAGTACGACCTGTCCGATGTGATGTTCGTGGCCACGGCCAACACCCTGAACATCCCGCCGGCGCTGCTCGACCGCATGGAGGTCATCCGGCTCTCGGGCTACACCGAAGATGAGAAGGTCAGCATCGCCCAGCGCTATCTGCTGCCCAAGCAGATCAAGAACAACGGCCTGAAGCCCGACGAGATCAGCGTCGCCGAGGGCGCCATCCGCGACATCATCCGCTACTACACCCGCGAAGCCGGCGTGCGCTCGCTGGAGCGCGAGGTGAGCAAGATCTGCCGCAAGGTGGTCAAGACCCTGCTGCTCAAGAAGTCCGAGAAGAAGATCGCGGTCACCGCGCGCAATCTCGACAAGTTCCTGGGTGTGCGCCGCTACACCTTCGGCGTGGCCGAAAAGGAGAATCAGGTCGGACAGGTCACCGGACTGGCCTGGACCGAGGTGGGGGGCGAGCTGCTCACCATCGAGGCGGTGGCCGTGCCGGGCAAGGGCACCACCACCTGCACCGGCAAGCTCGGCGATGTGATGATGGAGTCGATCAAGGCAGCCATGACCGTCGTGCGCCGGCGTGCCCAGCGCCTGGGCATCAAGGCTGACTTCCATGAGAAGCGCGACATCCACATCCATGTGCCCGAGGGCGCCACGCCCAAGGACGGGCCCAGCGCCGGCATCGCGATGACCACCGCGCTGGTGTCGGTGCTCACGGGCATCCCGGTGCGCGCCGATGTGGCCATGACCGGCGAGATCACGCTGCGGGGCGAGGTGCTGCCCATCGGCGGGCTCAAGGAGAAGCTGCTGGCCGCCCACCGCGGGGCGATCAAGACCGTGATCATCCCCGAGGAGAATGTCAAGGATCTCACCGACATTCCCGACAATGTGAAGAACCGCTTGGAGATCGTGCCGGTGAAGTGGATCGACCGGGTGCTCGAGATCGCGCTCGAACGTCTGCCCGAGCCGCTCCCCGACGAGGAGGCGACCGAATCCACGGCGGCCGCCACTGAGCCGGCGGCGGTGTCCGCGGCGCCGGTCGCGGGGGCCCCCGGCGACATCGTCGCCCACTAGTCGCTCCGTCCCGACGCTCGCGTGGCCGCCTGGCTGCGCGAGCGTCCGAGAAGCACAATTCCGGGCGTGCCGTGTATTACCCGAGTGCGTCCGGATCTCGGCTTGACACCGGGTTTTGCAGCTGATTACATTCCCCTGACAGCGGCATTCCGCCCGCTTGTTTTCCCGTCATTCCCAAACATCGGCTCGCCCGGCGGCGATTCGCGCTTCCGCACGCACTGGCGCCATAAGAACACCCAGGGGGTAGCAGTGAACAAGACCGATCTGATCGATCACATCGCCAGGCAGGCAGACATTTCCAAGGCCGCGGCCGGGCGTGCGCTCGACTCCATGGTCGGTGCCATCAAGTCCACGCTCAAGAAGGGTGGTTCGGTCACGCTGGTGGGCTTCGGCACCTTCGTGGTCAGCAAGCGCGCCGCCCGTACCGGCCGCAACCCGCGCACCGGCGCCGCCATCAAGATCAAGTCGGCGAAGATCCCCAAGTTTCGTCCGGGCAAGGGCCTGAAGGACGCCATCAACTGACGGAAGATCGCCCGCTTGGACAGCGGCAAACGAATGTTGTATGATCGCAGTCTTGCCAGTGACGAGCTTGTCATTCGGATTCAGGGTGCTTAGCTCAGTTGGTAGAGCGGCGCCCTTACAAGGCGTAGGTCGGGAGTTCGAACCTCTCAGCACCCACCAGCGTCCGGTACAGGCAGTGGCAAAGCAGCACCGAATCAGGAGTGGTAGTTCAGTCGGTTAGAATACCGGCCTGTCACGCCGGGGGTCGCGGGTTCGAGTCCCGTCCACTCCGCCACCACACGCCCGTCAGGGCACTCAGAGGGCGCCGTGCCAACGCACCGCGCCCTTTGTTTTGGCCTCACGGCTTCTTTCCCATTCCGCCTGGTGCCATTGCGCCCTGCGTCCCTTCAGCGGGCGGTATAGCCGCCATCGACCACGAGTTCAGCACCCGTGGTGAACGAGGCTTCATCGCTCGCCAGGAACAGCACGGTGCGGGCGATTTCCTCCGCCTGCCCGAGCCTGCCGATCGGATGCTGCTCGATCAGCGCCTGCTCCACCTCGCGCAGGCTGCTCGATGTACTGCCGGCGCGCCGGCCGATCGTGCCGCGCACCATCGGCGTGTCGATGTACCCGGGATGCACCGAGTTCACCCGGATGCGGTAGCCGGCCGCGGCGCACTCGAGCGCCACCGACTTGGTCAGCAGGCGCACGCCCGCCTTCGCGGCGCAATAGTCGGCGGCGTTGGGCAGCCCGATGAGGCCGGCGACCGACGAGATGTTGATGATCGAGCCCTGCGACCCGGCGGTGGCGCTCCGACGGATCGCGCCGATCGCGTGCTTGCAGCCCAGGAAGACGCTGTCGAGATCCACGGCCAGGGTTCGCCGCCAGTGGGCCAGACTGCGGCTTTCCACCGGGCCGCCGCCGCCGGAGGGCGCGATGCCGGCGTTGTTCACCAGCACATGCAGGGCCCCGAAGCGCGAGAGCACGAGGCTCATCACTTCGATCCACTGCGCTTCCTCGACCACATCCTGCCGCGCGAACGCGGCCCTGCCGCCGGCCTGGCCGATGGCCTCGACCAGGGCGGCGCCCGCGTCGGCGTCGAGATCGGTGCACAGCACGGCCGCGCCCTCGGCGGCGAACAGCCTGGCGCAGGCCGCGCCGATGCCGCTCGCCGCACCGGTCACGATGGCCACCTTGCCGGCGAGCCGTCCGCCGGGCGGGTGGGTCGATGCGCGTCGGGCGGAAGGGGAGTCTGTCGCGGACATGATCGGGCTCCTGTGTGGCGGTCGGTGCTCGCGGGCGTCGGGCCTCGACCGCGGGCACTCTAGCCGAGGCCCTGCGCGCGTGAGTCTTCGGCGCGGCTTGCCTGAAACGCTGCGGTAAGATGCCGGCCTTGTCCTGGCGTTCGCCGTGGGTCTCCGGCGCGCATCCAGCCAGCCTTCCGCGGAGCAGGCGCCTGCCCGGCAGCCCGCGCCGCCCCGCCGCTACCCGGTCATCCCGCCATGTTCGAGTCGATCCGTAAACACCAGCGCGTCCTGCAGTTCCTGCTGCTGCTGCTGATCTTTCCCGCGTTCGCCTTCTTCGGCGTGTCCGGCTACGACCAGTTCCTGTCGGACGACGACAATGTCGCCAAGGTCGACGGCGCGCGCATCACCCGCCAGGAATTCGACCAGGCCATGCGTCGCCAGCTCGATCAGATGCGTCAGGTGCTCGGCGACCAGATCGATGCCAAGCTGCTCGACACCCCGGCGGCGCGTCGCGAGGTGCTCGACGGTCTGGTGCTCGAGCGGGTGGTGCAGCGCGAAGCCGCCAACCGCCATCTCGCGGTGAGCGACGCCAAGCTGCGGGCCTCCATCCTGGAGATCCCGGGCCTGAAGAAGCCCGACGGCAGCTTCGACATGGAGCGCTACCAGAGCCTGCTGCGCGCCCAGGGCCTCAACGAGGCGGTGTTCGAGGCGCAGCTGCGCCGCGATCAGACTTTGCGGCTGCTGCCCGAGGCGGCGGCCCAGAGCGCGATGCTCCCGGCGGCCGTGGCCAACCGGCTGCTCGCCCTGCAGGAGGAGGTGCGCGAGGTGCGCGAACTGCGTCTGAAGCCCGCCGACCAGATCGCCGCGATCAAGCCCACCGACGAACAGCTGCGCAAGTTCTACGAGGAGAACGGCCGCGCCTTCGAAACCCGCGAGAGCGCGAAGGTGGAGTACCTGGTGCTGAGCGCCGACGAGCTGGCCCGCGGCATCGCGCTGGGCGAGGACGACCTGCGCAGCTACTACACCCAGAATGCCGCGCGCTTCACCACGCCCGAGCAGCGGCGCGCGAGCCATATCCTGATCAAGCTCGAGGCCGGCGCCAGCGCGGCCGACCGCGAGAAGGCGATGACCCGCGCCCGCACGCTGCTGGGCCAGGTCCGCGGTGGGGCCGACTTCGCGGCGCTGGCCAAGGCCCAGTCGCAGGATCCCGGCTCGGCGGCACAGGGGGGAGATCTCGGCTTCTTCCCGCGGGAGGCCATGATCAAGCCCTTCGCCGATGCCGCATTCGCCATGAAGGTGGGCGAGATCAGCGACCCGGTCGAGACCGAGTTCGGCCTGCACATCATCCGGTTGACCGGCATCCAGCCTGCGGCCGCGCAAAGCTTCGAGGCGGCGCGCCCGGCGATCGAGGCCGAGGTGCGGCGTCAGCAGGCGGGCAAACGCTACGCCGAGGCGGCCGAGGCCTTCACCAACCTGGTCTACGAGCAGTCCGACTCGCTCAAGCCGGCGGCCGATCGATTCAAGCTCGAGATCCGCACTGCCGACGCGGTCGAGCGCAACCCGCTGCCTGGCGCGTCCAAGTCGCCGCTGAACCACCCCAAGCTGCTGGCGGCGCTCTTCAGTGAAGACTCGGTGGCCAAGAAGCGCAACACCGAGGCGGTCGAGACCGGCGGCAACACGCTGGTGTCGGCGCGCATCGTCGAGCACCGCCCGGCCCAGCGCAAACCCTTCGAGGCGGTGCGTGCCGAGGTGCTGGCCCGCTTCACCGAGCAGGAGGCGCGCCGCCTCACCCGCGAGGCCGGCGAGTCGCGCCTGAAGGCGCTGCAGGCCGATCCGGTCGCCGCGCAGGCGGGGCTGTCGGCGCCTCGGCAGGTCTCCCGGCAGGGCGGCGCCGACACGCCATCCGAAGCGGTCGAGGCGCTGTTCCGTGCCCCCTCGGGCAAGCTGCCCGCCTGGGTGGGACTGCCGCTGGCCGACGGTTCCTACGGCCTCTACCAGATCACCCGGGTGATCCCGCCGAGCGCCGAGCAGATCGCTGCCCGACGCGCTGATTTCCAGGCGCAACTCACGCAGCTCTTCGGGCAGCAGGACACCACCAGCTATCTCGATGCGCTCAAGGCGCGGGCCAAGGTGGTGCGGCACGAGAGCCGCCTGATCGACAAGGCCGACGCCGGCCGCTGAGCGCGTGCGCCGAGCCGGGCCGCTGAGCGCGTGCGCCGAGCCCGGCTGACAGCGCACCGGCGCAGGCCTGGCCGAGCGCCGGCCGCTCAGTCAGGCGCGAGAATGTCCTCAGCAGCGCTGGCCAGGCCCGCGGCGTCGGCGCTGGCCAGCCTGACCGGCCTGAAGCTGTCCAGACGCCCGAAGTTGCGCCTGAGCGAGGCCTGGTAGGCCGGGTCGTAGTGCTCGCGCAGCAGCGCGCTCACCAGTTCCGGCCATGCCCCTTGCGTGGCCAGTGCCGACCAGGCCGCGATGCGCTCATGACCATGGTGCGAGACCAGGGCCTGCAGTCGCCCCACCAGCAGGGCGGGTTCGGCGAGGAAATGCCGGTACTCGCCCATCAGCAGTTCGCAGCGGACCGCATCGGAAGCCTCGATCAGCACGCCGCTGGCGGCGCGGATGGCCTCGATCAGCGCCGGCGGCACCTGACACTGGCCGATCTTGCGGCTCTCGGATTCCACGAACAGTGGCCGTGCCGGATCGGCGCGCCGCAGGGCATCCCAGACCAGGGTCTCGAAGCGCTTCTGCGACGGCTGCGCAGTGTCGGGCAGGTGACCCAGCACCGAGCCGCGGTGACGGGCCAGCGCCTCCAGGTCGAGCACCGCTGCGCCGCGACGCGCCAGTTCGCCCAGCAGAAGACTCTTGCCGCTGCCGGTGGGGCCGCCGACCACGCGGAACCGCCGCTGCGCGGGCCACTCGGCCAGGTCGCGGATGACCTGGCGCCGGAACTCCCGGTAGCCGCCGGTGAGCACCGCCACCGGCCAGCCCACTCGCGCCATCACCGTGGCGAGCGAGCCCGACCGATTGCCACCGCGCCAGCAGTACACCAGGCAACGGGACTGCCGGGGCAGCGCGGCCAGCGGTCCGTCCAGCAGGGCCGCGATCCGTCGCGAGACGAGGGCCGCACCCATCCGCTTGGCCTCGAAGGCGCCGACCTGCGTGTTCAGGGTGCCGACCTGCGCCCGCTCGGCGTCGTCGAGCACCGGCATGCTGACCGCCCCGGGGAGATGGTCGAGCGCGTGTTCCGACGGACTGCGCGCGTCGATGATCAGGTCGTAATCGTCGAGCTGCGCCAGCGCGGTCTCGGCGGCGACGGGGTGGGGATCTCGGGGGGAGGCGGTCACGGCGAGGGTTCGAGCCGGCGGGCTGGCGCGGCGTCCGGATTGTATTACGCCACCCCGCGGCAGGGCGGCTGGCCGGCATCCGATGACCGGGGCGTACAATCACGCCATGAAAGTCTTCGATCTGGTCTGTGACAAGGACCACGGCTTCGAAGGGTGGTTCGACTCCGCCGATGCCTTCGAGTCGCAGCTTGCCCGCGGGCTGGTGGAGTGCCCGCTGTGCGGCAGCGCCTCGGTGGTCCGGCGTCCGTCGGCGCCACGCCTGAACCTGTCGGCGTCATCTACGCCCGCGGCGCCCGCGCCGGTGCCCGATGCCCGAGCCCTTCAGCAGGCCTGGCTGCGGCTGGCCCGGCATATCCGCGAGAACACCGAAGATGTCGGCGAGCGTTTTGCCGAAGAGGCGCGTCGCATCCACTACCAGGAGGCGCCGGCCCGCGGCATCCGCGGCGTGGCCACGCCCAGCGAGAGCGAGGCGCTGGCCGAGGAGGGCATCGAGGTCGTGAGCTTCCCCATGCCGGTTTCCGTTAAGGAGCCGCTGCAGTAGGCGGGTTGCCCGGCGGCGCCGTTGCCGCTGCGCAGGCTCATCCGATAAGCTCGGGCTCCGCAACGACAACGAGGGCCGGCCGCCGAGCTGCATGCCCCACGGAGACACACCATGAATCGCAGAAACCTGCTGCGCGCCGGCGGCGCGCTGGCTGCTGGCGCTGCCGCGCCGCGCATCGTCTCGGCCCAGGCTGCCAAGTGGCCCAGCCGCGAGATCACGCTCATCAACCCCAACGCGCCCGGCGCGGCCACCGATCTCACCGCACGCATCATCGCGCAGGCGCTGGAGAAGCGGCTGCAGAACACCGTGATAGTCAAGAATGTGGTCGGCGGCGCCGGGGCGCTCGGCCCCTCCACCCTGGCCACCGCGGCCCCCGATGGCCACACCATGGGCCTCGTGGCGATCTCCAGCCACATCACCGTGCCGGCGATGATGGATGTGAAATACAACCCCTGGGAGGCCTTCTCGATCATCGGGCAGGTGGCCATGCTGCGCTACGGCGTGGGCGTGGGCATCAACTCCCCGATCAAGACCATCGAGGAACTGGTTGCGCTGAGCAAGCAGCGGCTGGTCACCTACGGGTCGAACAATGTCACCAATGTGGTGGCCATGTTCCAGCTGGCCAAGATCACCGGCGGCAAGTTCCGCTGGGTCGTCTTCAGCGGCGGTGTCGAGTCCGTCGCCCAGGCGGTCGGGGGACATGTTGATGCGGTGATCCAGACCGTCACCGAGATGAAGCCCCAGATCGAGGCCGGCAAGCTGCGCTTCCTGGCCTCGGCGGGCACCGAGCGCTGGCCCGACTACCCCAATGTCAAGACCCTCAAGGAGCATGGCTTCGAGGCGGTCACCAACGGGCCCTTCGGCTATGCCTTCCCCGCCGGCGTCGATGCGTCGATCCAGCAGCGCATGGATGCCGCGCTCGCCGATGTGATGGCCGACAAGGCCGTGCAGGCACAGATCGCGAACATCGGCGTGGTGCCCATCTACCGCAACGGGGCCGACTACAAGGCCCACCTCAAGAAGATCGAGGGCGACCTGCTGCCCATCCTCGCCGAGACCGGCATGGCCAAGAAGCGCGGATGAGCGCCGCCACGCCATCGGGGCCTGCGGCGGGGCGCGGCCGAGCCGGCGTGCGGCTGGCTGCGCTGGCCCTGCTGGCCTGTGCCCTGGTGGGGCTGTGGCAGGCCTGGCGCCTGGAGCGCTGGAGCTTCGAGGGTCCCGGGCCCGGCCTTTTCCCCGCCCTGGTGGCCGGTCTGTGCGTGCTGCTCGCCGCGGTGGTGCTGTGCTTTCCGGGGCGCGCCGGCGGTGAGGATGCCGATGGGGCGTCGTCGTCCGGTGGGGGCGGTTCCGCCGGGGACGGCCGTCGCATGGCCCTCTACGCGGTTAGCCTCGGGGTGCTCGCGCTGGGCGCGGCCTATGCCGGCATCGCGCTCACCGCGCTGGCGGTGTCGGTGCTGATCATCCGCTTCGCCGAGGGCCGCTCCTGGCGCGCGGCCCTGGTCTACGGCCTGGTCTGCGCGCTGGTGGCCCTGGCCGGTTTCGGCTGGCTGTTGCGGGTGGATCTGCCGGCCGGCCCGGTGGAGCGGGCCTTCTTCTCGCTGGTGCGCTGAGCGCCTGCGACTGCCGGGACCCCGACCATGGAGGCATTGCTCAACGGCTTCGCGGTGGTGCTCACGCCGGCCAACCTGCTCTACTGCTTCATCGGGGCCTTCCTGGGCACGGTGGTGGGCATCCTGCCCGGGCTGGGTCCGCTCACCACCATCGCGATCCTGCTGCCGATCACCTTCAAGATGGAGGTGACCTCGGCGATCATCATGCTCTCGGGCATCTACTACGGCGTGGCCTATGGCGGCACGGTCACTTCGGTGCTGATGCGCATCCCGGGCGAGGCATCCTCGGTGGTCACCTGCCTCGATGGCTACGAGATGGCCCGCAAGGGCCGCGCTGGCGCGGCGCTGTTCATCGCCGGCGTGGGCTCCTTCGTGGCCGGAACCCTCGGCGTGGTGGCCATCAGCTTCCTTTCGCCGCCGCTCGCCCGGCTGGTGCTGGCCTTCGGTCCGGCGGAGTACGCCATGCTGATGCTGGCCGGCCTGTCGATGGTCACCTACATGTCGGGCGGCTCGCTGCCGCGGGCACTGCTGATGGCCGCCTTCGGGCTGCTGCTCGGCACGGTGGGCAGCGACCCCATGAACATGACTCCGCGCCTCACCTTCGACATCGTGGCGCTCGGCGACGGCGTGAATCTGGTGCCGCTGGCGATCGGTCTGTTCGGGCTCTCCGAGGTGCTGTTCATGGCTCGCGGCGCCGACGCCGCCAGCGCGGTGATCGCGCCGCCCCGCGGCCTGCTCGGCTTCCTGCCCACCCGCGACGAGGCGCGGCGCTCGGTGGGGCCGATTGGTCGCGGTACCGTGCTCGGCTTCCTGGTGGGCCTGCTGCCTGGGGGCGGCGCGGTGATCGCCTCCTTCCTGTCCTACGGCATCGAGCGGCGTCTCTCCAGGCGCCCCGAGGAGTTCGGCAAGGGGGCGGTGGAGGGGCTGGCCGGCCCCGAGGCCGCCAACAATGCCGGCACCACCGGCGCTTTCGTGCCGCTGCTGTGCATGGGCATCCCGGCCAATGCCATCACCGCATTGCTGATCGGCGCCTTCATGATCCACGGCGTCACGCCGGGGCCCACCATCCTCGAGCGTCAGCCCGAGGTGTTCTGGGGCGTGGTGGCCAGCATGTATGTGGGCAATGTGATGCTGCTGGTGCTCAACCTGCCGCTGATCGGCCTGTTCGTGCGCATCCTGGACATCCCGCGGGTGTACCTCACCCCGATGATCCTGGTGGTGTGCCTGATCGGGGTCTACTCGAACAGCGGCAATCCCGCCGATGTGGTGGTGGCGGTGGTGTTCGGCTTCGTGGGTTACTTCCTGCGTCGCCAGGGCTTCGACCTGGGCATCGTGATCCTGGCCTATGTGCTGGGCCCGATCTTCGAGCGCTCGGTTCGCCAGGCGCTGGCCATCTCCGATGGCGACCCGGCGATCTTCCTGCGCAGCGGCCTGTCCACCGGCTTTGCGGTGGTGGCCGCGCTGGTGCTGCTGGCCGGGCTGTGGCCGCGGCGGCGCGTGGTCGGCTGACCTTCGATCGACCGATCCGTGGCCCGCTGACGAGCACCGCGCATGGCCGCAGCGCGTGGCCGCGGCACACCGGCGTCGACACGCCAGGGCCGCAACCTTGGCCGCGCGCGGCGGCCGCTTTCAGGAACCGCGGGTGATCGGCATCTCGACCGCGTCAGCGGCGCCCGGGATGGCCAGGTGCTTGGCGAGTTCGAGCTTGGCGATGGAGTTGCGGTGCACCTCGTCGGGCCCGTCGGCCAGGCGCAGGGTGCGCTGGTGGGCGTAGAAACTGGCCAGGGGGAAGTCCTGCGAGACCCCGCCGCCACCGTGCGCCTGGATCGCCCAGTCGACCACCTTGCAGGCCATGTTCGGCGCGATGACCTTGATCATGGCGATCTCGGCCTTGGCGATCTTGTTGCCCACGGTGTCCATCATGTGGGCGGCCTTCAGGGTCATCAGGCGGGCCTGGTCGATCATGCAGCGGGCCTCGGCGATGCGCTCCTGCCACACCGTCTGGGTGGAGATCGGCCTGCCGAAGGCCACGCGTGAAGAGAGGCGCTTGCACATGTACTCGAGCGCACGCTCGGCCACGCCGATGCTGCGCATGCAGTGATGGATGCGGCCCGGCCCGAGGCGGCCCTGGGCGATCTCGAAGCCGCGGCCTTCGCCGAGCAGGATGTTGTCGACCGGCACCCGGACATTCTGGAAGAGCACCTCCGAGTGGCCGTGCGGCGCGTCGTCATAGCCGAAGACGCTGAGCTCGCGCTTGATGGTGATCCCCGGCGTGTCGGCGGGCACCACGATCATCGACTGCTGCTCGTGGCGGCCGGCCTCGAGATTGGTCTTGCCCATGAAGATGAAGACCTTGCAGCGCGGGTCTGCCGCGCCCGAGGTCCACCACTTGCGGCCGTTGATCACATAGTGATCGCCCTGGCGCTCGATGCGCGACTGGATGTTGGTGGCGTCCGACGAGGCGACATCGGGCTCGGTCATGGCGAAGGCCGAGCGGATCTCGCCGCGCAGCAGCGGGTCGAGCCACTGCCGCTTGAGGTGCTCGGCGCCGTAGCGCTCGAGCGTCTCCATGTTGCCGGTGTCGGGCGCCGAGCAGTTGAAGACCTCGGCCGCGAAGTGCACCCGGCCCATGATCTCGCACAGCGGCGCGTACTCGAGGTTGGACAGGCCTTCGGGCACCCGCGGCGAGTGCGGCAGGAAGAGGTTCCACAGGCCGGCCTCGCGCGCCTTGGGCTTGAGTTCCTCGACCACGCGGGTGGGCTGCCAGACATTGCCGGCCTGGCGGTTGGCCTCGACCTCCTGGTGGAACCGGTGCTCGTTCGGGTAGATGTGACGATCCATGAAGTCGTTGAGACGCGCCTGCATCTCGCGAACCTTGGGCGAGTAGGTGAAGTCCATGGGGTGTTCCTTGTGGGAGGGAGGAGGAAGGGCGGCCCGGGCGCCCGCGGGCCTTGCGGGGCGGCGGCGTCCGGGCCGGGGGCGGGTCAGCCCAGGCGTTGCGCGTAGCGCCAGCCGATCTCGGCCAGCAGCCGGGCCTGGCGACCGGCATCGGCCGCCTGCGGGCTGGAGGCGGTGCCGTCCAGGTGGCGCTTCATGATGCCCTGCAGGATGCCGGCCAGACGGAACAGGTTGTAGGCGAGATAGAAGTTCCAGTGCTGCTGCACGGCGGCCATGTCGCGGCCGGTGCGCTCGCAGTAGCGGCGGATGTAGTCGCTCTCGGCCGGAATGCCCAGCGCGGCGAGGTCCAGGCCGGCGATGCCGCGGAAGTCGGCGGGATCGATGTGCCAGGACATGCAGTGGTAGGAGAAGTCGGCCAGCGGATGGCCGATGGTGGCCAGTTCCCAGTCGAGGATGGCGATGATGCGCGGCTCGACCGGATGGAACATCAGGTTGTCGAGCCGGTAGTCGCCATGGACCACCGTGGCCTCCTCGCCCGCGGGGATCGCGCCCGGCAGCAGCGCGATCAGGCGGTTCATCTCGGGGATGGGTTCGGTCTCGGAGATCTGGTACTGCTTGGTCCAGCGCGAGATCTGCCGGGCGAAGTAGTTGCCCGGCCGGCCGAAGTCCTCCAGGCCGGCGCTCTTGTAGTCGACATTGTGCAGCGCGGCCATCACGCGGTTCATCTCGTCATAGATGGCACCCCGATCGGCGCGGCTGAAGCCGGCAAGGCCCTGGTCCCAGAGCACCCGGCCGTCCATGCACTCCATGAGGTAGAAGGCGCGGCCGATCACCGACTCGTCCTCGCACAGGCAGTACACCGCCGGCACCGGCAGGCCGGCCTTGCCGAGCGCCCCGATCACGCGGTACTCGCGCTCGATGGCATGGGCCGAGGGCAGCAGCTTGGCCACCGGACCGGGCTTGGCGCGCATGACATAGCTGCGCCCGGGGGTGTCGAGCCGGTAGGTGGGATTGGACTGGCCGCCCTGGAAGGAGCGGGCGCTGAGCGGGCCGGCAAAGCCGGGCAGGTTCGCGACAAGCCAGGCCTCGAGGGCGGCGACATCGAACTGGTGGCGCTCGGGGACCTGGACGGTGCCGGGGGGCGGGGTGGCGGACACGATGGCTCCTGCGCGTGGGGTCAGTCGTCGGTGAGCAGCGAGAGGCCCAGGTGGGCCCGCCGGCGCAGCCAGGCGCTGGGCCGGTAGCGCGGCTCTGCGGTGACGCGGTGCATGCCCTCGAGGATCTCGAGGATGCGGGCCGGGCCGATCCGGTCGCCCAGGGTGAGCGGCCCGGCGGGGTAGCCCAGGCCGATGCGCACCGCGGCGTCGATGTCGGCGGGCGAGGCCACGCGCTGCTGGGCGATCTCGCAGCCCACCGAGACGATCATGGCCAGCACCCGCTGGGCGATGAAGCCCGGGCTGTCGCGCAGCACGCTCACCCGCGCGCCGTCGGCCGCCAGCAGGCCGTGGGCCTGATCGCGCCAGCCCGGCTCGGTGGCCGGGGTGGTCATCATCACGCGGCGCTTGCAGGCCCGCAGCCCGAAAGGCATGAGGGTGTCGAGCGCGACGGCGCGCCGGGCGTCGAGACCGCGCACCGCCTCGGTGGCATCGATGCCCAGCGGGGTGAGCACGATCAGCGAACCCGGCGAGGGCTGGGCGCCGGTGTCGAGGCTGGCGCCCAGGCCTTCAAGCAGGGCGCGCACCGCAGCCTGCGAGGGCCCGGGGGCCACCCAGGCGCGCAGGCCGCTGGGCACCCGCGGCGGGGTGGGTTCGGCCAGCGCCGGATCGGCCACCACCGCGCCCTTGTCATAGCGGTAGAAGCCCTGGCCGGTCTTGCGCCCGAGCAGGCCCGCGGCCACGCGCTGCGCGCCGATCACCGAGGGCTTGTAGCGAGGCTCTTCGTAGTACTGGTGATAGATGGACTCCATCACCGGGTGCGAGACATCGAGGCCGGTGAGGTCGAGGAGTTCGAAGGGGCCGAGCTTGAAGCCCTGGCCGTCGACCTGCACCTGCTCGCGCAGGATGCGGTCGATGTCGGCGTGGCTGGTGACGCCTTCGCCGAGCGCCTTGAGGGACTCCGGCCCGAAGGCGCGGCCGGCGTGGTTGACGATGAAGCCGGGCGTGTCCTGGCAGACCACCGGCAGGTGGCCGGCCGCGCGGGCCAGCGCCGACAGCCGCTCGAGCACCGAGGGCTCGGTACGCGGCCCGCCGATCACCTCGACGATGCGCATCAGCGGCACCGGGTTGAAGAAGTGGTAGCCGCCGATGCGCTCGGGGCGCTGGCAGGCCGCGGCGATGGCGGTGACCGAGAGCGAGGAGGTGTTGGTGACGATCACCGCCTCGGGCGCGAGCAGGGCCTCGAGGGACTTGAACAGCGCCTGCTTGATGTCGAGCCGTTCGATCACCGCCTCGATGACCAGGTCGCAGCCGGCAAGGCCCTCCAGGGTGTCTGCGGCTGAAATCCGGGCCTGCGTGGCGGCCGCTGCGTCAGCCGGGAGCTTGCCCTTGTCGACCAGCTTGCCGAGCGTGTCGGCGAGCTGCGAGAGCGCGGCCTGCACGGCCGCGGGCTGGGTGTCGAACACCACCACCGGCGTGCCGGCCTGGGCGAAGAGCTGCACGATGCCGCGCCCCATGGCGCCGGCGCCAACCACGCCGATCCGCTGGAAAACCGAACTCAATTGGGTGTCTCCGATCCGCTGTTGCTGGTGAAGGGATTGTAAAGGACCGGTACGGGGCGGCCTTTTGCCGGGAACTGTCTGGCGTAGAGTGGGCGCCGCAAGCCGTGAATCCGGATCAGGCCCGCCCCAACCCACAAGGAGACGTCGATGATTACGCTGGTTGGTTTTGCCCTCAGCAACTACTACAACAAGGTCAAGCTCGCCTTGCTCGAGAAGGGCGTGCCCTTCATCGAGGAACTGAACTGGGCAACCAAGGACGAGGCCACGCTCGCGCGCAGCCCGCTCGGCAAGGTGCCCTTCATCGTCACCGAGCACGGGCCGCTGAGCGAGTCGCAGGTGATCGTCGACTATCTCGAGCGGGCCTACCCCGAGCACCCGCTGGTGCCGGCCGACGCCTATCAGGCTGCCAGGCTGCGCGAGCTGGTCACCTACATCGAGCTCTACCTCGAACTGGTGGCGCGCCGCCTCTACAAGGAGGCCTTCTTCGGCGGCAAGGTGGCCCAGGAGACCAAGGACGAGGTCCGCGCCGAGCTCGAGAAGAACATCCCGGCCTTCGCGCGGCTGGCGACATTCGCGCCCTTCGTGGGTGGCTCGAGCTTCAGCATCGCCGACTGCTCGGCGCTGGTGTGTCTGCCCACGGTGTCGATGGCCACCAAGGCGATCTACGGCGAGGACATGCTCGCCGGTCTGCCGGTACGCGACTACCTCAAGGCGATGGGCGAGCGCGAGTCCATGAAGCGGGTGGCAGCCGACCGCAAGGCCAACCAGGCGCTGGCCGCGGCCCGTCGCTGAGGGCGGTGCCCGGCGAACCCTGCGATCAGGCCGTTGCGGCCTCGCGCTGCAGTTGCTCGCGCTGGTCGGCAAGGTCGAGCCAGCGCATCTCCAGCGATTCCTTCTCCTGCCCCAGCCGGGTGCGCTCCCGGCCGAGGTCGGCAGCGCGGGTGGGGTCGCGATAGACCGCCGCATCCGACAGCGCTGACTCGATCTCCGTCAGCCGCGCGTCGATCACCTGCAGTCGGCTCTCGGCCTGCTGCAGCTCGCGTTCCAGCGGGCGCAGTCGCTCGGCAAGCGCCGATCGGCGGGCCGCAGCCAGGCGGCGTTCCTCCCGGCGATCGGTGCGGGCGACGCTGCCGGCCGCGTCGATGGACTGTCCGTTGAGCGCGGCTGCGCCACCGCTGCCGGCGGCGTTACCGTCCGCAGCCGTGCCCCCGCGGGCGGCGGCTTGCCCCGGCCCGCGCTGCAGCCAGGCCAGGTAGTCATCCAGGTCGCCCTCGAAAGGCTCGGCCAGGCCGTCGTGCACCAGCACGAAGCGGTCGACGCTGGCCCGCAGCAGATAGCGGTCATGCGAGACCAGCAGCAGCGCGCCGTCGAAGTCGGCCAGGGCATCGGTGAGCGCGTCGCGGGTGGCGCCATCGAGGTGATTGGTGGGCTCATCCAGCACCAGCAGGTGAGGGCGGGTGCGCACGATGGAAGCCAGCACCAGCCGGGCCTTCTCGCCGCCGGACATCGGCCCGATCGGGCGCAGCGCGTCGTCGCCGGCAAAGCCGAAGCGGCCGAGCTCGTCGCGCAGCGCCGACTCCTTCGCCTGCGGGCTGGCGCGCTGGAAGAACGACAGCGGGCTGTCGTCGTCGCGCAGGCTCTCCACGCCGTGCTGCGCGAAGTAGCCGATGCGCAGCGAGCGCGCCGGCCGGCACTCGCCGGCCAGGGCGGGCAACTCGCCCACCAGGGTGCGCACCAGCGTGCTCTTGCCGGCGCCATTGCGGCCGAGCAGACCGATGCGCGCGCCGCGCTCGATGGTGAGCGAGACGCCGCGCAGCACCGGCGTCTCGCCGTAGCCGGCCGTCAGATCGCGGGCCAGGATCAGCGGATCGGGCGAATCGCCCGGGTCGGGCAGGGTGAAGCTGGCGGCGCGGGCCATGCGCATCGGCGCGATCTCGGCCAGCCGCTCGAGCGCCTTGATGCGGCTCTGCACCTGACGCGCCTTGGTGGCCTGCGCGCGAAAGCGGTCGATGAAGGCAGTGAGGTGGGCCACCCGCGCCTGCTGCTCGGCCTGCTGGCGCTGCTGCTGGGCCTGTCGCTGGGCGCGCTGGAGCTCGGTGGCCGAGTAGCCGCCGGCATAGCGCACCAGGGTCTGGTTCTCGAACGACAGCGAGGCCTGGGCCACCCGGTCGAGGAAGTCGCGGTCATGCGAGACCACGATCGCGGTGCCGGGATAGCGGGTGAGCCAGCGCTCGAACCAGACGATCGCATCGAGGTCGAGGTGGTTGGTGGGCTCGTCGAGCATCAGCAGGTCGCTGGGCAGAAAGAGCGCGCGCGCCAGGTTCAGGCGCATGCGCCAGCCGCCCGAGAGCGCGCCCACCGGCTGTTCGGCCGCCTGCTCCGAGAAGCCCAGGCCGGCAAGCAGTTCCTTCACCCGGGCATGCGCCGAGGCGTCGCCGCGCTCGGCGAGCGCCTCGTGCGCGGCGGCCAGGGCCATGCCGTCATCGGCCGCTTCGGCCGAGGCCAGCGCGTCGCGGGCCGCCTGCAGCGCGGTGTCGGCCTGCTCAACGAATCGCCAGGCGGGCAGATCGCCGCCGGGCACATGCTGCTCCAGGCGCACCACCCGCATGGGGGGCTGCTCGATCTCGCCGGCATCGGTGTGGACCTCGCCGGCCAGTGCGGCCAGCAGGGTGGATTTGCCGCAGCCATTCGGTCCGATCAGGGCGATGCGCTCGCCGGGCGCGATGACGGCATCGGCGTTCTCGATCAGCGGTCGGCCGCCGCGCGAGAGGGTGATGCGACGCAGGCGGATCATCGGAGCGCTTGCCGATGCGGTCGCGCCGTCA
>JAGWVN010000078.1 GCA_018970865.1 Betaproteobacteria bacterium
GCGCGCATCGTCACCCTGCCCACCGACCAGGCGATCGCCCGCCATGGTGACCCGGACACGGTCTTCATCGACATCCGGGATGTCCGCGAACTCGAGCGCGAGGGCATGGTGCCCGGCGCCTTCCACGCGCCGCGCGGCATGCTCGAATTCTGGGCCGACCCCGACAGCCCCTATTACAAGCCGGTGTTCGGCTCGGGCAAGCGCCTGGTGCTCTACTGCCAGTCGGCATGGCGCTCGGCCCTGGCGGCTGCTGCGCTCACCGACATGGGCGTGCCCCAGGTGAGCCACTTCGCGGGCGGCTTCCGGGCCTGGAAGGAAGCCGGCGGCCCGGTGGCGCAACGCGAGCCGCACAAGGGCTGAGCCTGGCCGGCCGCGGGCGGGTCTGAGTCAGGCCGCGGCCGCGGGCGGATCTGAGACTGCCCGTCTGGCGGGGGCCGGCGCCGCCCGGCGCACCAGCTCAGGCCATCCCCTCGCTCGGCCGGCGGTCTCTCGCCCGCGAGTACACCAGCGCGCCGGTGGCCAGGCTCGCCGCCAGGAACGCGAAGATCCACTGATAGGCCTGCGGCGGGTAACCCGGCGCCGCCTCGCCGAACAGGCCGGCGATCGCGCCGCAGCCCACCGGCAGCAGAAAAGAGCCGCTCACCTGACCGAGATTGGCCGCCGCAGAGCCGCGGCCCCGCAGATGCGCCGGCGTCAGCGAGGCCGCGTGGGCGATGATGATCGGGCTGTAGCAGCTGAAACCGCACACGCCCACCAGCAGCGCCACCGCCAGCCACAGCGGCGGCTGCGGCAGCAGCGCCAGGCACAGCAGCACCGCGATCACCGCGCCGGCGGCGCACAGGATCACCCGCTTGCGACGGTCGAAGCGGCGCTCCAGGGGCGGCAACAGCACCATGCCGGCGGTCTGCGCGGCCACCATCGCCAGCAGCACATTGCCGCGGGCCAGACCGTCCAGGCCATGCACATCATGCAGGTAGGGGCCGGCCCACAGGCCGAGCACGGTGGCCATCGCGGCATAGGCCACGGTGTGGATCGCGATCACCCGCCGGTAGCCCGGCAGGCGGAACACCTGGGCAAAGCCGAAGAGCGTCTGCCACAGCGACTCGCCGCCACGGGCCAGCGGCGGCTGCTCGGGCGGCTGGTCGCGAACCGCCCACACGAAGAAGCCCACCACGGCCACCAGCACCAGCGCACTGCCCCAGAACACGGTGCGCCAGCCCACGGTCTGACTCATCCAGGCCAGCGGCGTGGCCGCCATGAAATTGCCGATCTGGCTGATCGCGAACACCTGCCCGTAGAGCGTGGCGATGCGGTCGGAGGGATACCAGCGGCTGAGCAGCACCACCGCGCTGATGAAGCTCGCGCCGCAGCCCAGGCCGAGCAGGAAGCGGCCGGCGATCAGGCCGGTGGCGTCGCGCGCGGTGGCCACCACCACGGCGCCGGCCAGCGCGAAGACGCTCACCGCGGCCAGCGTGAAGCGCGGCCCGATGCGATCGAAGCTCATGCCCACCGGCACCTGCGAGACGCCCAGGGCGAGGAAGAACATGCCGCCGGCCAGGCCGAGCGCCTGCGGGCTGAGCCCGAGCTCCTGGATGAGCTCGGGCGCGATCACCGCCACCGACGACCGGAAGAACTGGCTGACGATGGCCACCATCGCCAGGCCGGCGATCAGCCCGGCCCGGGTACCCGGCATCAGTCGCCCACCAGCGGCAGGCAGCCGGCCGGGCCGAGCAGCCCGCGCAGCCAGGCGTGGTCATCGGCCGACAGCCCTGACCACGACTGGCGCAGCCAGCCCACGCACTTGCCCTGATAGGGGAAAGGCTGCTGCACCCAGGGCTGGCCATCGACCTGCGCCTCGACCCGGTCGGCGCCGGCCTTCAGCGCCCGGGCGTTGGCCATCATCACCGGCACATAGGTGCGGCCGACCTCGGCGAGCAGCTCGCCAAGCACCGCGGCCGCGGTTTCGCGCGAGAGCCAGTCGCCGTCCTGGGCGCCCAGGCCGGAGAGGTCTTCCATCACCTCCACCCAGGCGAACACCCGCGGCGAGACCTGCAGGGTGAGCGCCATGGGCGTGGGATCGAAGTGGGTGAGCTGGGTGAGCTGGCCGAAGATCGCGAAGTCGCTCGCGCCCGGGCGTTGGCCCATCAGGAACGGCTGGCGCTGCAGCAGCGCATCGAGCGCGAGCAGGAAACGCCGGTAGCTCGCCTCGATCACCGGCGCGGTGGTGGCATTGGAGCCGACGAAGCGCAGCCGCGAGATCTGGCGCTCGGAGAACTGCGCCTTGAGCGGCGCGATCGCGGCCTCGGAGGCGCAGACATTGCGCCAGCGCGGCAGGATGGAGCCGGCGCGGTCGATGTCCTGCGCGTAGTGCCAGCGGTAGTGGAACATCGCCTTGGTGAGCCACTCGTCGCCGTAGTCCTCGAGCAGCTCGTCGAGGAAGGCGAGCGCGGGGTCGGGCGGCAGCACGCTGCGGCCGGCATGCTCGCGCTCCAGGCGGCGGATGATCGGCGTGGAATCGACCACCGCCTGCAGCCCGCCCGCGCCATCCGGAAACCAGAAGGTGGGCAGCAGCTTGACCGGCGGCACCGGCATCGCCGAGCCGTCGCGGTTGTTGTGGATCATGTAGCGGTAGGGCAGACGCCGGTAGCGCAGCAGCGAGAGCATCTTGCGGGTGTAGGGCGAGCCGGGCGCGCCGCCGAGCAGGATGGGGTCAGGCGTGGTCATGAAGGCAATCCGATCATGAAGGGGTGGGGGAGGATTGCGCAGCGGGCCGCTTGTCGCCGCGCAGGGCGGGCACCGTCCAGAACAGGGCCAGCCCGCCGAGCGCGCCCAGCGCCGACAAGGCCAGCCCGGCATGGTAGCCGCCGGTGAGGTCGAAGAGCGCGCCCCCGGCCCAGGAGCCGAGTGCCGAGCCGGTGCCCGCGGCGGTGAGCACCATGCCGTAGACCCGGCCCATCGCGCCCGGGAAGCCGCGCGCCGCCAGCACCGCGGCGAGCGGGCCGCGCGAGCCCTGGGCGCAGCCGAAGGTGAGCACGAAGCCGCCCACCAGCCAGGCAGAGGGTTCCGACAGCGCGCCGGCCAGCAGCGCCAGGCCGGTGAGGGTGAGCCCGTACGACACGGTGGCCGTCAGGCGCTCGCCGATGCGCTCGGCGAGCGTGGCCGCACCCATCATGCCGACGATCGAGAGCATGCCGGTCAGGCCGAAGATCCAGGCCGCCGACAGCGGCGACCAGCCGGCATCGACCAGACAGGCCACCAGCTGCGGGGTGACCGCATAGGTGCTCACCGCGGTGCTGAACATCATGCCGGCCAGCGCCCAGAAGATGGGCGTGCGCAGCGCGAGCGGCAAGGTCCAGGCGGCCTGCCCGGCGCCGCGCCGGCGCATCGCCTCGACCACCTCGGGCGAGCCGGCGGCGATGCGCGACCAGGGCAACAGCGCCAGCGGCAGCAGGACCAGCAGCAGCGCGCCGCCGATGATCTGGTAGGCCTCGCGCCAGCCGACCTGGCCGATCAGCCACTGCGCGAAGGGCGCGAAGGCGAGCATGCCGGTGCCCAGCGCAGCCGAGAGCGCCGCCATGGCGCTTGGCAGCCGGCCCCCGAACCAGCGGCTGACCAGCGTGGACGCCGGCACCATGCCGGTGAGCGAGGCGCCCATCGGGGCGATGACCCCGAGCAGCAGGTAAAGCTGCCACAGCGCGGCGATGCGGCCGGCCAGCGCGTAGACGGTGCCGAGCAGCAGCAGGCCGGCGAGATAGCAGCGGCGCGGGCCGAGCCGGTCGACGATCACGCCGGCCACCGGCGACATGAGACCCACCGCGAGGACCGCGATCGAGTAGATGCCCACCAGCGCTGCGCGGTCGGCGCCGAACTCGGTGGCGATCGGCAGCAGGAACACCGCGAAGCTCTCGCCGACGCCGCGCGACAGGATGTTCATGCCGGTGCACAGCGCCAGCACCGACATCGCCATGCGCCTGGCTTCCGGAGTTGCGACCATTGGTCGAAAGTATCACGCGACGAAATCGCGGGAAAATCGCCATCGGGTAAAGTGATGAGACATCGCGGCGTGTCACGCCAGCGATTTCAGACCACAAAAAACCAATCCACGGAGACAGGCATGGCAACGCACGCGGGCCAGGCCGCCGACGCCCCGGCGGCCGACACGACGGCATTCGACGCGGTGGTGGTGGGCGCAGGCTTCGGCGGCATGTACATGCTGCACCGCCTGCGCGGCATGGGGCTGCGGGTGACGGTGATCGAGGCGGCCGACGATGTCGGCGGCACCTGGAACTGGAACCGCTATCCCGGCGCACGCTGCGATGTCGAGAGTCTCGAATACTCCTTCTCGTTCTCCGAGGAACTGCAGCAGGAGTGGACCTGGACCGAGCGCTTCGCGAGCCAGCCCGAGATCCTCGCCTACGCGCGCCATGTGGCCGACCGGTTCGACCTGCGCCGCGGCATCCGCTTCGGCACGCGGGTGCGCAGCGCGCACTATGACGAGGCGCAGGCGCAGTGGTCGATCACCACCGACCGAGGCGATGCGCTGCGCGCGCGCTTCTGCATCATGGCCACCGGTTGCCTGTCGCTGCCGCGCATGCCCGACTTCCCGGGGCGTGACCGCTTCGGCGGCCGGTTGCTGCACACCGCCACCTGGCCGCACGAGCCGGTCGACTTCACCGGCCTGCGGGTGGGCGTGATCGGCACCGGCTCCTCCGGCATCCAGGTCATTCCGATGATCGCGCGCCAGGCGGCGCATCTGCATGTGTTCCAGCGCACGCCCAACTTCAGCCTGCCCTCGGGCAACCGGCCGCTGGCAGGTGACGAGGTCGCGCAGTTCAAGGCGCGCTATCCCGAGGTTCGCGAGAAGGCCCGCCATGCGCCTGCGGGCATCGCCGGCATGCCGGCGCCCGACCGCGGCGCCCTCGACGATCCCGAGGAACGCCGCCGCGAGGTCTACGAGGCCGCGTGGCGCAACGGATCCACCGGCCTCACCCGCGCCTACAACAACCTGCTGATGGACGAGGCGGCCAATGCCACCGCCGCCGAGTTCGTGCGCGAGAAGATCCGCAGCATCGTGACCGACCCGGCCGTGGCCGAACGCCTCACCCCGCGCGACCACTTCATCGGCACCAAGCGCATCTGCCTCGACAGCGGCTACTTCCAGACCTTCAACCGCCCCAATGTCACGCTGGTGAGCCTGCGCGAAACCCCGATCGAGTCCATCACCGAGGCCGGCATCCGAACCTCGCGCGAGGAGATCCCGCTCGATGTGATCGTGTTCGCCACCGGCTTCGACGCGATCACCGGCGCGCTGCTCGACATCGACATCCGCGGCCGTCGGGGCCTGCCGCTGGCCGAGAAGTGGCGCGGCGGGCCGCGCACCTACCTGGGCCTGATGACCGCCGGCTTTCCCAACCTGTTCTCGATCACCGGCCCCGGCAGCCCCTCGGTGCTCACCAACATGATCACCTCGATCGAGCAGCATGTGGACTGGATCGCCCGCTGCATCCACGACCTCGCCGCGCGCGGCGCGCGCAGCATCGAGGCCGACCCCGCCGCCGAAGACGGCTGGGTGGCGCATGTCAACGCGGTGGCCGATCAGACCCTCTTCCCGCGCGCCAACTCCTGGTATGTCGGCGCCAACCTGCCGGGCAAGCCACGGGTGTTCATGCCCTATGTGGGCGGCCTGGGGGTCTACCGACGCCGCTGCGACGAGGTTGCCGAGCGCGGCTACGAGGGATTCATCCTCGACGCCCCCGCCGCCGCTGTTGCCTGAGCCGCCGCCGCCGGGCGCTGTCGTCCCATCCGAACCAGGAGCCGCCGATGAGCTATGACGCGCCCTTCAAGGGCCTGAAGGTGATCGATCTCAGCCAGGGCATCGCCGGTCCGTACTGCGGCATGCTGCTGGCGCAGCACGGCGCCGATGTGATCAAGATCGAGGGCAATGGCGACGGTGACTGGAGCCGCGTGCTCGGCGTGCGCTACGGCGATCACAGCGCCTTCTCGATCATCGGCAACCTCGGCAAGCGCAGCGTGGCCATCGACCTCAAGCTCGACGAGGGCAAGGCGCTGCTGTGGCAGCTCATCGAGGGCGCCGATGTGTTCATCGAGGGCTTCCGCCCCGGCGTGATCAGCCGCCTGGGCTTCGGCTGGGAGGCGGTCTCGGCGCGCGCGCCGCGGCTGCTCTACCTGTCGATCTCCGGCTTCGGCCAGCAGGGCCCGCTGGTGGGTCGGCCAGCCATGGACCCGGTGCTGCAGGCCTTCACCGGGCTCACCGCCGAGAACCACGGCGAGGACGGCATCCCCCACCGGGTGCCGGTCATCCCGGTCGACATGTGCACCTCGCTCTACGCCTTCCAGGCGGTGTCGGCGGCGCTGTACGCGCGCCGTGACGAGGCTCGCGGGCGCTATCTCGATGCCAGCCTCATGCAGGGCGCCGCCGCGCTGCAGGCGATCCGCATGATGTCGTCCTTCCTCGAGGGCGGCCCGGTCCGGCCGGGCGGCACGCCGCATGGCGTGTTCCGCACCGCCGACGGCTGGCTGTCGATCACCGCGATCCGCGACCGCGAGTGGCTGGCGCTGTGCGGCGCGCTCGAGCGGCCCGACCTCGCCGCCGACGCCCGCTTCGCGAGTGCCGACGGGCGTCATCAGCACGAGGCCCTGCTGCTCGGCATCCTGCGCGAGCAGCTGCTCAGCCGCAGCAGCGCCCAGTGGTCGGAACGGCTGGCCGCCCACCAGGTGATGCACGAGCGGGTCAACCGCTATGCCGACTTCCTGGAAGAGCCGCAGGTGAAGGCCGTGGACCTGATCGCCTGGCTCGATCAGCCCGACATGCCCCGGCCGGTGCCGGTGGCGCGCCTGCCCGGCATTCCGCGCTTCGAGAGCGGCGCGCCGCTCTCGGTGGCGCCGCGGGTGGGCCAGCACACCGCCGAGGTGCTCGGCGCGCACGGCGTGCCGGCCGAACGCCTGCAGGAACTCGCCGCCCGGGGCGTGATCGACCTGGGCGGGCCGGGCTGAGCCGCCCGCGCGCACGCGGCGCGGGGGTGCGTTCAGGCAGCGCGGGCGGGCTCAGCCCGGGTCGCGCGGCCGTCAGGCGGCGCGCCGCAGCGTGCCGAAATCGATCACCGGCTGGCCGCCGGCGCCCAGGGTGCGGAAGCGCACCGTGTCGCCCTCCACCCAGGCCTGCACGGTGAGCGGATCGCCCGGCATCACCGGGCGCGTGAAGCGGGCCGACATCGAGCGCAGGCGCGCGGGGTCTCCGCCGCAGACCGCGTGCAGCAGGTGGCGGCCGGTGATGCCATAAGTGCACATCCCGTGCAGGATCGGCCGGTCGAAGCCGCCGCGACGCGCGAAGGCCGGGTCGCTGTGCAGGGGATTGCGGTCGCCGCTCAGGCGGTAGAGCAGCGCCTGGTCAGGGCGGGTGCCGGTGGCGATCTCGATGTCGGGCGCGCGGCTCGGGCAGGGTTCGGCGCCGGCCGGTCCCCGCGGCCCGCCAAAGCCGCCCTCGCCGCGGATGAACGCGGCCGAGTCGGCCTCCACCAGCAGCTCGCCGCTGGCCGCGTCGACCGCGCGCGAGGTGGTGGTCACCAGCGCGCCCGACCCCTTGTCGTACATGCCGGTGATCTTCGTGGTGACCCGCACCGACCCTTCCACGGGCAGCGGCCTGTGCAGCACGAAGCCCTGTTCGGCGTGGACGAGCCTGGTGCGGTCGATGGGGCCCATCTCGGCGCGGGTGCCCGAGCGCTGGATCAGCACCACCGCGTACACCGGCAGCACCGCGAGCGCCTGCCCCTCGGAGTTCTCGGTGGTGAAGCGCAGCTCGTCGTAGGGATCGGCCTGACCCGCGCCCACGCCCAGGGCGTAGAGCATCGCGTCGCGGGAATCCCAGCTGACGGTGGAAGGGCCGACCTCGCGGCCGATGGCGGACATGTCGAGGGGCATGCGATGTCTCCGGTGAAAGGGATGGGACCGCAACGGCCGCCGCCGGCACCGGGGCGCGATACGATCGGGGACTGCATCTTGCGATCCCCGCCATGAACCCCGCCACGCCGCTCACCGCCTTTCGAAACCCCAACTACTACAGCCCCGAGCACGAGCTCTTCCGCCAGACCGTGCGGCAGTTCGCGGTGCGCGAGATCGCGCCCCATGCCACCGCCTGGGACGAGGCCGGCGGCTTCCCCCGCGAGCTCTACCCGCGCGCGGCGCAGGCCGGCCTGCTCGGCCTGGGCTATCCCGAGCAGTACGGCGGCACGCCCTGCGATGTGTTCCACCGCATCGTGCTGGCCGAGGAGCTCGCCTGGGGCGGCAGCGGCGGCGTGAGCGCCTCGCTGATGTCGCACACCATCGGCTCGCCCCCCATCCTGAACGCCGGCAGCGAAGCCATGAAGCAGCGGGTGCTGCCGGCGGTGCTGGCCGGCGAGAAGATCTCGGCGCTGGCCATCACCGAGCCCTCGGGCGGCTCCGATGTGGCCGCGCTGCGGACCACCGCGGTGCTCGACGGCGATCACTTCGTGGTCAATGGCGAGAAGATCTTCATCACCTCCGGCGTGCGCGCCGACTACTTCACGGTGGCGGTGCGCACCAACCCGGCCGATCGCGGCGCGGGCGGCGTCTCGCTGCTGCTCATCGAGCGCGACACCCCGGGCTTCACCCGCACCGCGCTCGACAAGATGGGCTGGTGGGCCTCCGACACCGCGCAGCTGCGCTTCGAGAACTGCCGGGTGCCGGCGGCCAACCTGATCGGCGAGCTCAACCGCGGCTTTCCCATCGTCATGCGCAACTTCAACGGCGAGCGGCTCTGGATGGCCGCCGGCGCGCTGGGCTTCGCGCAGGTGTGCCTGAATGACGCGCTCGACTGGGCCCGGCAGCGTCACACCTTCGGCGAGCCGCTGTCGCAGCGGCAGGTGATCCGTCACAAGCTGGTCGACATGGCGATCCGCATCGAGACCACCCGCACCTTCATGGAAGACCTGGCCTGGCGGGTGCAGCACAGCGCCGGCGACCCCAAGGTGCTGGTCGCGCAGCTCTCCATGCTGAAGGTGCAGTCGATGCAGACCCTGCAGTTCTGCGCCGACCAGGCGGTGCAGATCCTGGGCGGCATGGGCTACATGCGCGGCACGCGGGTTGAGCGGGTGTATCGCGAGGTGAAGGTCAACATGATCGGCGGCGGGTCCGAGGAGATCATGAAGGATCTCGCCGCGCGCCAGCTGGGGTTCTGAGCCATGAGCGCATCCACACCCGCCCTGCCCGACGCCGCCGGCGGCCACCGCCTCGAGCGCGAGCCCTGGTACCTGCCCCTGGGCGACGAGGTCGCGATCTTCGAGGCCGCCTACGCGGCGCGGCTGCCGGTGCTGCTCAAGGGCCCCACCGGCTGCGGCAAGACCCGCTTCGTCGAGCACATGGCCTGGCGGCTGTTCCGCCAGGCCGACACCCCGCGCCGCGGCCTCGAGACGCCGCTGATCACCGTGGCCTGCCACGAGGACCTCACCGCCACCGACCTGGTCGGCCGCTATCTGCTCTCGGGCGACAGCACGGTCTGGATGGACGGGCCGCTGACCCGCGCGGTGCGCAGCGGCGCGATCTGCTATCTCGACGAGGTGGTCGAGGCGCGCAAGGACACCACGGTGGTGGTGCACTCGCTCACCGACCACCGCCGCATCCTGCCGATCGAGAAGACCGGCGAACAGCTCGACGCGCATCCCGACTTCCTGCTGGTGATCTCCTACAACCCCGGCTACCAGAGCGCGCTCAAGGACCTCAAGCCCTCCACCCGCCAGCGATTCGTGAGCCTGGAGTTCGACTACCCCGGCGTCGAACTCGAGGCGCAGGTGATCGCCCACGAGAGCGGGGTCGATGCCGACACCGCGCACCGCCTGGCCACCATCGGCCAGAAGGTGCGGCACCTGCGCGAGCACGGCTTCGAGGAGGGCGTGAGCACGCGGCTGCTGATCTACACCGCGCAACTGATCGCCGGCGGCATCGCGCCGCGGCGCGCCTGCGATGCCGCGATCTCGCGCGCGGTCACCGATGACGCTCAGGTGCAGCAGGCGGTGGCGGCGATCGTCGATGTGATCCTGCCGTGAGCAACGCGCCGGCCGCGCCAGCCGCCCGCGACGCGACAGCGCCGGCGCCGGCCGCCGCGCCCGGCCGGGTCGAGCTCTCGGATGCGCAGCGGGTGCTGTCGCTCTTCACCCAGGGCCTGTCGGGCCGCTACCTGCACCTGAAACCGGCCGATGCGCTCACCGGCGAGTTCCGGCCCGAGGGCGCCACCACCGACGGCACCGCCATCTACCTGCCGGCCGCGGTCGAGGTCTTCGACGAGGCCCGCCACAACCTCGGCCTGTACCGGATCTCGGTGCTGCACCAGCTCGGCTTCTACGAGAACGGCACCTTCGGCTTCAGCCTGGCGCAGGCCCGCGAGCGATTGCCCGGGCTGCCGCCGGAACGGCGCGCGCCGCTGGGCCAGCCCAGCGAGCTCGAGCGCTTCTTCGCGCTGTGGCACCCGCCCTCGGTGATGCGCCGGCTGTTCATGATGCTGGAAGACCTGCGCATCGACAGCGCCATGACCCGGCGCTATCCCGGCGCCCGCCACGACCTCGCCCGGGTGCTGGCGCAGGCCCTGGCCAGGCGGCCCGACCCCGACGGCGCAAGCCCCGCCGCCGGGCTGCTGGAAGGCCTGGTGCGCTTCACGCTGGGCGCGCCAGCCGGGCCGCTGATCGCGGCCGACCCGAGCGGGCGGCTTGCCGTGATGCTGGCCGCAGCGCAGCCGCTCACCAGCGGGCAGGCCGATGTCTACCAGACCGCGGCCGCCGCCATGGCCTGCCTGCGGGTGCTGGCCGGCGCGCGCGTCGCCGGCGAGGCGCTCGACGAGCCCGAGCCGATGCCCGATGCGCCCCCGGAGCGGCCGCGCGCGCCCGCCGGCAGCGGCGACGAGGCCGGCGAGCCCGACGACCCGCTGCCCGAGCTCGACGATCTCTTCGAGGGCATGCCGGTGGACTTCCGCGGCGAGGTCCGGCCCGAGCTGGTGCAGCGCCAGCTGCGCGGCGGCCACACCGGCACGCTGCCCGAGGCCATGCCGCCGCCGGACGAGTCCACGGCGCCCGCCGACCCGGTCGCGCGCGAGCGCCAGCGCCATGCCGACGAGGCCGCGCTGCGACGCGCCTTCGGCGCGCCCCGCGAGGCGAGCCGCAGCTGGCTCTACGATGAATGGGACTTCCATCACCAGGCCTACCTCAAGGGCTGGTGCCGGCTCTTCGAGTACCGGCTGCGCGGCGAGGACCACGACTTCATCGGCGAGGTCCGGCGTCGCCATGGCGAACTGCTGCAGCAGATCCGCCGGCAGTTCCGCTTCATCCGCCCCGATGCCTACCTGCGGGTGCGGCGGGTGAGCGACGGTGAGGAGATCGAGCTCGATGGCGTGATCGAGGCCGCGGTCGACCGGCGCGCCGGCCATGCCACCGACGAGCATGTCTACCGCCGCCGCGACCGCGCCCTGCGCGAGGTCTCGGCCGCCTTCCTGCTCGACATGAGCGCGTCCACCGACTTCCCGGTGCCCGATCCGCTGGCCCCCGAGCCGCCGCGCGCGCCCGAGCCGCCGCCCGACGCCGAGATGGTCTACGCGTTCTGGAACGACCGCGAGCCGCTGCGGCCCGACCCGCCCAAGCGCCGGGTGATCGATGTTGCCAAGGAGGGCCTGGCCCTGATGGCCCAGGCCCTCGACGGCCTGGGCGACGATCACGCGATCTGGGGCTTCTCGGGATACGGCCGCGACGATGTCGAGTTCCATGTCGCCAAGGACTTCGGCGAGCCGCTCTCGCCGCGCACCTGGGCCGCGATCGCCGCCATGCAGCCGCGCCGCTCCACCCGCATGGGCCCGGCGATCCGCCACGCGGCCAGCCGCCTGCGCGAACAGGCCACCCGTCTGAAGCTGCTGATCATGGTCTCCGACGGCTATCCGCAGGACCGCGACTACGGCCCCGACCGCAACGACGACGAATACGGCATCCAGGACACCGCGCGCGCCCTGCAGGAGGCGCAGGCGGCCGGGGTGCAGACCTTCTGCGTGACCATCGATCCTGCCGGGCACGACTACCTGCGCCGCATGTGCCCCGACGCCCGCTACCTGGTCATCGACGAGGTGGCCGACCTGCCCGGCGAGCTGGCCAAGCTCTACCGCGCGCTCACCGCCTGAGACCGCCCATGCCCCATCCCACCGCCCGCCAGCTGGTCGCCCGCCTTGCCGCCGGCGAGGTCCGCGCCCTGGAGCTCTGCGAACAGGCCATCGCCGCCATCGAGACCGGCGACGGCGCGATCAACGCGGTGGTGGTGCGCGACTTCGCGCGCGCCCGCGAGGCCGCGCGCGCCGCCGACGCGGCCCTGGCCCGGGGCGAGCGCCGCCCGCTGCTCGGCCTGCCGATCACGGTCAAGGAGGCCTTCGATGTGGCGGGCCTGCCCACCACCTGGGGCATCAGCGCCTTCGCCGGCCATCGGCCGACGCGGGACGCCGCGGCCGTGGCGCGCCTGAAGGCGGCCGGCGCGGTGCTGCTGGGCAAGACCAATGTCGCCACCGCCCTGGCCGACTGGCAGAGCGTCAATCCGCTGTTCGGCCGCACCTGCCATCCCGAAGACCCGGCGCGCACGCCTGGCGGCTCCTCCGGCGGCTCGGCCGCGGCCCTGGCAGCAGGCTTCGTCGCGCTCGAGCTGGGCTCCGACATCGGCGGCTCGATCCGGGTGCCCTCGGTGTTCTGCGGGCTGTACGGGCACAAGCCCAGCCTCGAGGTGATCCCCAGCCGCGGCCATGCCTTCCCCGGCAGCTTTGACCGGCCCAACCTCTTCAATGTGGTCGGGCCCATGGCCCGCGACGCCGACGACCTGGTCCTCGCCTTCGCGCTGCTCGCCGGCGCCGAGGGCCCGCATGCCACCGGCTGGCAGCTGGCATTGCCGCCGCCGCGTCGCGAGCAGATCGCCGGCCTGCGGGTGCTGGCGCTCAGCCACCATCCCGGCTGCGCCACCGACGCCGCGATCCGCGCCGCGGTGGGCCGGGTGGCCGATGCGCTGGCCGGCGCCGGCGCGCAGGTCGTGCACCGGCATCCGCGCTTGCCCGATCTGGCCGCCGGTCAGGCGGTCTACGAAACCCTGCTGATGGCGATCACCACCCGGGGTCTGCCCGACGCGCCGGCGCTGTCGGCCGCGCAGTGGCTCGACGGCCTCGACGCGCGCGCGCAGGCGCGCGCCGACTGGCAGCGGCTGTTCGCGGAGATCGATCTGGTGGTGGCGCCGGCCTTCGGCACCGCCGCCTTCCGGCATGTCACCGGCGGCGACTGGTCGGCGCGTCGCCTGCCCATCGACGGCGAATCCACGCCCTACGACCAGCAGCTGGCCTGGCCCGGCGTGGCCACCTTCGCGGGGCTGCCTGCCACGGCGGTGCCGGCCGGCCGGACCCCCGAGGGCCTGCCGGCCGGCGTGCAGCTGATCGGGCCCTTCCTGGAAGACCGCACGCCGCTGCGGGTGGCGCAGCTGCTCGCCACGGCCGGCAGCGACGGGCCGCGCTGACGCGCGGCACAGGCCCTGCCCGCGACACCTACTCCGGCTGGTTCTGCAGCTTGAGGATGCGCTCGATGCGGTCCTCGACCGTGGCGTCGCTGCCGCCCTTCCACTGCAGCACCTGCAGCACCACGCCGTTGGCATCGCGCGGCCGCAGCACCACCTCGCTGCGGTTGCTGAACTCGTCGCGCAGCGGGATGCGGTAGCCGTTGGCCTCGATCTGCTCGACGAAGCCGGCAAGATCGTCGACCTCGAGCCCGAGGTGGTGCAGCCCCTCGCCGTGCTTGTCGATGTGCTGGTTGATGAAGCCGTCGGGTTCCAGCGACTGCACCAGCGAGAGCACATTCTCGCCGATCTGCATGTAGGCTACCTTCACCATGCCCGCCTTCTCGCGCAGCACCTCGGTGCGGATGTGCCGGGCGTTGAGCAGCTTGCGGTACTGCTCGGTGGCCTGATCGCAGTCTCGCACCGCGATGGCCACATGATCGATTCGTCGGATGCTGGCCATGCCGGCGTCTCCTGTGACTGAAGTGTCCGGAGTGTAGCCCGCGATGTTCCCGCAGCCCGCCGACTTCCGTGCCGAATCCGATGCCCTGCACGCGCTGCTCGCATCGCTCCCCGATGCCGACTTCGGCCGCGCCACCCGCTTCAAGCAGTGGACCATCGACGAGGTGCTCACCCATCTCCATCACTGGAACCACGCGGTGCTGCTCTCGCTCACCGACGAGCCGGCCTTCGTCGCCTTCATGGCCGACCTGCAGGCGCGGCGGCGGCACACGCCGATGCGCGCGCTCGAGCGCGCCTGGAGCGGCGACCTGAGCGGGCAAGCACTGCTCGCTGCCTGGCACGCCCTGTGCGCCACAGTGGCCGAGCGCTTCCAGGCCGACGACCCGAAGCGGCGGGTGAAGTGGGGCGGGCCCGACATGAGCGTGCGCTCGAGCATCACCGCGCGGCTGATGGAGACCTGGGCGCACGGCCAGGCGGTGTATGACCTGCTCGGGGTCGAGCGGGCGGACACCGACCGCATCCACAACATCGCGGTGCTCGGCATCAACACCTTCGGCTGGACCTTCTCGGTTCACCGGCAGACCCCGCCCGCCGAGCCGCCGCAGGTGCGGCTCACCGCGCCCTCGGGCGCGATCTGGCGCTGGCATGAACACAGCGCCAGCGGCCTCATCGAGGGCAGCGCCACCGAGTTCTGCCAGGTGGTCACGCAGGTGCGGCATGTGGCCGACACGCGGCTTGCGGTCTCCGGCGACGCGGCGCAGCGCTGGATGGCGATCGCGCAGTGCTTCGCCGGCGGCCCCGAGCAGCCGCCCGCCCCCGGCACGCGGTTCCGGGAACCGGCCGCCGCCTGAGCGCCGTCGCTCGGCGATCCGCGATACTCCCGGACAGCCGCGGCACCCGCGCGACAGCCACGCGGGGAGCATCGCCAGCCCGCTGCCCCGGGCAGACCGGCGCCCCGGCGCCGTGACCGGCACCTGCATTCACTCCCCCAGAGGATCATCCCCATGGACCTGAGCTATTCCACCGAAGAACTCGCCTTTCGCGACGAGGTTCGCGACTGGCTGGCCGGCAACCTGCCGGCCGACATCCGCGAGAAGGTGGTGGGCTACCGCCACCTCTCCAAGGAGGACTTCACCCGCTGGCACAGGATCCTGGCCGCCAAGGGCTGGTCGGTGCCGCACTGGCCGGTGGAATGGGGTGGCACCGGCTGGGATGTCACCCGGCGCTACATCTTCGACGAGGAGTTCGGCCTGGCTGGCGCGCCGGTGCTGCCCAGCTTCGGCCCCAACATGTGCGCCGCCGTGCTGCAGCGCTTCGGCACCGAGGCGCAGAAGGCCCACTACCTGCCGCGCATCCGCAACGGCGACGACTTCTGGGTGCAGGGCTACTCCGAGCCCGGCTCGGGCTCGGACCTTGCCTCGCTCAAGACCCGCGCCGAGCGCCAGGGCGACCACTACCTGGTCAACGGCCAGAAGATCTGGACCACCCTGGGCCACTACGGCGACTGGATCTTCTGCCTGGTGCGCACCGACCCCTCGGCCGCCAAGCGCCAGGAGGGCATCAGCTTCCTGCTGATCGACATGAAGACGCCCGGCATCACCGTGCGCCCGCTCATCCTCATGGACGGCGGCCACGAGGTGAACGAGGTGTTCTTCGAGAATGTGAAGGTGCCGCTCGGCAACCTCGTGCACGAGGAGAACAAGGGCTGGACGGTGGCCAAGTACCTGCTCGGCCACGAGCGCATGGGCTCGGCCCGGGTGGGCGCGTCGCGCCGCGAGCTCGGCGCGCTGCGGGCGCTGGCCTCGCGCGAGCTCAAGAACGGCCGGCCGCTGATCGAGGATCCGCGCTTCCGCGACCGGCTCTCGCGGATCGAGATCGAGCTGATGTCGCTCGAGCTCACCGCGATGCGCTTCCTCGATCGCATGCGCCGCAGTGGTCAGCCGCCCGGCGCCGATGTGTCGATGCTCAAGATCCGCGGCACCGAGGTGCAGCAGGCCATCACCGAGCTGATGATGCAGGCCGCCGGCCCCGAGGCCCAGCCCTTCGTGGCGGTGGATGGCGGCGAGGTCGATCCCCTGCATTCCCGCCTTGCGCCGCGCTACTTCAACTTCCGCAAGGCAAGCATCTACGCCGGCTCCAACGAGATCCAGCGCAACATCATCGCCAAGGCCACCCTGGGCCTGTGAGCCGCACGGAGACACCGTCATGAACTTCGAATACACCGAAGAGCAGCAGCAGCTTGCCGACTCCCTGCGCCGCTACCTCGCCAACGAATACGCCTTCGACCGGCGCAAGGCGATCATCGCCTCGCCCGAGGGCGTGAGCGACACCGCCTGGGCCGCCTTCGCCGAGCTCGGCCTCACCGCCATCACCCTGCCCGAGGCCGATGGCGGCTTCGGCGGCGGCGCCGTCGACCTGATGGCGCCGATGGAAGCCTGCGGCGAGGCCCTGGTGGTCGAGCCGCTGATCGAGACCATCGGCCTGGGCGCCCGCCTGGTGGCCCGCGCCGGCAGCCCGGCGCAGCGCGAGACGCTGCTGCGCGGCGTGGCCGAGGGCAGCGTGCGCCTGGCCTTCGCCAGCCTGGAGCCGGGCCGTCGCTACCAGCTCGACCCGCAGACCACCACCGCGCGCGCGCACGACGGCGCCTGGGTGCTCGAGGGCGACAAGACCGTGGTGATCGGCGCGCCCTCGGCCCACACCCTGATCGTCTCGGCGCGCACCGCCGCCGGCGTCAGCCTGTTCCTGGTGCCGCGCGACACCCCGGGCCTGAGCCTGTCGCCCTGCCGCACGGTCGATGGCCAGCGCGCCGCCGATGTCCGCCTGAGCGGGGTCCGCCTGCCAGCCGACGCCCTGCTCGGCGCCGATGGCGCGGCCATGGCCCACATCGAGGAGGCGGTCGACTTCGCCACGGCGCTGCTGTGCGCCGATGCGGTGGGCGCCATGAAGCAGGCCACCGACGCCACGCTCGACTACACCAAGAACCGCAAGCAGTTCGGCGTGCCGATCTCCTCGTTCCAGGTGCTTCAGCACCGCATGGTCGAGATGTACATCGGCTGCGAGCAGGCCCGCTCGATGGCCATCCTGGCCGCGGCCCGGGTCGACAGCGCCACCGACGCCGCCGAGCGCCAGCGGGCCGTGTCGATGGCCAAGGTCAAGATCGCCGATGTCGCGCGGCAGATCAGCCAGGAGTCGGTGCAGCTGCACGGCGGCATGGGCATGACCGAAGAGATGAAGGTCTCCCACACCTTCCGCCGGCTGACCATGATCGCGCAGCGCTTCGGCGATGCCGACCACCACCTCGAGCGCTACGCGGCGCTGAGCTGAGACGGCGCGCGGCGGCCGCGGGCAAGGCCGCCGCCGTCAGCCCCCCGGCGCGGCCCCAGCCGCTCCTCAGCCGCCTACCAGGTGTCCACCCAGGCGCGGCGCTTGCCGGTGCGCGGCGCCTTGGGCGGCAGCGCCTTCAGGCCGGCCATGATCCAGCGCCGGGTCTCGGCCGGGTCGATCACATCATCGAGCTCAAAGAGCGAGGCGGCGCTCAGCGCCTTGCCCTGCTCGTACATGCCGGCCACCCGCTTGTCGTAGGCGGCCTTGCGCGCCACCGGGTCTTCGATGGCCGCGAGCTCGTTGCGGTAGCCCAGCTTCACCGCGCCTTCCAGGCCCATGCCGCCGAATTCGCCGGTGGGCCAGGACACCGCGAAGAAGGGCGCATGGAAACCCCCGCCGGCCATGCCCTGCGCGCCCAGTCCGTAGCCCTTGCGCAGCACCACGGTGAACACCGGGATCTCGAGGTTGGCGCCGATCACGAAGGGCCGGCAGCAGTGGCGCACCAGCGCGGTCTTCTCGTAGTCGGGGCCCACCATGTTGCCCGGGGTGTCGCACAGCGACAGCAGCGGGATGTCGAAGGCGTCGCACAGCTGCATGAAGCGCGCCGCCTTGTCGGCGGCCTCGCTGTCGATCGCGCCGCCGAGATGCGCGGGGTTGTTGGCGATCAGGCCCATCGGCCGACCCTCCACCCGCAGGAAGGCGGTGATCATCGAGGGGCCGAAACGCGGCCGCAGCTCGAGCACGCTGTCGGTGTCGGCGAGCAGCCGGATGACGGTGCGGACATCGTAGACCCGCAGCCGGTTCTCGGGGATCACCGCGCGCAGCTCGCGTTGATCGGCGCAGGTCCAGTCCTTCACCGCGCCCTGGAAATACGACAGGTACTGGCGGGCCACCCGCACCGCCTCGGCCTCGTCCTTCACCGCGATGTCGACCACGCCGTTGCGGGTCTGGACATCGATCGGGCCCACTTCCTCGGGACGGTACACGCCCAGGCCGCCGCCCTCGATCATGGCCGGGCCGCCCATGCCGATGGTCGCGTTCTCGGTGGCGATGACCACATCGCAGCAGCCGAGCAGCACCGCGTTGCCGGCGAAGCAGCGACCCGAGGCGATGCCCACCAGCGGCACCAGGCCGCTCAGCCGCCCGAAGCGCTGGAAGGCCTCGGTGATCAGGTTGGCCGCGAAGACCTGGTCGGTGTCGCCGGGCCGCCCACCACCGCCCTCGGCAAACAGCACCAGCGGCAGCCGCCACTGGTGCGCGATCTCGAACATGCGGTCCTTCTTGGCGTGGTTCTTCTTGCCCTGCGTGCCCGCCAGCACGGTGTAGTCGTAGGACATGGCCACGCAGCGCGATTCGGTCTCGGGGAACAGCGCGCCATTGACATGGCCCAGGCCCATCACCATGCCGTCGGCGGGCGTGGTGCGGATCAGTTCGTCCATCGGCATGCGCAGCCGGCGCGCCGCGATCACCAGCGAGCCGTACTCGGTGAAGCTGCCCGGGTCGCAGAGGTCCTCGATGTTCTCGCGCGCGGTGCGCTGGCCGGTGCGCCGGCGCTTGGCCACCGCATCGGGTCG
>JAGWVN010000079.1 GCA_018970865.1 Betaproteobacteria bacterium
CCGGCTGGAAGAGCTGCAGGGGCAGAGCGTGGCCTTCCCCGGGCCCGAGGCCACGGTGGCCTACAAGTTCTCTTACGGGCAACTGCTCAAGCGCAACATCAACGTGCAGGTGGTCTTTGGCGGCAACATGGACGGCGCCTTCGCGCAGCTGCTCAGCGGCAAAGTACAGGCCGCGGGCACGCAGTCCCAGCTGGCCGACGGCTGGGCCAAGCGTGAGAACCAGAAGCTGCGCGTGCTGTGGCAGTCCGAGCCCTTGTACGACCTGCCGCTGATGGTGGCCAAGAAGGTGCCCGACAAGGACGCCGAGGCCGTGGGCAAGGCCTTCGTGTCCATGCTGAGCGACCCGGCAGGCCAGAAGATCCTCGCCGCCTCGGGTGAGCTGGTGAAGCTGCCGCCCAATGCTGGGTTCGTCGCGTCCAACGGCTCCGAATACGGCGCCTACCGGAACTTCTTCGCCACGGCACCCGCCCAGTTGCGCTGAGAGCCCGCGCACATTCCAGGCTGCGGCCCCTTGAAGTCCTTCCTGCTGCGCGTCGGGTCCCTGCTGGGCCGGTGCTGGCCGCGATCCCTCACCAACCGGGTCTTCGCGCTCTACGGCGTCACCCTGCTGGTCTTCTTTGGCGCCGGCTTGGGCGTTTTTCTCGCCCACCAGTACCGCACCCAGGTGGAAGAGACCCAGCGCGCCTCGGTGATGCTCATCGAGGTGGTGGCTCAGGCCGTGCAGGACAGCGTGGTGATCGGCGACTACGACACGGTTCGAAAGATCCTCGACAAGGCGGTCCAGGAGTCGGTGTTCGAGTCGGCCTCCTTCATCGAGCGCGGCGGCGGGCGCATCCAGGCCAACAGCCGCGCGCCCACCCGCGGGCGCGCGCCCCAGCCGCTGGTCGACTGGGTGGAGCGCCAGCTCTACGATGTCAACCGGGCGGTCTCGGTGGGCGGCAAGGACTACGGCGTGCTGCGGCTGCACTTCGACGCGCGCAGCGTGGCCGGCGATCTCTGGGACCTGTCGGTGCTGGCGCTCGCCCTGGGGCTGGCCGCGCTCGCGGCCGGCCTCACGCTGGTGCGCATCCTGGTGAGCCGCTGGCTGGGCGGCCTGGGCCGGCTGCGCGAGTTCGAGCGGGCGCTGGCCTCGGGCAGCGCGCAGACCAGCGCCCCGGTGGAGGTGGGCGCGCCGGTGGAGATCCGCCAGGTGGTCGAGCTCTTCAATCGCACGGCCAGCCTGATGCGCGAGCGCGAGGCCAGCCGGCGGGCGCTCGACAACCAGAAGTTCGCGCTCGATCAGCATGCCATCGTCAGCATCACCGACCCCGACGGCGCGATCACCTACGCCAACGACCGCTTCTGCCAGATCAGCGGCTACGCGCGCGAGGAGCTGATCGGCAGGAACCACCGCATCATCGGCTCGCGCCAGCACCCGCCGGACTTCTTCGAGCATCTGTGGCGCACCATCGCGCAGGGCCAGGTCTGGCGCGGCGAGATCTGCAACCGGGCGCGCGACGGCCGGCTCTACTGGGTGGACGCCACCATCGTGCCGCTGCTCGGCGAGGACGGCCGTCCGGAGCAGTACATTGCCATCCGCACCGACATCTCCGACCGCAAGGCGATCGAGGCCTCGCTGCGCGCCGCCAAGGAGGTGGCCGAACGCAGCGATCAGGCCAAGAGCGAGTTCGTGGCCAACATGAGCCACGAGATCCGCACCCCGCTCAACGCGGTGCTGGGCATGCTCACCCTGCTGCGCAACACGCCGCTCAGCCAGCGCCAGCTCGACTATGCCAGCAAGGCCGACAGCTCGGCCCGCTCGCTGCTCGGCCTGCTCAACGACATCCTGGATTTTTCCAAGGCCGAGGCCGGCATGATGCGCCTCGACCCCAAGCCCTTCCGCCTCGACCGCCTGCTGCGCGACCTCTCGGTGATCCTGTCGGCGAGCATCGGCGACAAGGATGTCGAGGTGCTCTTCGACATCGATCCGGCGTTGCCGCGCGGGCTGCTCGGCGACGACATGCGCCTGCAGCAGGTGCTGATCAATCTCGGCGGCAATGCGGTCAAGTTCACCGAGCACGGCGAGGTCCGGCTCTCGGTCACCGTGCTCGAGAACACCGGCCAGGAGGCGCTGATGGAGTTCGCGATGAGCGACACCGGCATCGGCATCGCGCCCGAGCATCAGGCGCAGATCTTCCGCGGCTTCTCACAGGCCGAGGCCTCCACCACCCGGCGCTTCGGCGGCACCGGGCTGGGCCTGGCCATCTCGCAGCGGCTGCTCTCGCTGATGGGCAGCGGGATCGAGCTCGAGAGCACGCTCGGTCAGGGCAGCACCTTCCGCTTCCGGCTGCGCCTGCCGGTGGTCGACTGCCCGGCGCCCGATCCGCGCGCCCTGCTCGACCCCGCGCTCACGCGGCTTCGCGTGCTGGTGGTCGATGACAACCGCGCCGCGCGCGAGGTGCTGGCCACCATGATCGGCACGCTCGGCTGGCAGGTCGATCTCGCCGAAGACGGCGAGCAGGCGATCGCGCTCGCCGAGGCCTCGGCGGCCGAGGGCAAGCCCTACGACGCGATCTTCGTCGACTGGATGATGCCGGGCATCGACGGCTGGGAGACCAGCCAGCGGCTGCGGCGCTCGGCCACGCTGCCCGAGGCCTGCCTCGTGATGATGGTCACCGCGCACGCGCGCGAGCTGCTCGCCGGGCGCGATCCGGCCCAGCAGGCGCTGATCGGCGGCTTCCTGGTCAAGCCGGTGACCGCCTCGATGCTCTTCGACGCGGTGGCCGATGCCCGCGGCCGGCAGATCGTCGGCGCGCCGCCGGCCGAGGCCGGCGGCCGGCGCGGCCGACCGCGCCGACTCGATGGCCTGCGGGTGCTGCTGGTGGAGGACAACCCGAACAACCAGCAGGTGGCCCGCGAGCTGCTGCGCCTCGAGGGCGCGCTGGTCGAGGTGGCCGGCAACGGCCGCCTGGGCGTGGCCGCGGTGGCCGAGGCCAACCCGCCTTTCGACGCCGTGCTGATGGACCTTCAGATGCCCGAGATGGACGGGCTGAGCGCCACCGCCGAGATCCGCGGACGCCTCGGCCTGCGCGACCTGCCGATCATCGCCATGACCGCCAATGCCTCCGAGGCCGATCGCCAGGCCTGCCTCGCGGCCGGCATGAACGATCATGTCGGCAAGCCCTTCGAGCTGGCGGCGCTGGTGGGCACCCTGCTGCGCCACGCCCGGCCCGGCGCGCCATCGGCGGCCGGCGCGCCTGCCGGCCCTGACCTGCTCGCCGAGGGCCGTCTGCCGGCCGCGCTGGTGGCCGCCGCGGCCGGGCACGGCATCGATCTGCCGGCCGCCCTCGCGCGCATCGAGGGCGAAACCGCGATCTACCTGCGCATGCTGCAGGGTTTCGCCGCCGACCTGCCGGACATGACCCGCCGGCTGCAGACCGGGGCCGCCACGACCGACCCGTCGGTCACGGTGCGCGAGATGCACACCCTGCGCGGCCTGGCCGCGATGCTCGGGGCCACGCGCCTGGCCGAACTCGCCGGTCGGATCGAGGCCATGGTCAGAACCGGCACCGCCGCCCCGGCATCCGACGCGATCGCCGAGCTGGTGGCCGCGGCCGAGCAGGCCCGCGCCGGCCTGACCCTGATCGAGTCCTCGCTGGGCGAACCCCTGCCGGTTCCCGGCACGCAGGACACCCGCGGCATCCGGCAGGCCCTGAACGAACTGATCGATCTGCTCGGACATGCCGACATGCGGGCGATGGATGTGTTCGAATCCCTGCGTCCGTCGCTCGGCGATCCGATACCAGCCGACACCCTCAGGACGCTGGACGAAGCCTTGGCCGTGCTGGATTTCGATCTCGCGCTCACCGCCTGCCGCAACCTGCTGGGCTCGCTGTCCTCATGACCGACACCGCCGCCCCATCGCCCGCCGATGCCGCCGGCAGCCCGGACGGGCAGCGTGGGCTGCGGCGCAGCTGCGTGCTGGTGGTCGACGACCAGCCGATCAACATCCGCATGCTCTACCAGGCGCTCTCCGACGAGCACCGGGTGCTGCAGGCCACCAGCGGCGAGCGCGCGCTGCACCTGTGCCGCGAGGAGAACCCCGATCTGGTGCTGCTCGATGTGGTCATGCCCGGCATCGACGGGCTGGAGGTCTGCCGTCGCCTGAAGGCCGATCCGCAGACCCGCGCCATCCCGGTGATCTTCGTCACCGCGCATCACGATCCCGCTGACGAGACCCGCGGCCTGGATGCCGGCGCCGTGGACTTCATCGCCAAGCCGATCAGCCCGGCGGTGGTGCGCAGCCGGGTGCGCACGCATCTCGCGCTGGCCCGCTCCAACGCGGTGCTGGCCGCCACGCTGGAGGCCACGGCCGACGGCATCCTGGTCACCGACACCGGCGGCCGGGTGCTCGCAACCAACCACCTGCTCTCGCGGATGTGGGCCCTGCCCGCGCCCGCCGAAGGCGACGATGCCGCGCCGCTCATCGCGAGCATGAACGCGCGGCTGCGCGATGCCCGGCTGTCCGCCGACGAGCCGCCGCCGGCCGACGGCCCGCCCACCTCCACGCTCGAACTGAGCGATGGCCGCATCTTCGAGTGCCACCGCTCGGTGCTCGAGGCCGGCGGCCGCCGCAGCGGCCAGGTGTTCAGCTTCCGCGATGTCACCGCCCGACGACTCGCCGAACGCAGCCTGGCCGAGCTCAACGCCAGCCTGGAATCCCGCATCCTCGAGCGGACCCGCGAGCTCGAGCTCGCCCGTCGCCAGGCCGACACCGCCAATCTCGCCAAGAGCGAGTTCCTCTCGAACATGAGCCACGAGATCCGCACGCCGATGAACAGCATCATCGGCCTGACCTATCTCGCCCAGCGCGCCGATCCCAACCCCCGCCTGCGCGACTACCTCGAGAAGATCGGCCAGTCGGGGCAGCACCTGCTCGGCATCATCAGCGACATCCTCGACTTCTCGAAGCTCGAGGCCGGCAAGCTCGAGATCGACATCACCGACTTCACCATCGCCTCGCTGGTGAGCTCGGTGTCCAGCCAGCTCGGCGACAGCGCCGATCGCAAGGGGCTGATGCTGGTCTTCGAGACCGATCCGGAGCTGTCGCGGCCGCTGCGCGGCGACCCCCTGCGCCTGGGCCAGGTGCTGCTCAACTTCGCCGGCAATGCCATCAAGTTCTCCGACCGCGGGCGGGTGGTGGTGCGCGCGCGCTGCCTGCACCGCGACGAGCGTGGCGCCAGGATCCGCTTCGAGGTGAGCGACAACGGCATCGGCATGAGCGAGACACAGGTGGCCACGCTGTTCCAGCCCTTCCACCAGGTCGACGCCTCGACCACGCGCCGCTACGGTGGAACCGGCCTCGGTCTGGCGATCTGCCGCCAGCTCGCCGACCTGATGGACGGGGAGGTCGGCGTCGAGAGCCAACTCGGCGAGGGCAGCAGCTTCTGGCTCACCCTCTCCCTTGACTGGGGCGGCCAACTCGCCGCCGCCGGCCCGACGGAATCCGATGCCGAGGCCGCTGCCCGCTCCTGGGCGGCCGAGCCCAGCGCGGAACAGCGCGCGCGCATCCAGGGCCGGCGGATTCTGGTGGTCGACGACAACCAGTTCAACCAGCAGGTGGCCACCGAACTGCTGCAGCAGATCGGCGCCACCGTGACCGTGGCGGCCGATGGCGAGGAGGCGGTCGCGCGGGTCCGCAGCGAGCCCTTCGACTGCGTGCTCATGGACATGCAGATGCCGGTGATGGACGGGCTGGCGGCCACGCGGGCAATCCGCCATCTGCCGGCGGTGTCAGGCGTGCCGATCATCGCCATGACCGCCAACGCCCGCCAGGAAGACCGGCATCGCTGCCTGGAAGCCGGCATGAACGACTTCCTCACCAAGCCGGTGCTCGCCCAGCGCCTGTACACCATGGTCTCGAAGTGGCTGCCGGAGGCGCCGGTGGCGCCGGCAGCCCACGCCGCGCAAGCGCCGCCGTCCCCCGCAGGCGACGCCGATCCGCCGCCCGCACCCGCCGGCTCCGATCCGGACCAGCCGCTCGCTTCGGCAGGTGCCGGGCCCGAGGGCCCGCTGCCCGGCGATCCTGCCGGCGACCCCGAGGTGATCGACCTGTCGGTGCTGGCAGCCACGCTGGGCGGGCGCATGGATGTCGTGCGACGGGCTGCGGGCATGTTCACCGACTCCATGCGCAAGACCCTGACCGAGCTCGACGAGGCCATGCGCCGCCAGGACCTCCCCACGGTCGGCGCGCTCGGGCACCGCACCAAGTCGGCGGCCGCCGCGGTGGGCGCGATGGGGCTGGCCCGACTGAGCCGGTCGCTGGAGCAGTTCCGCCATGGCGGCGATGCGGCCGAGGCGGCCGCGCTGATCGCCCAGGTCCGCGCGCTGCAGGCCCGCATCGACGAGCGGATCGCCCGCTTCCTGGGGTGACGCGGGGCGGCAGCGCCGCCCTACTGCATCGTGGACGGACCGCTCACCGGCACGATCGGCGCCGCGCGCGCCGGTAGCTCGCCCTCGAGGCTTTCACGCCACAGGCCCTCGATCACCTGGGCGGAGCCGGGGCGGGCGAACAGCAGGCCCTGCATGCGCGCGCAGCCGTGGTCGAGCAGCAGCCGACGCTGCCGCTCGGTCTCGACCCCGACCGCGGTCACCGCGATGCCGAAGCGTCCCGCCAGATCGATCAGGGCGCTGGCGGTCGCGGCGCCGCGCGGATGGCGGTCGATGTCGGCGATGAAGGAACGGTCGATGGTCATGGCGTCGATCGGGTACTCGCGCAGGCAGGCCAGCGAGGTGTGCCCGGTGCCGAAGCCGTCGATCGCCAGGCGCACGCCGAGCGCCTTGAGCGCGCGCATCACCCGCAGCACATCGGCGATGTCCACCGCCAGCGCCGGCTCGGCGATCTCCAGTTCGAGCAGTTCCGGCGCCAGGCCGGTCTCGGCCAGGAGCGCCGCCACCGCGGCCACGAAGCCCTCGTCGCGAAACTGCACCATCGAGACATTGACCGACACCGGCACGGCCGGCAGGCCGGCCCGCTGCCAGGCGCGGTTCTGGCGGCAGGCCTCGCGGATCGCCCAGTGGCCGATCGGCACGATCAGCCGCGACTGCTCGGCCACATCGATGAAGCTGCCCGGCCGGGTGAGACCCTGGCCGGGCTGACGCCAGCGCAGCAGCGCCTCCAGGCCCACCACCCGGCGGGTGCCGGCATCCAGCCGTGGCTGGTAGTGCAGCGTGAAGCCCTCATGGCTCACCGCCTCGCGCAGGTCGCCCTCCAGGGACAGGCGGTCGGCGGCGAGATCGTTGATCGGCTTGCTGAAGAAGCGCACCGATCCCGGCTCGCGGCCGGCGCGCTCCAGGGCGGCGTCGGCGCAGCGCAGCAGGCCGGCGGCCTCCTGATCATCCCAGGGATAGAGCGCGATGCCGGTGCGCGGCCGCGCGCCCACCCGGCAGCCATCGATGACGAGCGGCTGCGACAGCAGTTCGTCGATGCGCACCGCCACACGGATCGCGTCCTGGGGTTCGGCCAGGCTGCCGAGCATCACGGCGAAACGGCCGGCGGTGTCGCGTTCGCCATCGGCCGGATGGACCGGCGCCAGGCTGACCGCCGCGAGATCCTCGGCGCGCAGCGCCCGCCCGATGCGCAGCGAGGCCGCGCGCAGCAGGCGCCCGGCGAAGTCCTCCACGCCGCGGGCCTGCGCCGGGGTGAGCGGCTCCTCGAGCATCACCTCGATGGACATCACCGCCAGCAGGGCGCGTTCGCGGGCAGCCCGGCGCAGGGCATGGCCGACCTGATCCTGGAATTGCAGCCGGTTGGCCTCGCCGGTCAGCCCGTCGTAGCAGACCAGCCGCGCGCCGGCCAGACCGTCCTGATCGGGCGGCAGCCCGGTGGAGACCACCACGCAGACATCCCAGCTCAGGCTGGTGACATGGACCAGCGCATCGATCACCACGCGGACCCAGCCGGTGGAGGCGCTCGCGCAGCGCAGGCTCAGGGCCACCGGATCGCCGCCCGGGCGCACCAGCTCGCAGGCCTGCTCGATCGAGGCCTGGTCGGCAGGCTCGAATCCCTGCCACAGCCGGCTGCGCGACTGCATGGAATCGGCGCCGCCGATGCCGAGCAGATCGAGCGCGCGCGAGGAGACCCGCGCGATGGCGTCACCCGGCGACCAGCACACGAAGCCGGGCAGATCCGCCTGAAGACCGGGAACCGGCGCCAGTCGCGGAAGGGCGGCGAGGAGGCCAGCGCTGTCTGGCGACTCGGCCGGCGCGACGCTCGCGGCCTTGAGGGGATCGTTCATGAGCAACCCTGCGGCAGGAGGGAATGCCCCCGGCAGACCGACGCGAAACGCGCCACCGCCCGGGTGCGATTCCATCAGCATGCCCCGCCGCCGGCGCCGGCGTTGCGGGGAAGACCCGCCCGGCGCCCCGCTTATTCAGCGCTTTCGACCGGCCGGCGCCTTCAGCCCGGCGCGGACTCGATGCGCGCGTAGGCGGAGTGGTTGTGGATGGACTCGAAGTTCTCGGCCTCGGCCACGAAGCCGATCACCGCGGGATGATCGCGCAGCCGACCGGCGACATCGCGCACCAGGTCCTCGACGAACTTGGGGTTGTCGTAGGCGCGCTCGGTGATGAACTTCTCGTCGACCCGCTTGAGCAGGCCGTAGATCTCGCTGGAGGCTTCCTCCTCGGCGATGCGGATCAGCGCCTCGGGGGCCATCGGCTCGCGGGTGCGCACCGACAGGGTGATGTGCGAGCGCTGGTTGTGCGCGCCGTAGTCGGAGATGGTCTTGGAGCAGGGGCACAGGCTCTTGACCGGCGCCACCACCGTGAGAGTGGCCGCGGGCGACGAGGCATCGCCGTCGACCACCACCCGGACCTGATAGTCGAGAAGGCTCTGCACGCCCGAGACCGGGGCGGTCTTGCGCACGAACAGCGCGAAGCTCATCTCGATGCAGCCGCGCTCGGCCTCGAGCAGGCCGAGCATGCGCCGGTGCAGGGCCACCACCGTGGCGACATCGAGCGCCGGCGCATCGGCCTGGGAGATCTCCTCGAGCAGGCCGATGAAGCGCGACATGTGGGTGCCCTTCTGGTCTTCGGGCAGCGCCACATAGAGCGCGAACTCGCCCACCGAGGGCTGCACGCCGCCATCGGCGGTGCGCCAGCGCAGGGGATAGCGCACGCCCTTGACCCCGACCCGCTGGATCGCGAGGCGGCGCTCGTCGAGGCTGCCCTGGACATCGGGCATGGGGCCGTTCAGGGGGGCGCCCGATTCGCGTGTGTTCATGAAGACTCCGGGATGTTGGGGATCAGGCCACGCCGGCTTCGGCCGAGGCCGGCGCGGGCGCGCACAGATCGGGGAAGCGCGCGCGCGCGGAGCGCTCGATGCCCGCGGCATCGAGCCCTTCGAGGCGCAGCAGCTGGGCCTGCTCGCCGTGGTCGACGAAGCGGTCGGGCAGACCGAGGTGCAGCATGGGCATCGCCAGCCCGAGCGTGGCCAGGCATTCGGCCACCGCCGCGCCCGCGCCGCCCTGCACCACATGCTCCTCGATGGTGATGAATGCGTCGTGGCTGGCGGCCAGCGCTTTCAGCAGCTCGGCGTCCAGCGGCTTGACCCAGCGCATGTTGACCACGGTGGCGTCGATCGCCTCACCGGCGGCCAGCGCCGGGGCGAGCAGCGTGCCGAAGGCGAGCAGCGCGATGCGGCGGCCTTCGCGGCGCAGCTCGGCCTTGCCCGGCGGCATGGCGGTGAAGGCCTGCGCCACCGCCGCGCCCGGGCCGGCGCCGCGGGGATAGCGAACCGCGCTGGGCCCGTCGTGCTCGAACGCGGTCTGCAGCATCTGGCGGCACTCGTTCTCGTCGGACGGCGCCGCGATGATCATGTTCGGAATGCAGCGCAGATAGGCGAAATCGAAGGCGCCGGCGTGCGTGGCGCCATCGGCGCCCACCAGGCCCGCCCGGTCGAGCGCGAACATCACCGGCAGGTTCTGCAGGGCCACATCGTGGATGAGCTGGTCGTAGCCGCGCTGCAGGAAGGTGCTGTAGATGGCCACCACCGGCTTGAGCCCCTCGCAGGCGAGGCCGGCGGCGAAGGTGACCGCGTGCTGTTCGGCGATGCCGACATCGAAGTAGCGGGTGGGGAAGCGCTTCTCGAATTCCACCAGGCCCGAGCCCTCGCGCATGGCCGGGGTGATGGCCATGAGGCGGGGATCGCGCTGGGCGGCGTCGCAGATCCAGTCGGAGAACACCTGGGTGAAGGTGAGCTTGGGCGGGGCCGGCGACTTCTGGATGCCCTGCGCCGGGTCGAACTTGCCGGGCCCGTGGTAAAGCACCGGGTCGGCCTCGGCCAGCTTGTAGCCCTGACCCTTGCGGGTGACGATGTGGAGGAACTGCGGGCCGCGCAGCTCCCGCAGATTGGACAGCGTGGGAATGAGCGAGTCGAGGTCGTGGCCGTCGATGGGGCCGACATAGTTGAAGCCGAACTCCTCGAACATCGTGCCCGGCACGACCATGCCCTTGGCGTGCTCCTCGAAGCGGCGGGCCAGCTCGAACATGGTGGGCACCCTGGCGAGCACCGCGCGGCCGACATCGCGGGCCTTGGCGTAGAACTGCCCCGACATCAGCCGCGCCAGGTAGCGGTTGAGCGCCCCCACCGGCGGCGAGATCGACATGTCGTTGTCGTTGAGCACCACCAGGAGATCGATGTCGGTGGTGACCCCGGCGTTGTTCATCGCCTCGAAGGCCATGCCGGCCGACATGGCGCCGTCGCCGATCACCGCCACATGGCGGCGCCGGCCGGGCCCCTGGTTCTCGCCCTGGTAGCGCGAGGCGATCGCCATGCCCAGCGCGGCCGAGATCGAGGTGGAGGAGTGCGCGGTGCCGAAGGTGTCGTACTCGGACTCGCTGCGCCGCGGGAAGCCCGAGATGCCGCCGAGCTGGCGGATGGTGGCCAGGCGATCGCGCCGGCCGGTGAGCACCTTGTGGGGGTAGCTCTGGTGGCCGACATCCCAGACCAGCCGATCGCGGGGGGTGTCGAACACATAGTGCAGGGCGATGGCGAGCTCGACCGTGCCGAGGTTGGACGAGAGGTGGCCGCCGGTGCGGGCGACCGACTCGAGCAGGAAGGCGCGAAGCTCGTCGGCCAGCACGCGCAGCTGGGCGCGGTCGAAGGAGCGCAGATCCCGGGGACTGGCGACCCGCTCGAGCAGAGGGTGTTTTCCGGTGGTCAAGACTGCCTCATCACGATGAGTTCGGCGATGTCGCCGAGCCGGCCCGCGCCGGGCCCGAGTGCGGCCACCGCTTCCCGCGCCTGGGCCAGCAACTCGGCGGCCAGGTGGCGGGAGGCATCGAGGCCCAGGATGGATACATAGGTGGGCTTGCCGTGGTCGGCGTCCTTGCCGGCGGTCTTGCCCAGGGAGGCGGCGTCGCCGGTGACATCGAGGATGTCATCGACCACCTGGAAGGCCAGGCCCACGGCGTGGCCGTAACGCGCCAGCCAGGGCGCGCGGTCGGCGGCATCGTGACCGCAGGCCGCGCCCAGCCGCACCGACACCGAGAGCATGGCGCCGGTCTTGCGCTGGTGCATGTCGGCCAGGGAGGCGCGATCGAGCGCCCGGCCCACCGCGTCGAGGTCGATGGCCTGACCGCCGGCCATGCCCTGCGAGCCGGCCGCCGCGGCCAGCGCGGCGGTCATGTCGACCACCGACCCGGCTGGGACGCCGTGGTCGCGGGCCGCCGCGATGGCCGCGAAGGCCAGCGCCTGCAGCGCGTCGCCGACCAGCATGGCGGTGGCTTCGCCGAAGGCCACATGCACCGTGGGCTTGCCCCGGCGCAGGACATCGTCGTCCATGCAGGGCATGTCGTCGTGGACCAGCGAATAGGCGTGGATGCACTCCACCGCGCAGGCCGCGGCATCGAGCGCGGCCTCGGGCGCGCCGACCAGCTCGCCGGCGGCATAGACCAGCAGCGGCCGCACCCGCTTGCCGCCGCCCAGCACGGCGTAGCGCATGGCCTCGTGGAGGCGGGCCGGCACGGCGTCGGCCGGCGGCAGCAGGGCGTGCAGGGCCCGCTCGATCTGGTCGCAGCGGCGGGCCGACCAGTCGGTGAAGGATTCGGCGGCCGGGGATGGGCGGGCGGCGGACATGGGGCGGGTGAGCGATCCGGAGGCGAAGGGCGGGCAGGCGCCGTCAGTCGGCCAGGCCGGCATCGGGCTCGAAGGGCCGCAGCAGCTCGCCCTCGAGCACACGCACCTGCTGGCGCACCGACGCCAGCGACTGCCGGCAGGCGCCCACCAGGGCCGCGCCGCGACGGTAGGCCGCCAGCGAGGCCTCGAGCGAGAGCTCGCCGCCTTCCATCCGGCGCACCAGGTCCTCGAGCTCGGCAAGCGCGAGCTCGAAACTGGCCGGCAGGGGGGCGTCGGCTGGGTCGGCAGGGGCGCCCGGCGGCGGCGCCGGCTCTTCAATGCCCATGGGCAGTCCCGGGAAATGCCGCCCCGGGGCGGCGAGAAACCCGCAGTTTACTGCGGCTGCGCCGCTCGCGCCCGCGCGCGGTGCACCGATCGGGCCGTCTGACCTGACGGCGTGACCCCCCTCCCCCTTTGGGGTATGCTTCGCGGCTTTCCGCTGCGGCGGCAGGCATCGACCCCCCCGGCGGGCGGGTCGGCGCGCCCGCCCGCCGCCGCGTCTCGGTTCGGCTTTTCGGCTTGCTTGCCCGGGAGGTTTGGGATGTCGGATCTGGGTCGCCGCGCTTTTCTGTCGCCTGCGCGCACTCAACTGCCGGTTTCAGCGTATTTCAGCCAGTCGCTCTTCGACCAGGAGATGTCGCGCCTGTTCCGGCAGGGGCCGGGCTACGTCGGCCATCGCCTGATGGTGCCCGAACCGGGCGACTACCGCACGCTGGCCGCCGAAGGCGACGGCCGCGCGCTGGTGCACTCGGCCGGCGGCGTGGAGCTGCTCTCGAATGTCTGCCGTCATCGTCAGGCCATCATGCTGCGCGGCAGCGGCAAGGCCGACAACATCGTCTGCCCCCTGCACCGCTGGACCTACGACCTGCAGGGCCGCCTGCTGGGCGCGCCGCACTTTGCCGAGCAGCCCTGCCTGAACCTTGGCCGCAGCCCGCTCACCGAATGGCGCGGCCTGCTCTTCGAGGGCCCGCGCAATGCCGCGGCCGATCTTGCCGCGGTCGGGCTGCACGACAGCCTGAACTTCGAGGGCTACCTGCTCGACCATGTCGAGGTGCATGAGTGCGCCTACAACTGGAAGACCTTCATCGAGGTCTACCTCGAGGACTACCATGTCGGGCCCTTCCACCCGGGCCTGGGCCGTTTCGTGTCCTGCGACGACCTGAACTGGCACTTCGCGGAGCGCTTCTCGGTGCAGACGGTGGGCCTGCATGAGGGCCTGCGGCGGCCGGGATCGCCGGTGTACCGCCGCTGGCACGAGCAGGTGATGCGATTCGGCCGCGGCGCGCTGCCGCCGCACGGCGCCATCTGGCTCACCTACTACCCGAATGTGATGGTGGAGTGGTACCCCTATGTGCTGGTGGTGTCCACGCTGGTGCCGCGCGGCCCGCAGCACACCACCAATGTGGTGGAGTTCTACTACCCCGAGGAGATCGTGCTCTTCGAGCGCGAGTTCGTCGAAGCCGAGCGGGCCGCCTACATGGAGACCTGTCTCGAGGACGACGAGATCGCCCTGCGCATGGACGCCGGCCGGCGCGCCCTGATGAACCGCGGCGCCGACGACGCCGGCCCCTACCAGAGCCCCATGGAAGACGGCATGCAGCACTTCCACGAGTTCTACCGTCGCGAGATGGGCCTGCCGCAGACCGGGCTGCCGCCCGCCTGATTTCCGACCGCGGCGCGCGCCGCGGTCCTGCCGCCCGCTGGAGCCGCCATGGCCTGGACCCCCCTGATCAGCGTCGACGAACTCGCCACCCGCATCGACGACTGCGTGGTGATCGACTGCCGACACGAACTCACCGACCCCGCCGCCGGCCCCGCGGCCTATGCCCGCGGCCACATTCCCGGGGCCCGGTTCCTGCACCAGGATCATGATCTGGCCGGTCCCAAGACCGGCCGCAACGGCCGCCACCCGCTGCCCCCGCGCGAGGCGCTCGCCGGGCGGCTGCGGGCCTGCGGGCTGCGCGTGGGCCAGCCGCTGGTGGCCTACGACGCCCACGGCGGCATGTATGCCGCGCGACTGTGGTGGCTGGCCCGCTGGCTCGGGCATGAGGCGGTGGCGGTGCTCGACGGCGGTCTGCCCGCCTGGGAGCGCGAGCGCCTGCCGCTGAGCACCGAGACGCCGGCGCCGGCGGCCGGCGACTTCCAGGTCGGCCCGGCGCTCACCCGCGATGTCGACGCGGCGCGCATCGCCGCCGGCGGCCTCACCGTGATCGACGCCCGCGCCGCGGAGCGCTACCGCGGCGAGGTCGAGCCGATGGATCCAGTGGCCGGCCATATCCCCGGCGCCCTGAACCGGCCCTTTGCGCTCAACCTGAGGCCCGACGGCCGCTTCAAGCCCGCGCCGGTGCTCGCCGCCGAGCTCGGCGGGCTGCTCGCCGGGCGCGATCCGGCCCTGGTGGTGCACCAGTGTGGCTCCGGCGTCACCGCCTGCCACAACCTGCTGGCGGCCGCGCTGGCTGGCCTGCCCGAGGGCGCGCTCTACCCGGGCTCCTGGAGCGAATGGTGCGCCGATCCCGCCCGGCCGGTGGCCACCGGACCGAACCCCTAGCGCTGCGATGACCGCGGCCCACCCAGGCCGGCCCGCCGGTCGGCGAGCAGCGCGCGCGTCATCGTGGCGCGCCTGATCTTCTTCTGCGGCCACGCCGGCACCGGCAAGACCACGCTCGCCCGTCGCCTGGTGTCGCGCCTGCACGCGGCCACCGGCGAGAACTGCTGCCTTCTGGACAAGGACACGCTCTACGGCGCCTTCTCGTCGCGGGTGATGGGCCTGCTCACCGGCGACCCCAACGACCGCGACAGCCCGACCTATCTCGAAAAGCTGCGCGACCTGGAATACGCCGGGCTGCTCGAGGTGGCGGCCGAGAACCTCGCCCTGGGCGTGAATGTGCTGGTGGTGGGCCCGTTCTCGCGCGAGGTGCGCGCGCACCGGCTGCACGACGGCAGCGCCTTCCCGGTACCCCCGGGCACGCGGGTGCGGGTGGCCTGGATCGACCTCGACGAGCAGGTGGCGCGCGAGCGCATCATGCGCCGCGGCGATCCACGCGATGCCTGGAAGCTGGCCCACTGGGACAGCTACCGCCAGCGTCGCTTCACGCCCGACCCGGCCGAGTACCCGGAACTGGTTCGATTCGACAACACCGCGCCGGGCGAGCCGGAGATGGCCGCGCTGCTGGCCGCCCTGCTGGCCGACCCGCTCAGTGCGCGTGCAGGCGGTGGGTCATGAAGGCGATGATCAGGATGCCCGCCGCCATCAGCATGAACTGACGCAGCCAGCCGGCACGCGCCCGCCGGCTCTCGCGGTGCAGGTCGGGCACGAGGTCGGCGAGCGCGATGTAGATGAAGCTGGCGGCCGCGAGCATCAGCACATGCGGCTTGAGGCTGTCGCCGGCGCTCAGCGCGAACCAGCCCACCAGGCCGCCCGCCACCGCCGCCAGACTGGCCAGGGCATTGAAGAGCAGCGCGCGCCCGCGGCTGTAGCCGGCGTTCAGCAGCAGGATGAAGTCGCCGATCTCCTGCGGCACCTCGTGGGCGGCGATGGCCACCGCGGTGAGCCAGCCCAGGCCGACATCGGCGGTGAAGGCCGCTGCGATCATCACGCCATCGGCGAAGTTGTGGATGGCATCGCCCACCAGGATCAGCGTGCCGCCGGGCCCGGCCTCGTGGCGGTCGTGGCCGTGCTCATGCTCGTGGCCGTCGCCCTCGTAGTGATGGCTGTGGCGCAGGATGGCCATCTTCTCGAGCAGGAAGAACCCCACCAGGCCGGCAAGCAGGGTGGCGCAAAGGCCATGCAGGTCGGCGCCGGATTCCATGGCTTCGGGCAGCAGGTGCAGCACCGCCGTGGCCAGCAGCAGGCCGGCCGACAGGCTCACCAGCCGGTGCACCACGCCCTTGAGCAGGGTGACCGACACCAGGGCGGCAGCGAGCACGCTCAGCAGGCCGGTGGCCAGGGTGGCCAGAAGGACATGAACCAGGGTCATGGGCGGGAGCGCGCGGGCGATCAGGCCGCGCCGAAGCGCCGCAGCCAGGCGAGGCAGCGGTTCCAGGCGTCGGTGGCGGCGTCCTTGCGATAGGTGGGCCGGTAGTCGGCATGGAAGGCGTGCGGCGCCTCGGGGTAGACGACGATGTCGGAGGCCTGGGAGGCGCCGCGTCCGAACGACAGCCGGGTCTTCATCTCGTCGACGCTGCTGACCGCGATGCCCTCGTCGCGCCCGCCGTACAGGCCGAGCACCGGCGCGCGCAGCTGCTCGGCAATGTCCATGGGATGGGCCGGCGTGAGCGGATTGGTCTGGCCGGACAGCCGACCGTACCAGGCCACGCCCGCCTTGAGCGCCGGCTGGTGGGCGGCGTACAGCCAGACGATGCGTCCGCCCCAGCAGAAGCCGGTGATGCCCAGCCGGCCGCGCTGGCCGCCATTGCCGGCCGCCCAGGCCACGCAGGCATCGAGGTCGGACAGCACCTGGCTGTCGGGCACCCGCGAGATCACGCTGGCGAAGACCTCGGCGACGGTCTCGTGGATGCGCGGATCGCCCTGGCGGAAGAAGAGCTCGGGGGCGACCGCCTGCCAGCCGGCGCGGGCGAAGCGCCGGCAGACATCGCGGATGTGCTCGTGCACGCCGAAGGCCTCGTGCACCACCAGCACCGTGGCCAGGCCGCGCGCGCCGGCCGGCTGGGCGCGCCAGGCCGGCATCAGGCGGCCGTCGGCGGTGGTGATCAGCACCTCCTCGGAGACCAGGCCGGCGTCGTCGGTGACGATGGTCTGGGCGCGCAGCGCGCCGACCGGCGCCACCGAGGCGGCGAAGCCGCCGGCGAGCGAGGCCGCGACGAAGCCGCGGCGGCCGAGCGGCTCGCGACCGACCAGGCTGTGGATGTCTTCGGAAGCGATCATGGCGGGGTCTCCTCGGCGGCCCGTCAGTGGGCCTGTTCCCAGTTGGGGCCGGCGCCGACCTCGACCTCGAGGGGCACCTTCAGGCTGGCCACCCCGGTCATGAGCGAGCGCAGCCGCTCGCGCACCTCGGGCAGCGCCGCCTCGGGCACCTCGAGCACCAGTTCGTCGTGGACCTGCAGCACCAGCCGCGCCGGCGCGGATTCGGCTTCGATCCAGTCATGCACGGCGATCATGGCCAGCTTGATCAGGTCGGCGGCGGTGCCCTGCATGGGCGCATTGATGGCGGCCCGTTCGGCCGCCTGGCGGCGCGGGCCGTTGGGGCTGTTGATCTCGGGCAGCCACAGCCGACGGCCGAACACCGTCTCGACGAAACCCTGCTCGTGGGCCAGGCGCCGGGTGTCGTCCATGTAGCTGCGCACGCCGGGGTAGCGCGCGAAGTAGCGCTCGATGTACTGGCGGGCGGCGGTTCGCTCGATGCCCAGGTTGGAAGCCAGGCCGAACTCGCCCATGCCGTAGATGAGGCCGAAGTTGATCACCTTGGCGTAACGGCGCTGCTCGGCGCTGACCTCCCCGGGACTCACCGAGAAGATCTCGGCGGCGGTGGCCCGGTGCACATCGAGCCCCTGCGCGAAGGCCGCGAGCAGGCCCTCGTCGCCGGAGAGGTGGGCCATGATGCGCAGCTCGATCTGCGAGTAGTCGGCCGACACCAGGCAGTGACCCGGCGGCGCGATGAAGGCCTCGCGGATGCGCCGGCCCTCGGGGGTGCGCACCGGGATGTTCTGCAGGTTGGGTTCGCTGGACGCGAGCCGGCCGGTGACCGCCACCGCCTGCGAGAACTGGGTGTGCACCCGGCCGGTGGCCGGGTTGATCATGCGGGGCAGCTTGTCGGTGTAGGTGCTCTTGAGCTTGGCCAGGCCGCGCCACTCGAGGATCAGCCGCGGCAGGGGATAGTCCTCGGCCAGCCGGGTGAGCACATCCTCGTCGGTGGAGGGCGCGCCGCTGGCGGTCTTCTTGTGCACCGGCAGGCCCTGGCGCTCGAAGAGGATCTCGCCGAGCTGCTTGGGTGAGCCGAGGTTGAAGGGCTGGCCGGCGGCCTGGTGCACCTGCCCTTCGAGCGCCAGGAGCTTGCGGCCGAGCTCCTCCGACTGCGCGGTGAGCAGCGCCGCGTCGATCAGCACCCCGGCGCGCTCCATGCGCTGCAGCACCCGCATCGCCGGCATCTCGAGGCTCTGGTACACGCGGCTGAGGCCGGCATCGGCGAGCAGCTGCGGATGCAGCACGCGGTGCAGGTGCAGGGTGACCTCGGCATCTTCGGCGGCGTAGCGCGCAGCGGTCTCCAGGGTCACCTGGCTGAACGGGATGCGCGCGGCGCCCTTGCCGGTGACCTCGTCGTAGGTGATGGTGCGGCGGTTGAGATGGCGCGCGGCGAGCGAGTCCATGTCGTGGCTGCGGTGCGCCTCGAGCACATAGGACTGCAGCAGGGTGTCGTGGGCCATGCCGGCCAGGCGGATGCCGTGGTTCTCGAGCACATGGGCGTCGTACTTGAGGTTCTGGCCGACCTTGGCCGCGGCCGGGTCTTCCAGCCAGGGGCGCAGGCGCGCCAGCACCTCATCGAGCGGCAGCTGCGCCGGCGCGCCGGCGTAGTCGTGGGCCAGCGGGATGTAGCAGCCCGTGCCCGGCTCCACCGACAGCGACAGCCCCACCAGACGCGCGGCCAGGGGATCGAGCGAGGTGGTCTCGGTGTCGAAGGCGGTGAGCGGCGCGGCGCGGATGCGGTCGATCCAGACCTGCAGCGCGGCCTCGGTGGTGACCAGCTCGTGCACCGGCTCGGGCAGCGGCG
>JAGWVN010000080.1 GCA_018970865.1 Betaproteobacteria bacterium
CCTGGCGTTGCTGCGCTTTGATGACGGCAATGTCCGCACCCGCCTGACCGGGCGCGCCGATTACGCGCTGCGCTTCTCGCCCAAGGTGGTGGTGGGTCTGGAGGGCCAGCTCTTCAGCAGCTCCGATCCCACCAGTGACACCCGGCCCGGCCGCGGCTACTGGAACCCGAAGCGTTACAACGAGGCCCGCGCCTATATCGGGCTGTACCATGACTTCAACCCCTGGGAACTGCAGGCCCGGGTGGGCATGGGCGTGTCCCGCGAGGTCGACGGTTTCGGCAACCAGAGTTCCGGCAATCCCAATGTCTGGGAACTCAGCCTGGGCCGCGACATCACCCCCACCTGGCGCGCCCGCTTCTACGCCGGCGGCTCGGGCAGCAACTTCGCTGCGGGCAGCGGCGGTTCCGGCTACTGGCGCCGCTTCGCGGGCGCGTCGATCACCGGCTGGCTCTGAGCCTCGGCCGACGGGCGCGCCGGCTCCGGCCTGCCCGATCGGCTACACTCACGGGTTTACCTGAGCGAGTTTTCGCCCCTGAGGCCCGATGAAAGAAGCCAGACACCCCCGCGGCCTTCGCGAACGCAAGGCCCACCTCTCGCCGGATGCCGAGCGGCTGGTGGCGGCGGCGCTCGGGCTGTCGAATGCCGGCAGCCGGACCGAGGATCGCTACTGGGAGGCTGCGCTGTCCGCGCGGCTGGAAAAGCTGCTCGACGGCGGTCACGCCCAGCCGGTGGAGGATGCGCTCGAGCGCCTGAACCAGACCGACACCGAGGCCTACAGCGCGCTGATCGAGGCGGTCGAGGATGCCAGCGAAGCGCTGATCCTCGAGATCGAGGGCCAGGCCTGGCAGTGCCTGCTGGTGTCGGCGCCGCTGGTGGTCTGGACGCGCTTTCGCATTCCGTCGGGTCCGATTGCCGCCGAGGCTGCGCTGACCCTGGCCACCCAATGGCAGGCCCATGCGCTTGCCGCGCAGGCGCGTTTCCGGGTCTCGCCCTGCCTGTACAGCATCGACCAGCTGCCGCGCGACTTCGCCGAGATGCGCCGCCTGACCCGTCGTCTGGGCACCAGCGCGATCACCGGACAGCCCGCGCGTCTTGACCTCAAGGCGCTGCCTGACACGGCCGACATGCTCGCCGACACCCGCTTTCTCGTCGGGGTGGTGGCCGCGCCGGTCGGCGCGCCGCTCTTTCGGTGGCAGGAGACCGACGCGGCGGGTCATGCCGGGCGGGTCCATTGCCTGGAGCAGTGGATTGCGCAGGGTCGGCCCAGCCTGGAGCCGCTGCTGCCTGGCTGCGGCTTTGAGTGCCTCCTGCCCGATGCCTACCACATCAATCTGCGTGAGGCCGACCGGCGTGTGCGGCCCTATGCGATCCGCGCGGCCATGCACCTGCTCACCCATGCGCTCGGCGCCAAGCCCGCGGAGATCACCGCGGCCATCGCGCCCTTCGGTCATGACCGTGTCGATGAATACCGGATCGGCCTCTCGATGGGCGAATCCGAGGAGGTCGCCCAGGGCGTGGTCTGGCCCTTGCTCGGCGCCGAGAGCGATCAGGACGATCCCACGCCGCTGGAGCAGATCCGCGCCACGCTGCGCGAGGCCGGCATCACCGAGATCCGTTTCTGGCCCGAGCTGAACGAGCCCGACTTCTGCGAAGACTGCGGCAGCCCGCTCTACCCGAACGGCAAAGGCGAGATCGTGCATGCCGACATGCCCGACGACATCGAGCCCGAGACCACGCACTTTCACTGAGCGGCGCCCTCGCGCGCGGTAGCGGCCGGCGGCCTCGGGTCGAGTGGGCGCGTTGCGCAATCTCAATGCCCTGGACCGTGCGCCCGGCTAGGCTGTGCGCACACCGTCCTCCTGGTGACTTTTCGGGCAGACCGGCCAGTTCTGGCTCCTCTGCCCTTTCTTTTTTCGGCGCCTGTGCGCCGGCCGCGTCCCGTCGCAGGCCGTAGCGCGGGCCCCAGCGACTATCATCGGGTCTTCAGAGACCGGGCCGCCAGGGCCCTCAGGGAGACGACAGATGGCGCGTGTTCAGGTGGTGAGCGAAGTCAGCGGGTCGGTCTGGAAGATCGAGGCTGCCGCCGGTGCCGAACTGGGCGCGGACGACACGATCATGATCATCGAGTCGATGAAGATGGAAATCCCGGTGAGCAGCCCGCGCGCCGGTCGTCTGGTGGAGATCAAGGTTGCCGAGGGCGAGCCGGTGAAGGAAGGTCAGGTGGTCGCGGTCGTGGAGTGACCCGCGGCGCCGCGGCTGCGGCGAGGGCCGGCCTCAGTCGGCCTGCTCGATGCCCACCAGCACCTTGCCGACATGGCTCATGCTTTCGGTGGCTTCGTGAGCCAGCGCGGTGTCCCGCATCGGGAAGCGCTGGTAGAACTGATGGCGCAGTTCGCCGTTGGACAGCGCGTTGTTGATGAACATGGCCGCGTCGTCGTGTGCCTGCTGTGACATCGCATAGACCAGCACGAAGCGCACGGTGATGTCCTTGGCCAGCATCGGCCAGAACGGAATGGCCGGTTCCGGCACGGCGTCGGAGGCGTAGGTCGCGATCACCCCGCCGGGCCGCAGCAGCGGCAGATTCACCGGCAGGTTCTGGCCGAAGGCCACCTCGATCACCCGATCGATGCCCTGTGCGTCGCCGGTGATCTCCCGCACCCGGGCGACCACATCTTCCTGCCGATAGTTGACCACCTCGTGGGCGCCCGCCGCGCTCGCCTGGCGCGCCTGCTCGTCGCGGCTGACCGTGGCGATCACCCGGGCCGCGCCGGCCAGACGGGCGATCTGGATGGCATAGAAGCCCACCGCGCCGGCCCCGCCGTGCACCAGCACGGTCTTGCCGAGCACCGGACCGTCGGCCATCACGCAGCGGTGCGCGGTCATGGCCGGGATGCCCATGCAGGCTCCCGCGTCGAAGTCGGCGCGGGCCGGCAGCGGCACGGCCTTGAAGGCCGGCACCACGCTGTACTGCGCGCAGGTGCCATGCGGCCGGCCCTGGGTGGCTTCGTAGATCCAGACCCGCTGTCCGACGCGCTGCGGGTCTACGCCGTCACCCACGGCATCGATCACGCCGGCGCCATCCTGGTGGGGAATGACCACGGGGAAGGGCATGAGCAGATTGCCGCGGGCGCCGCCGCGGTTCTTGGTGTCGGAGGGGTTGACGGCCGAGACATGCACCTTCACGCGCACTTCGCCGGGCGCCGGTGCGGGCAGCGGCCGTTCCCCGAACTGCAGCACCTCCCGCGCGGGACCTTTTCGTTCGTACCAGACGGCCAGCATGGGCGATCTCCGGAAGAGTGCAGCAGAGGGCGCGGCTGACGACACCGCGCGGATCGGCGAGGGTTCGGTTCGGCGGTGCTGCGGTGGCGGTTCAGGCGCGCACCAGTCGGCCCGGGAGCGCGCCGGTGGCCTGGCCGTGCCGGTACACCACCTGTCCGGACACGATGGTCGCGTCATAACCGGTGGCGCCCTGCAGGAAGCGGCGTCCGCCGGCAGGCAGGTCGCGATGCACCTGGGGCGCCTGCACCGCGAGGTTTTCCAGGTCGATGACATTGATGTCGGCCTTCAGGCCCGGGGCCAGCGCGCCGCGGTCGGTGAGCCCGACCGCCCGCGCGTTGCGGGCCGACAGCAGGTTGACCAGCAGCGGGATCGGCAGGCGACCGTGATCGCGCCTCACCCCCCAGTGGCTGAGCAGGTAGGTGGTGAAACTGGCATCGCAGATGGAGGCCACATGCGCGCCGCCGTCGCCCAACCCGAAGAGCGCGTTGGGGTGGGTGAGCTGCTCGGCGCAGGTGTCGAGGTTGCAGTCGGCATAGTTGGCGAACGGCGCCAGCAGCAGCGCGCTGCCGTCGTTCTCGAGCATGAGGTCGTAGGCGGTGTCGAGCTCGGTTCGGCCGGTGCGCCGCGCGATATGGGCCACCGATTTCTCGAGCGGCGGCTCGTAGTCGGGAGGCGAGCCCAGCGCGAAGACCCGCTCGTAATCATAGGGTTTGCCATCGACGCGCAGGAAGGGATGCTCGATCGACTCGGCCAGGATGCGCGCGCGGATCTCGGGCGCGCGCATGGCCGCGGCCATGGCCGCCGGCGCGAGCGTGGCCCGCAGCTGCAGGAAGGTGGGCGAGCCATGCACCGGGCTGCGGTTGGCGAGCAGGCCGAAGAGCACGCCGACCGCGCGCGGCGCGACCTGCGCGGCGATGCGGGTGCCGGTCTGGGACTCGGCCTGGATGCGCGCCAGCGTCTTGCGCCAGTCATCGGGCTTGCGATGGCTCTGCGCGAGCGAGATCGACACCGGGCGTCCGCTGTCTCGGGCGATGCGAAAGACCATGCCGAGCTCGTCGCCCTGGCTGTAGGCCATGTCGGAGATGATCTGGATGACGCCCTTGCCGGCATCGGCCAGGCCGCGGCCGATGCCGATCAGCTCGTCTTCGCCCGCCTTCAGCGAGGGGGTGGGATCGCCCTTGATGCTGCGGTGGTTGAGCGAGCGGGAGGTGGAAAACCCGAGGGCGCCGGCGCGCACCGCATCGCGGGTGAGCTCGCGCATGCGGGCGATGTCGGCCTCGTTGGCCGGCTCGAGGCGCGCGGCGCGTTCGCCCATCACATACAGGCGCAGGGCGCCGTGGGGCAACTGCGCGGCGACATCGATGTCGCGCGGCACGGTGGCGAGGAAGTCGAGGTAGTCGCCGAAGGATTCCCACTGCCAGCTCAGGCCTTCGTGGAGGGCCGCGCCCGGAATGTCCTCGACGCCTTCCATGAGCTCGATGAGCCGGTCGTGGTCAGCCCGACGCACCGGCGCGAAACCGACACCGCAGTTGCCCATGACCGCGGTGGTCACGCCCTGCAGGCTGGAGGGCTGCATGCGCTGGTCCCAGGTGGCCTGGCCGTCGTAGTGGGTGTGGATGTCGACGAAGCCGGGCGTGACCAGCCGGCCGCGGGCGTCGATCTCTTCAGCGCCGGCTCCGCTGACGACGCCGACCGCGGCGATGCGGCCGTCGCGGATGCCGATGTCGCCTTCCTGCAGGGGGCTGCCCAGTCCGTCGGCCAGCGTGCCGCCGCGGATCACCAGGTCGAATGGCTTGCTCATGGCGGAAGTCCTCTCGTGGGGGTGGGTCAGGGCGGCGCCCCCGGGCGCGGCTGGCCGATCAATTGATGATACTTGCCTTTCCCGGGCGCCGGTATGCTCACGCCCCGATGCCGTTTCGCGGCCGCGCCGCCCTCTGATCCACCCCTGCGGAGACACTCCATGCCCCTCGATGCCGAGATCGCGAAGATCCTGCCGCGCATGCCCCTGCGCGATGTCCCGACCATGACCCCGCAGAGCGCGCGCGACTCGCTGCTGGCGATGGCCCAGGCCCGCAACGACCAGCCGCTGCCCGATCCGGGCCGGGTCGATGCGATCTCGCTGCCCGGCCCGGCCGGCGCGATCCCGGCGCGGGTCTATCGCACCGCGCGCAGCGCGGCGCCCACGGTGGTCTACTTCCACGGCGGCGGCTGGGTGGCCGGCGACCTCGACACCCACGACCGCGCCGCGCGCATCCTCGCCATCGAGCTCGATGCCACGGTGGTCAGCGTCGATTACCGGCGTCCGCCGGAGGCCCGCTTTCCGGCGGCCTTCGACGATGCGCTCGCCGCCGTGCGGCATGTGGGCGCCAATCTCGCCGCCTTCGGCGGTGCGGGCCAGCCGCTGGGCGTGGCCGGTGACAGCGCCGGCGGCAACCTCGCCGCCGCGGCCGCGCTGGCGGCGCGCGACGGCGGGCCGCGCGTGCACGCCCAGCTGCTGGTCTATCCGGTCACCGATGTCACCGGCCACTTCCGCGACGCCGCCATCAACCGCGCCTATCCCTCTCGCGCCCAGAACGCCGAGGGCTATTTCCTGTCGCTTGCGGTGATGCAGTGGTTCTCCGATCACTATCTGGGCGACAGCGGCCTGTCGGCCGATCCGCGGGTCTCGCCGCTCAGGGCAGCCAGTCTGGCCGGGCTGCCGCCCACGGTGCTGTGCACCGCCCAGTTCGATCCCCTGCGCGACGAGGGCGAGGCCTATGCCGCGGCGCTGCGCGCCGCGGGCGTGCGCGTCATGGAGCACCATGGTTCGGGCCTCATCCACGGCTACTTCGGCATGGGCGCGGCGGTGCCTGCGGCCGGCGAGGAGGCCCGACGGGTGCGGGCCGACTTCCGCAGCCTGCTCGAGTCGGCGGCATGAGTGGCGCCGGCGATGCCGGCGCGCCGATGAAGCCGGCCAGCGCCCATACCTGCTGCCTGAACCGCAGGGTGTTCAGCGAGCTCGATTTCAGCGACCGCGAATCCTTCGAGGATGCCGGCCGAGGTCTCATCGGCAGCATTCCCGACGCGCGCATCCTCGGCGGGCGCGGGCAGGTGGTCTGGGATCTGTCCAGTTTCGGCTTCCTGGAAGACGAGCAGGCGCCCGATTCGGTCAACCCCAGCCTGTGGCGACAGGCGCGGCTGAACCGTCTGCACGGGCTGTTCCGGGTCACCGAGCGGCTCTACCAGGTGCGCGGCTTCGACCTCGCCAACATGACCATCATCGAGGGCGACAGCGGCATCGTGATCATCGATCCGCTGATGTTCACCGAAACCGCGGCGGCGGCGCTGGCGCTGTATCGCGCCCATCGCGGCGATCGTCCGGTTCGGGCGGTGATCTACTCCCACAGCCACACCGACCACTACGGCGGCGTCGAGGGCGTGATCACGCCGGCCCAGGCTGCCAGCGGCGAGGTGGCGGTGATCGCCCCCGAGGGCTTCATGCACGAGGTGATCTCGGAGAATGTCCTCGCCGGCGTGCCGATGCGCCGTCGCGCGATGTTCCAGTTCGGCCCCACCCTGGCCCGCGGCCCGCAGGGCCATGTGGACAGCGGCCTGGGCAAGGTCACCGGGCGCGGCACCCAGAGCCTGATCGCGCCCAACCGAATCGTCAGCGAGCCGACCGAGACCCTGGTCATCGACGGCATCGAGGTGGTCTGCCAGCTCACGCCCGAGACCGAGGCGCCCGCGGAGATGAACTTCTTCTTTCCGCAGTTCGGGGTGCTGAACCTGTCGGAGAACGGCTGTCACACCATGCACAACCTGTGCCCCATCCGCGGGGCCAAGACCCGGGATGCGCTGGCCTGGTCCAAGTACCTCGACCAGGCGCTCGATGCCTTCATCGAGCGCACCGAGGTCTGCATCGCGCAGCACCACTGGCCCACCTGGGGCCGCGAGCGGGTGCGCCGCTTCATCAGCGAGCAGCGCGACATGTACCGCTACCTGCACGACCAGACCCTGCGGCTGATGAGCCACGGTCTCACGCCCAACGAGATCGCCGAGTCGGTTCGCATGCCGGCCTCGCTGCGGTCGCGCTGGCACGCCCGGCCGTACTACGGCGCGGTCGAGCACAATGTGCGGGCGGTCTATGCGCACTATCTCGGCCCCTACGACGGCAATCCGGTCAACCTGAACCCGCTCTCGCCGCAGGCTCAGGCGCGTCGCTATGTCGAGTACATGGGCGGCGCCGACGCGGTTCTCGGGCGCGCCCGCCACGACTTCGAGGCCGGTGACTACCGCTGGGTGGCGCAGGTCTGCCATCACCTGGTGTTCGCCGATCCGGCCAACCGGCCCGCCCGCGAGCTCTGCGCCGACGCGCTCGAGCAACTCGGCTACCAGAGCGAGTCATCCACCTGGCGAAACGCCTACCTGCTCGGCGCGCACGAGTTGCGCAAGGGCGCCCCGCGGCCGCCGGCCGGCGCGCAGGGCGGTGTGGCGCCGCGGGTGGTGGCGATGATGCCGATGCCGATGTTCTTCGACTACCTGGCCATCCGGATCAATGGGCCCCGGGCCGAGGGACTTGCCCTGCGCATCGACTGGCGCATGACCGACGAGGGGAGCTGCCATCGGCTCAGCCTGAGCCATGCGGCCCTAAGTCACGCCGAGGGCAGCCACGGCGAGGCGGTTCAGGCCGTCGTGCTTGCCGATCGCGCCGCGCTGGCCGCCCTGCTGTCGGCCGGAAAGCGGTTCTCGGAGGCCCTCGAGGAGGGGCTCCTGGGGGTCGATGGCGAGCGCGCGGCGGTGGCGGCGCTCTTCGGTGTCCTCGACGACTTCTCGCCGATGTTCAACATCCTGGAGCCCTGAGGCGGCGGGGCCGCGGTCGACGCTCGCTCAGGCGGCGCCCACCAGCATCCAGGCGCTGGCGCTTGCCAGCGCGAGCGCGAGGCCGCGGGCGGGCAGGACCAGACGGGCCCGCAGGGCGGGGGTGATCCGGCTCGCCGGCAGCCAGGCCGCGCCCAGCAGGCCGGACTGCAGCAGCGTGAGCCCGGCCAGGTAGGCCAGCACCGGGGTGGGCTCCGCGCCGATCACCGCCTCGCCGTAGATCAGTCCGTGCACCAGTCCGGCCAGCCCGGCGGCGGCCGCCCAGCGCGGGCCGCCCGGCGCCGCGGGCGTGGCGGCGCCACTCAGGCCGAGCGCGAACGCGGGCAGCAGCAGGCTCACCGCGAGCGCGGCGTCCTGCAGGGGCAGCGCCACCCCCGCCGTGCCGGCCACCGTGCCCATGAGGCCGGTGAGCAGGAACAGGCCGAGCAGGCGCAGGCCCTGGGCTCGGGCGATGGGCAGGCAGGCAACCGCGGCCGCGCTGCCCAGCAGGAACAGCAGGTGTTCCGGCTCGATCAGCGGATGACCCAGGCCGGAGAGCAGCCCGTCGAGCAGGGTGGCTGGGGTCTGTCCGCCCATGGGATGGTGGGCGAGCGCGGGCGAGGCGCCCAGGGCCAGCCCGAGCGCGAGCAGCCCCCGGGCGCGGACAGCGAGTGCGCGGAACGGGACAGGGGAATGGGTCATGGCTGGATCTCGGCAGGCAGGGCAGGCGGGAGCGCCTGCGCCACGCCGATCATGCTGTCACGGCTCACCAGTTTGGTGAGCGCCTCTTCGGTGAAGTCTTCCGTGCCGTCCGGCCGTCGGGGCAGCACCAGGAAGCGCATGTCGGCATTGCTGTCGTGCACGCAGATCGCGGTGCTGGCCGGCAGCTGCAGGCCGAATTCGGCAAGCACCGCCTCGGGTTCGCGCACGGTGCGGGCCCGATAGGCCTTGCTGATGTACCAGGAGGGCGGCTGCCCGAGGATCGAGCGCGGATAGCACGAGCACAGCGTGCACACGATCAGGTTGTGCACCGCCTCGGTGTTCTCGACCACCACCAGCTGCGCCTCGCCGACCCGGATGCCGAGTTCGGCGGCGGCGTCCTTGCCATTGGCGAGCAGCCGGGCGCGGAAGGCCGGATCGGTCCAGGCGCGCGCCACCAGCGTCGCGCCGAGATGGGTGCCGGGCGCCTCGAGCTTCTGGATCTCGAGCGTGACCTCGCCCGCCGACAGGATGCCGCGCTCGATCAGCAGCGCCTGCAGCGCGTCGACCATCTGCTGGCCGAGCAGGTTGCCCTCGTCGTCTTCGATGACCAGGGCATCGTGCTCATGGCCGTGCGCGTGGACAGGGTCGTGCTCCGGGTGATCGTGGTCATGGTGGTGGCCGTGCGCGTGCGAGGGACCGGAGGGGTTGCCGTGCATCGGCATGTCGGACGGCGGCTCAGCCATGGGATTCTCCGGGGGCGGGTTCCAGCCAGTGGTCATAGATCTCGATGCACAGCGCATCGTCGGGGTGGCGGCGGTGTTCGGGCCAGAGTTCGCGCATCGGGAAGCGCACCCGGTAGAGCGGCACCACCTGGCCGCCGGTGCGGCCCACCGCAAGGTCTTCCGGGTTGAGAAACCAGCCGCAGCACTGGATCACCTCGCCACAGCGCCCGAGGATGTAGTCGGGCGTGCGGACATGACCGGGCTTGCGCAGATCGCGCACCCGGACCCGGTCGCCGAGCGCGAATCGCTGTCGGGGCATGGTCGGCGCGGTCCTCAGTCTTCCCGGCAGGGCATGGACCAGCGCGCCTGCACGCCGCCCAGCGCCGCCTCGAATTCCTCGCGGCTGAACAGGCCCTTGGCGATGAGGGTGTCGATCATGGCCTCCAGCCGCCGGCGATAGAACGAGTAGCGCTGGTACTTGTCGAGCCCGAACGACTCGAAGCCGTGGCGGATCTCGTCGAGCGAGACCACCCGCCGGGCGCTGTCGCCGAGCAGGTTGCGGATCGCCTCGGCCTGCTTCTCCCAGTGCTGGAAGGGCAGCTCCACCTGCGGGATCGGGCCGGCCGGCAAGCCGCCGATGTCGTGATAGCCGCTCATCGCGCCGCTCCGGGGTCAGGCCAGATCGGCCGGCTTGAGGAGAACCGTGCGGACATCCATGCGGTCCTTGAGCACGCCCTCCTTGTGGAACACATCCACCAGCGCCTGGTAGGAGCGGATGTCGGTCTCGTTGAGTTCGTTCCAGGCGCGCAGGTAGGGCTGCGCGATGATGCGCACGCTCTCGCCGCGGATCGCGGTGTACTTCGCGAAGTAGGGCCGCACCCGGTCGAACTCGGTGTTGGCCAGCCGCGTGGCCTGATCGAGCACCTGCACCACCTTGCGCGCCACCTGCGGCCGTTCCTTGATGAAGCGCGTGGTGAGCAGCGACACGCCGGAATAGAACGGGTCGGCGATGACGCTGGCGCAGGGGTTGGTCATTGCGCGGGTGGCCTCGCCCGAGGCCACCGCGATCGAACCCACCGGTTCGAGCGAGAGGGTGGCGTCGATGCTGCCGGCCACCACCGAGGGCACCTGCAGCCCGACGGCGATCTCCTGCAGTCGCACATCCTTGTCGGGGTCGAGCCCGTTGACCCGGAGCATGTGGCGCGAGATGGTTCGCCACTGGATGCCGGGCAGATGACCGAGCGACTTGCCGCGCAGGTCCTTGAAGCTGCGGATGGTCGAACCGTTGCGCACGATCAGGCCGTCGTTGATGCGGTCGACCCGCACGCCGCCGCCCTGCAGGCCGAAGACCTTGAAGGTGCCGGGGTAGCGCGCTTCGGCCAGCATGGTGATGCCGGCCGCCGCGCCGGGCGCGCCGACATCGGCCTGGTTGGCGACCAGGGAGTCGATGATCTGGTTGGGGTTCTGGAACTGCACCGCTTCGGCCTCGATGCCGGCCTTCTCGAAGAGCTTGTCCTGCAAGGCCACATAGAGCGCCGTGGTCTGCATGATCGGCAGCCAGGAGAGCTTCACCTTCTCGGTCTTCTGGGCATGCACCCAGGGGGCGGCGAGGCTGCCGGTGGCGGCGGCGGCAACGCCCAGCAGGCGGCGTCGGGTGGTGATCATCGGAAGACTCCAGTCAGGGTGTGTGCGATTGCCCGTGGCGCGGTCCGCTCAGCGGCCGGCCCATTTCACGAAGTGCCGCTCCAGGCCCAGGAACAGGATGTTCAGCCCGTAGCCCAGGCAGCCGGTGGCGATGATCGAGGCGTACATCTGCTTCAGGTCGAAGACCTGCTGCGCGTCGATGATGCGCCGGCCCATGCCGTTGGCCGAGCCGATGAACATCTCGGCCACGATGATCACCACCAGCGCGTAAGACACGCCCAGGCGCAGGCCCACGCAGGTCTGCGGCAGCGACTCGAAGAACATCACATCGCGGAAGATGCGGCCGCGCGAGGCGCCCATCACCCGGGCCGCGAGGATGCGGGTCGGACGCGCGTTCATCACGCCATAGGCGACATTGAAGACGATCACCAGCCAGGCCGAGAATGCCGCCACGCCCACCTTCGACTCCTCGCCGATGCCGAAGATCAGCAGGAAGAGCGGGAACATCGCGGTGGCGGGTGTCGAGCGGAAGAAGTCGATCGCGAATTCCAGGGAGCGGTAGATGCGGGTGTCGGAGCCCAGCGCGATGCCCACCGGCACGCCCAGGGCGGCGGCCAGCGCGAAGGCGCCCAGGGTGCGCTTCAGCGTCCCGCCGAAGTCGGCGAGGATCGAACCGTCGGCGATCGAGCCGCTCAGGGCCTGCAGGGTGGAGGCCGGGGTGGGCAGCAGCTTGGGGCTGATCCACTGGCCGGCGGCCGCCAGCCACCAGACCGCCAGGATCAGCACCGGCCCGATCCAGAAGGGATGCCGCAGCGCCGGGGTCATCAGCCGGGTCAGGCGGTTCACCGGCGCACCTCCCGCTGGAAGATCGCCAGGCTGCGGGCCTTGGTGGCGATGAAGTCGGGGTCGATCAGCGTCGCGTCATTGCGCGGCCGCGGCGCGCCCACATCGACGATGTCGGCGACCCGGGTGGGGCGCTTGGTGAGCAGCAGCAGGTGATCGGCCAGGTAGACCGCCTCCTCGAGATCGTGCGAGACCAGCAGCATCGTCACCCCGGTCTGCTGGAAGACGCTCTGCAGGCGCTCGCGGATGAACAGGGTCATCTCGTAGTCCAGCGCCGAGAAAGGCTCGTCGAGGAACATCACCTCGGGCCGTGGCGCCAGCGCCCGAAGGATCGAGACGAGCTGCTGCTGGCCGCCCGAGAGTTCGTAGGGTTTGCGACCGAGATCGAAGCCCACCTCGAACTGCGCGATCAGTTCGTCGACGCGGGCCTGGCGCTGGGCCGGGGGCAGCCCGCGCACCGTCAGCGGGTACTCGATGTTCTGGCGCGCGCTCAGCCAGGGGAAGAGGGCGTCGCGGTAGTTCTGGAAGACATAGCCGATGGTCACATCGCGCACCGGTCGGCCGTCGAAGAGGATCTCCCCGCCATCGATCGGGATCAGCCCGGAGATCAGGTTGATCAGCGTGGACTTGCCGCAGCCGTTCGGGCCGAAGATCGAGATGAAGCGCCCGGCCGGGATGTCGAGGTCGAAGTCCTGGTAGAGCGGCGCATCGCCGAATCGCTTGCACAGGCCGCGGATGGTGATCGCCGGCCGCCGGCCCGCATCGAAGTTCAGGCGGGGCGGAGGACTGGTGATGATCGCGGGATCGGGCAAGGGCGCATTCATGGTCGGGCAGTCAAGAGGCGGCCGTCGTCGGGCGGAGCGGTCTCGGTGCACGACTCCCTTGCACGAGGCGTGCCATGGGTCGGTCGATCACTGGCGCTCCGGCGCGGGGCGCCTCCTGCACCTTCGCCGCCCATGCGCGCCCGCTCGCGGTGCGGCCTGTGGGCGTTCGGCGGGCGGGCAGGGCGCGTCTCATACCAGCGCCTGCCGATTTCCCTTCGCCGGGAGGCCGGCCGTAGACTGCGCCGGCACTCTCACCTTGCCTCGGAGCCGTCATGCTGCGCCACACCCTGTCAGCCGCCCTGCTCGCCGTCTTCCTGCCCGCCGCCGCGAGCGCGCAGGAGGCCAAGCTGCCCGCCACGCTCACCCTGACCGCCTACGAGACCGGCTCCAACGCCTTCAACCAGGCGGTGGCGGTGGGCAACATGCTCAAGAAGCGCTTCGGCACCGATCTTCGCGTGCTGCCGGCCGGCAACGATGTGGCCCGGCTGGCCCCCCTGAAGGCCGGGCGCGCCCAGGCCTCGGCGATGGGCATCGGCACCTTCTTTGCCCAGGAGGGCGTGCTGGAGTTCGCCGTGCGCGAGTGGGGCCCGCAGCCGCTGCAGCTGCTGCTCACGGCATCCACCTGCAGTGGCCAGTCGCTTGGCGCCGCCAACGATGTCGGCATCCGCAGCGCCGCCGATCTCAAGGGCAAGCGCGTCGGCATGGTGGTGGGCTCACCCGCGGTCAACCAGAGCGTGCATGCGCTGATCGCGTTTGGCGGCTGGACCACCCAAGAGGTCAAGCCGGTGGAATTCGCGAGCTACGGCGCGATGATGAAGGGCGTGGTCAACAATGAGATCGATGTGTTCTTCGCGTCCACGATCTCGGGCATGGCCAAGGAGATCGAGAGCTCGCCGCGCGGCATCACCTGGATCTCCATGCCCGCCTCCGACAAGGCCGGGTGGGCCCGGGTCCAGAAGGTGGCGCCGTATTTCTATCCGCACAAGTCCACCTGCGGCGCCGGTTACGCCAAGGGTCAGACCATCGAGACCTCGGTGTATCCCTACCCGATCTTCATGGCCTATGGCACCCAGGATGCTGGCACCGTCTACGCGCTCACCCGCGCGATGCTCACCCACTACGATGATTACAAGGACTCGGTGCCAGGGGTGGACGGCCTGGAGGGCAAGCGCCAGAACCTCACCTGGACCATGCCCTATCACCCGGGTGCCGTGAAGGCGCTCATCGAGGCCAAGCTCTGGACCGATGCCGCGCAGAAGCACAACGACGGGCTGCTGCGCCGCCAGGAGGTGCTGGGCACGGCGTGGAAGGACTTCCTCAAGACCAACCCGCCGGATGACCGCGAGCAGTTCCGCGCCGCCTGGATGAAGGCCCGGGCTGCGGCGCTCACCAAGGCCGGCCTCGAACTCATGGCCAACTGAGCCGTGGCCGCCGATCTGTCCCCATGGAGCGTCTCATGAGCCGGGCCCGGCGTCGCGGCCTCGTCAAGGCGGCGTTCGGCGCGGCCGCCCTGGCCGTCCTGCCGACCCGCGCCCAGGACTTCTCCGCCAAGCCGATCACCATCGTCGTGCCGTTTGCCGTGGGCGGCGCCACCGATGTCACCGCGCGCCGTCTCGCCGACGAACTCGCCCGCAGCCTGAAGACCACCGTGGTGATCGAGAACAAGCCCGGGGCGGGCAGCTTCGTGGCCACCACCCATGTCACCAAGGCGCCCAAGGACGGCCATACCCTGCTGTTCGGCGGCTCGGGCATCACCAATGTCAACCCGCACATCTTCCGCAACCTGCCCTACAAGGTCTCGGATCTGGCGCCGATCTCCACGGTGTCCAAGCAGGCCTTCGTGCTCAACGGGCATGCCGGCCTGCCCACGCGCACCGTGGCCGAACTCGTGACCTACGCCCGCAGCCGCCCCGACGGGCTGGCGATCGGCACGGTGGGTACCGGCACCACCTCGCACATCCTCGCCGAGTGGATCGCCCGCACGCTGGGCATCAAGGCGGTCTTCGTGCCCTACAAGGGCACCTCGCAGTCCACCATCGACCTGATCAGCGGCCGCATCGATGTGCAGATGGACGGAATGTCCACGGCGATCACCATGCACCGTGCCGGCAAGACGCGGATCGTCGCCTCGATGGGCAACGAGCGGTTCAGCCTGCCCGACGGGGTCCAGACCTTCGGCGAGGCCGGCTACCCCGAGCTGGTGGCCTACGCCCAGTTTGCGCTGCTGGCGCCGGCCGGCACGCCCGATGCGGTGATCCGCCGCCTGCATGCAGCGGTGGCCGCAGCGGTGCGGGTGCCCGAGATTGCCGACAAGCTGCGCGCCGGTGGCGAGATTCCCGAAGCCAGCGCCAGCCCGGAGGAATACGCCGCGCTGATCCGCAGCGAGGACAAGCGCTGGGGCGACATCATCCGCCCGATGAATCTGCGGCTCGACTGATCGCCTGCGGCTGGCGCCGGCCCCCGAGCGCGCGACGCAGCGGGCCGAGCAGCCCGATCAGACCGCGCGGAAACAGGGCCAGGGTGGTGATCAGCACGCTGCCCAGGATGATCTTGTCGGCGTAGCCGCCCAGCGACAGGAATTTCTCCTGCGCGAGGATCATTGCGGTGGCCAGCAGCGGGCCCAGCAGCAGCCGCCGGCCGATCAGGATCACCGCGGTGAGCATCAGGATGAGGAAGTAGGAATCGAGGATGTCGGCGCTGACATAGGCGCGCTGATGCGCGTAGAGCCAGCCGGCGGCGGCCGTGATCGGCGCCGAGAACAGGAACACCCGCAGCCGCACCTGCTGGGGATCGACCCCCGACATGATCGCCAGCCGCGGGTTCAGGTGGGTCATGACCGCGGCGCTGCCCAGACGCGAATGACGGAAGCGGTCGACCAGGTAGAGCGCCGTGATCAGCAGGGCGAAGGCGTAGGGCCAGAGCTCGCGATCGTTGGTCGCCTTCAGGCTGAGCGGGCCGATGGAGAGGTCGAGCGGCGGGATGCCGCGCAGGCCGTCCGAGCCCCCCAGGAAGGCCCAGTTCTGCGCCACGGTGGCGGCCACCACCGCGATCGCGTAGGTCACCAGCGAGAACACGAACTCCCTCAGGCGCAGCGTGATCAGCCCGATCAGCGCGGCAAACACCAGCGCCGCCAGCAGCGCGCCGGCCAGGGTCAGCCAGCTGCCGACGCCGGCCCGGGTGGCCAGCAGCGCGGTGGCATAGCTGCCCACCGCGAAGAACACGGTATGGGCGAGGCTCACTTCGCCGAGATCGGAGACGATCAGGTCCAGGCCGTAGGCCATCACCGCAAAGATCGCGATCAGCACGAAGGCACTGTAGACCGCGGCCGATCCGCCGAGCAGGGCGGGCGCGAAGTAGCCGATCGCCGCCAGCAGGGCCATCAGGGGCAGGCGCAGGGCTGGGCTCATGCCGGGCTCCGGTTCATCGGTTGCCGGCGGCCAGGCCGCCCGGGCGCAGCACCAGCACCGCGATCAGCACCACGAAGGCGGCGGCGGTGGTGTAGGCGGGCGAGACCAGCGCGCCGAAGAGCGCGGTGAACAGGCCCAGCGCGATCCCTGCCACATAGCTGCCGGTGATGCTGCCGATGCCGCCGAGCACCACCACCACGAAGGTCATGATCACTTCATCGAAACCCATCGAGGTGAGGATCGGCGTGCGCGGGCCCACCATGGCGCCGGCGAAGGCCACCGCCGCGCCTTCGAAGGCGAACACGCCGAGGTAGACCCGGCGCACATCGATGCCCGCGAGCTCGGCGAGCTTGGGATCCTCGGCCACCATGCGCACCAGACGACCGACCCGGGTGCGGTCGATCACCAGCTTCAGAACCACGAACACCGCGATCGCCGCGATCACGATCGCCAGGTCCTGGGCGCTGAACCAGAGCTCGCCGAGGGTGATCTCGCGCACCGACAGCGGGGTCTCCAGGATCTGGCCGGTGGAGCCGAAGATCAGCGCAGCCGCCCCGTGCATCACATAGCCGAAGCCCAGGGTCATGATCATGATCGACACCAGGTTCTGCTCGAGGGTGGCCTGCAGCATCACCCGCTGCAGCACGAAGCCGATCAGCATGCCGGTGATCACCGCCACGGGTATGGCGAGCAGCCAGGGCAGATGCAGGCCGTTGATCGCGAACCAGGTCATGAAGGCGCCGACCATGTACATCTGGCCGTGGCCGAAATTCACCAGCCGGGCCACCCCGAGGAGGACCGTCCAGCCGATCGCCACCAGCGCGAAGGCATGGCCGAGCACCAGGCCGTTGATGAGCTGCTGACCGAGATTCATGCGTCGTGTCCGCCGAGGTAGGCTCGGGCGATGCGCTCGTCGTCGCGCATCTGGGCTGCCGTTCCCTGCGCGACCACGCGGCCGCGCTCGAGCAGCACCAGGCGATCGACCACCTCGATGGCCGCCCGCACATTCTGTTCGACCAGCAGGATGGACAAGCCGGTGGCGGCCAGCGTGCGCATGGTCTGCAGCACCGTGGACACCAGCCGGGGCGCCAGGCCGATCGAGGGTTCGTCGAGCATCAGCGCCTGCGGTCCGAGCATCAGCGCCCGCCCGATGCCGAGCATCTGGCGCTCGCCCCCGGACAACTGGGAGCCGAGGTGACCGCGCCGTTCCTTCAGGCGCGGAAAGAGCTCGAACACGGCGTCACGGTCGTAGATCCGACGGTCGGCGCCAGCGGGCGCCTGTCCCGGCAGGCTGAGGTTCTCGTCGACGGTCATCTGGCCAAAGACCAGCTTGCCTTCGGGCACCAGGAGCAGACCGGCGCGCGCCCGGGCATGGGCAGGCAGGCCGCCGATCTCGCGGCCGCCCAGCCAGACCTCGCCGCTGACGCGCGGCGCGCCGCGCGACCATCCGGCGATGGCATTGACCAGCGTGGATTTGCCGGCGCCGTTGGCGCCGACCACGCCGACCACCTCGCCGCGTCCCACCTCGATCTGATCGAGCGCGAGCGCGGTGTTGCCGCCATAGGCGACGGTCAGCGCGCGCGCCAGAAGGACGGGCCCGGCGGCAGGCGTGGGCGTCATTGGGTGCGACCCAGGTAGGCTTCGAGCACGGCCGGGTCGCGCTGCACTTCGGCGGGCGTGCCCAGGGCGATCTGGCGGCCCTGGTCGAGAACCACGATGCGGTCGGCCACCGCCATGATGAGGTCCATGTGGTGCTCGATCACCACCACTGCGAGCCCGTCCTGCTTCAGGCCCAGCAGCAGATCGGTGAGCCGCTGCATGTCGGCGCCGCCGAGCCCTGCGCCGGGCTCGTCGAGCAGCAGCGCGCTGGCGCCCGTGCCGTGGGCCAGCGCGATCGACAGCAGGCGCTGGGTGCCGTAGGGAATCTCTGCCGGCAGGCGCGGATGGTAATGGGCGTCGATACCGAATCGCTCGAGCAGGGCGCCCGCCTGCCGCGCGGCCTGCGCCCGACGCCGCGCGCTGACCCGGGGCGTGAGCGCCGCGGCCAGCAGGCTGCTGCCGGCGGTGCGCTGCATGACCGACAGCATGTTCTCGAGGACGCTCAGCTCATGGAAGAACGCGTTCTGCTGGAAGGCGCGCTTGAGCCCTCGCTCGGCCAGCCGGTGAGCAGGCACCGCGGTGATGTCCTCGCCGCGCAGGTGGACGCGGCCCTGGCGCGAGACCATCGCCGTGACTGCGTCATAGCAGGAACTCTTGCCGGCGCCGTTCGGGCCGATGATGCCGAGCAGTTCGCCCGCGCCGACCGACCACGACACCGAGTCGAGCGCCACCAGCTCGCCGTAGCGAACCCCCAACCCTTCGACGCTCAGGACGCTCACTGCGTTCAGTTGCCCTTCTCGACAACCATCTTCTGGCCCTGCACGCTGAAGACATAGTGGCGGTTGGCAAGTTGCCCGTTGGGCGCGAAGCTGATGTCACCCAGCAGCGTGCCGCGGAAGCTGCCGCCGCGGATGCGCCTGGCGATCGCCTCGCGATCGAGCGTCTTGAGCTCGTTGGCCGCCATGGCCCAGATCTGCAGCGAGGC
>JAGWVN010000006.1 GCA_018970865.1 Betaproteobacteria bacterium
GCCACGCTGTTCACCGGCGATCACCTGATGGGCGCCTCCACGGTGGTGATCGGCCCGCCCGATGGCGACATGAGTGCCTACCTGGCCTCGCTGCGCGCCCTGGTGCCGCTCGCGCTCGACTGGCTGGCACCGGGCCACGGCTTTCTGATGGCCGAGCCGCGCCGGGTGATCGAAGGCGTGATCCGCCACCGGCTGGCGCGCGAGGCCAAGGTGATGCAGGCCCTGACCGAGCTCGGTCCGGCCACCGCCGCCAGCCTGCTCGCCCGGGTCTACGACGATGTGCGCCCCGCGCTGCATCCGGTGGCGCTGCGCTCGCTCACGGCGCATCTGATCAAGCTGCGCCGTGACGGCCGCGCGGCGCTCGAGGGCGAAGACTGGCGTGCGCTGGATGCAGCCTGAAACCGCCGGCATCTTCCAGTTTCCGTAACCGCATGACCATGCCCCGGCCGGGGCATTGGCCTGCGCCCGACAGTCGAGCAATACTCTTGGCGGCAGGACGGGCCGTCACGACCGTCTGACAACAACAGGAGACCTCATGAAAACATCCCTCAGGAAGTTCCTCACGGCCGCCGGCTTCTCGCTGCTGGCCGCTGGCATCAGCACCCCGGCTTCGGCGCAGGAGGTCTGGAAACTCGGCACGGCCGCCATGCAAGGCACCGTGCTCTACGACATCGTCATGAAGTTCATCAACGACTTCAACGCAGCGGCGGGCGGTGAACTCAAGCTTGAATACCAGCATGTCGGCAACGAGCAGGAAATGCACCAGCAGGTGGTGCGCGGCCGCCTGCAGGCCGGCGCCTCGTCGTTTGCTGGCGGCGCCATCACCGTGCCCGAAGGCGCGGTCTTCAACGCCCCCTACATCTGGAAGAACGACGAGGAGCGCGCCTGGGTCACCGACAACCACGGTACGCCGGTGATGAAGAAGCTCTACGCCGAGAAGGGCCTGGAGCTGATCTATGTGGCCGATGTGGGCTGGAACGACATGGTCTGCAAGACCGCCTGTCTGACCCCGGAGAGCATCAAGGGCCAGAAGATGCGGGTCTCGCCCTCGCCGGCCTCGCGCATCGTGTTCAAGCAGCTTGGCGCCAATGGCGTGCAGATGCCGCTCACCGAACTCTGGCCCGGCCTGCAGAGCGGCCTGGTGGTGGGCGCAGACCTGCCCTTCCTGTTCTATGTCACCACGCCGGCGGCGCAGAGCGCGCCGCACTACGTGATGACCCGGCACTACCACCACCCCTCCACCTTCATCGTCAACAAGGCCCTCTTCGATGGCCTGAAGCCGGCCCTGCGCGAGAAGATGCTCAAGGCCCTCCCCGACCTCGCCTGGGCCCGCAAGCAGGTGGCCGACACCGAGAAGCCCAAGATGAAGGAATTCGTCGCCAAGGGCGGTTTCGTGCATGAGCTCACGGCCGAGCAGCGCGAGGCCTGGGCCAAGGTCATCCGCCCGGGTCAGGCCGAACTGGTGGGCGCGATCGGCGGCAAGGCGCAGACCGTCTATGACGCCCTCATGGAAGGCAAGAAGGTCTGGGCTGCCAAGTACGAGAAGAAGTGATCGACGGTGTGTCGCACGGCCGCGCGAGCGTCGGCCCTGCGGCCGCCTGATCTGCGGGGCGGCGCTGCCTGAGCGGCGGCGGCGCCCGATCAGCGGGGCGGCGCCGCCGCTACCCGCGGCAGGCCGAAGGCCAGCCAGGCCCCGAGCACATTGCCCGCCGCCGCGATCATCACCGCCGCGCCGTAGCCCTGGGTGCGGTCGTAGATCCAGCCCGCCAGCACCGGCAGGCTGATCGCGGCGATGCACCAGGCGATGTAGAGCTGGCCGGCCACCCGCCCGAACGCATTGCGGCTCCAGTAGCGCGCGATCGCCCCGGCGGTGATGCCCGAGATGAACCCGTAGCCCATGCCGATCATCACCAGGCTGGGCACCGCCATGAGCGGCCCCGGCCAGACGCTGAGCACCACGGCGCCGGTGAGCGAGAACAGATGCGCGCCCGCCGCCACATGCGGCACTGCGAAACGGTCGATCAGCCAGCCACCGCCGATGCGCGCACTGGCGATGAAGCCCGTGATCACCGAGGTGGCGCCCAGCGCCATGGCGGTCTGGCCGCCGTAGGCCTGGATGATGCCCGCGGCCTGGCTCATCACCGTGAGCCCCGCCGCCGCCGCCAGGAAGAACACCGCGAAGAGGCGGAAGAACAGCGGCCAGCGCGGGTCGACCGGCCCGGACGCGTGCGGCGCGTCGTCCTGCATGCGGATGTCGGCCACGCCCAGCAGCAGGGCGGTGAGCAGGCAGCACAGCAGCACCGCCAGCGCGAGGCCGTACAGCGTGGGCCGCAGGCCCCAGGTCTGGATCGCCCAGCCGAAGAGGGGCGCGCCGATCATCGCGCCCAGCGGATAAAGCCCGATCACATAGCCGTTGACCAGGCCGGTGTGCGAGCGGACGGTCTGGTTCACGCCCTGCTGCACGAGGATGAAGCCCACCCCGCCCCCGATGCCGAAGAGCAGCCCGTAGCCGATCACCAGTTCGAGAAAGCCGCTGGCGCCCGCGGTGAGCGCCAGCCCCAGGCCGCTGAGGATGCCGCCACCCACGGTGAGCGGCACCGGGCGCACCCGCCGGTACAGCCAGGGCCCCAGGTTCATGCCCAGGGTGAGGCTGCAGGCGGCCAGGCCGAAGATGAAGGTCATCTGCGCCCGGCTGATGCCGAGCATCGTCTCCATCGGCTTCAGGAACACGCTGAAGGCATAGATGGTGCCGAAGGGCAGGTTCATCGCCGTGGCCGCGGCGATGGCCGCGGCCGGGCGAAACCGGGGCGAAAGACTCATGCCGGCCCCGCCGCCGCGCGCCAGGCCGCGCTCATTCCGGCTGGATGCCGGCGTCGCGGATGCTCTTGCCCCAGGCCGCGTGCTGCTCGACGGTGAAGCGGCGGAAATCCTCGAGCGGCATCGGCGCCGGCTCCAGCCCCAGCGCCATCATCCGCTCGCGAACCGCGGGTGTGGCCAGCACCTTGTTGATCGCCGCGTTGAGGGTCTGGACGATGGCCGGGGGCATGCCCGCCGGCCCGATCATGCCGCCCCATACCGTGAAGGTGAAGCCGGGCACGGTCTCGCCCACCGGAGGCAGGTCGGGCAGCATCGCCGAGCGGGTGTCGGACTGCACGCCGATCAGCTTGAGCTTGCCGGCCTTGATGAAGCTCTGCGCGGCCGCCCAGTCGACGAACATGAACTCCACCTGCCCCACTGCGATGTCGGTCATCGCCGGCGGCGTGCTCTTGTAGGGCACGGGCTGGGCATCCATGCGGCCGTACTTCACGAAGTGCGCGCCGGCCACCTGCCCGGTGGAATTGCCGAAGCCGTAGGAGAACTTGCCGGGGTTGGCCCGCACATGCGCCACCAGCTCCTGCGGCGTGCGGATCGGCGAGTCGGCCTTGATGGCCAGGGCGAACAGGAAGTAGTTGACCCGCGCGATCGGCGTGAAGTCCTTCAGCGGGTCGTAGCGCAGCTTCTTGAACAGGTGCGGGTTGGCCGAGTGCGCGGTGTTGGTGGTCATCATCAGCGTGTAGCCGTCGGGCTCGGCCTTGGCCGCGGCCTCGGCCGCGATCTGGCTGGAGGCGCCGGGCTTGTTGTCGATGACGAAGGGCTGGCCGAGGCTCTTCTGCAGTTCCTCGGCGATCAGCCGGGTGAGGATGTCGGTGCCGCTGCCCACGGCGAAGGGCACGATCACGCGGATGGGACGCGAGGGATAGGCCTGCGCCGCGGCGCTGCCGGCCGAAAGCGCCAGCACGCAGGCGGCAAGGGCGGATAGAAGTCGGACTCTCATGCGGGTGTCTCCTGGGGGGCGCCTGGGCGTCAGCGCCAGCCCGTCATTGTGCGCGATTCCAGCTCGCCGGCTCGGCCAGCGCCCTGGCCAGCGGCTCGCGCCAGGCCGGCGAGGCGATCGCGATCAGCCGCCGCGCGCGCTCGGCGAGCGTGCAATGGCGCAGGTCGGCCACGCCATGCTCGGTGACCACCAGATCGACATCGCTGCGGGTGACGGTGACCGTGCCGCCGGCCAGCGTGGGCACGATGCGGCTGCGTCGCCCGCCCTGCGCGTCGGCGGGCAGCACGATCACCGAGCGGCCGCCGGCGCTTCGCCGCGCGGCGCGGGCGAAGTCGTTGGCGCCGCCCACGCCGCCACGCGGCAGGCCGTCGAGCGACTCGGCATTCACCTGGCCGCTGAGATCGATCTCGAGCGCGGAGTTGATCGCGAAGAAGCGGTCGATGCCGGCCAGCACCCGCGGTCCGTGGGTGTAGGCGCCGCGCGCCAGGCGCAGCGCGGGGTTGCGGTGCGCCCAGCGATGCAGCCGCGGCGTGCCGCAGACGATGTTGCTGACCGTGACGCCGGTGTCGATGGACTTGAAGGCATTGGTGACCGCGCCCGACTCGATCAGGTCCAGGGCGCACTCGCCGAGCAGGCCGGTGTGGATGCCGAGGTCGCGATGGCCGCGCAGGCCGGCGAGCACGGCATCGGGCAACGCGCCGATCCCGGTCTGCACCGTGGCGCGCTCCGGCACCAGCGCGGCCACCCAGGTGGCGATGCGCTGTTCGACCTGCCCGAATCGGGCAGCCGGAATGGCCAGCGGGGCCGCCTGGGCGCGCACCACGGCATCAATGCGCAGCCCCTCGGGCAGGGCCGCGCCATGGGTCCAGGGCGCCTGCGGATTGAGCTCGGCGATGACCACCCTGGCCCGCGCCGCGGCCGCCGCCGCGTAGTCGTTGCCCAGGCCCAGGCTGGGCGGGCCGCCGGCCTCGCCCGGGGCGAGCTGCAGCAACACCGCATCGGCGCGCCAGCGGCCGCTCTGGAAGGCGTCGTCGAGTTCGCTGTAGTGCACCGGCAGCACCTCGAGGCAGCCCGCCTGGGCGAGCGGCACCGTGGCGCCCATCGCGCCGTACGACTCGAAGCGCAGGTGGTCGGCATGCGCCGGCGAGAAGGTGTCGGAAAAGGTGGCGCCCAGGAACACCGACACGCCGCCCAGGGCGGCGCGCTGCGCGACCAGCGCACGGGTGAGAGTCAGCGGCTCGGCGCCGGCCTGTGCGCAGACCACCCGGTCGCCGGGCCGCAGAAAGGCGCCCAGATCGAGCGCGCCCGGCTCGATCGGGTCTGGCAGCGCGACAGCCAAGCGCGCCTCAGTAGGACTTGGGCAGACCGAGCACCCGCTCGGCGATGAAGCACATCACGAGCTGCGGGCTGACCGGCGCGATGCGCGGGATCATCACCTCGCGCAGATAGCGCTCCACATGGTATTCCCGGGCATAGCCGAAGCCGCCGTGGGTCATCACCGCCTGCTGGCAGGCGTTGAAGCCGGCCTCCCCGGCCAGGTACTTGGCGGCGTTGGCCGCCGCGCCGCAGGGCAGGTTGTTGTCGTACTGCCAGGCGGCCGAGAGGGTCATCAGCCAGGCGGCCTCGAGCTCCATCCAGTTGACCGCCAGCGGATGCTGGATGGCCTGGTTCTGGCCGATCGGGCGGTTGAACACCACCCGTTCCTTGGCGTATTGCGTGGCGCGGCGCAAGGCGGCGTGGCCCAGGCCGATCGCCTCGGCGGCGATCATCACCCGCTCGGGGTTCATGCCGTGCAGGATGTACTCGAAGCCGCGACCCTCCTCGCCGATGCGGTCTTCGACCGGCACCTCGAAGTTCTCGATGAACAGCTCGTTGGAGTCGATCGGCTTGCGGCCCATCTTGTCGATCTCGCGCGCGGTGATCCGGGTGCGGTCGAAGTCGGTGTAGAACAGGCTCAGGCCCTCGGTGGGGCGCTTGACCTCCTCGAGCGGCGTGGTGCGGGCAAGCAGCAGCATCTTGTCGGCCACCTGCGCGGTGGAGATCCACACCTTGTGGCCGTTGACCACATATCGGTCGCCCTTGCGCACCGCGCGGGTCTTGAGCTGCGTGGTATTCAGGCCGGTGTTCGGTTCGGTGACCGCGAAGCAGGCCTTCTGCCGGCCCTGCACCATCGGCGGCAGCATGCGCAGCTTCTGCTCGTGGGTGCCGAAGACCACCACCGGGTTCAGGCCGAAGATGTTGATGTGCACCGCCGAGGCGCCCGACATGCCGGCGCCCGACTCGCTGATGGCGCGCGCCACCAGGCAGGCCTCGACCACGCCCAGGCCCGAGCCGCCGTACTCCTCGGGGGTGCACACGCCCAGCCAGCCGGCCTCGGCCAGCGCGTGATAGAGCTCGTGCGGGAAGCCGCCTTCCTGGTCCTTGCGCGACCAGTAGTTGTCATCGAAGCGCTCGCAGATGCGCGCGACCGACTCGCGGATGCTTTCCTGTTCCTGGGTGAGGGCGAAATCCATGGCAGCGGGGTTCTCTTCGAAAGGGGGCACGGGCGGATGCCCGAGCCGGAATTGTCGACGCCGCCCGCCGCGCCGGCCACGGGGAGCGGCGGGATTCGAGACGGGCGGGCGGGGATGACGCGACGAGCCGCGGCGCCGGCGGCGCGCCGGGCCGGTCATCGCGCCTCAAGGGCGGGAAAGCCCCGCATTGGCCTCGGAAGAGCCCCGAGAGTACCCTTGCCGCCGATCCCGCGCGAGGGCGCGACGCTGACCGGAGACCCCGATGTTCGAACCCACCCTGGCAGGCAGCCTGCCCAAACCCGGCTGGCTCGCCGAGACGCACAAGCTCTGGCCGCAGTGGCGCAGCCAGGGCGCCGAACTGGCCGCGGCCAAGGCCGACGCCACGCTGCTGTGGCTCAAGCTGCAGGAAGACGCCGGGCTGGCCACGGTGGGCGATGGCGAGCAGTCGCGCCAGCACTTCGTGCACGGTTTTCTCGAGGCGGTGGAGGGCATCGACTTCGCCAACAAGGTGAAGATGGGCATCCGCAACAACCGCTACGACGCGATGGTGCCGCAGGTCACCGGCGCGCTGCGCCTGAAGGGCCGGGTCCATCAGACCGAGGCCCGGCTCGCGCGGGCCCACACCAGTCGTCGCCTGAAGTTCACCCTGCCCGGCCCCATGACCATCGTCGACACCGTGGCCGACCGCTTCTACGGCGACAAGGTGCGCATGGCCATGGCCTTCGCCGACCTGCTCAACCAGGAGGCCCGCGGCCTGCAGGACGACGGGGTCGATGTGATCCAGTTCGACGAACCGGCCTTCAATGTGTTCATGGACGAGGTCACCGACTGGGGCATCGAGGCCCTGCACCGGGCCACCGAGGGCCTGACCTGCACCACCGCGGTCCACATCTGCTACGGCTACGGCATCCAGGCGAACATCGACTGGAAGGAATCGCTCGGTCAGGAATGGCGCCAGTACGAGAAGATCTTCCCGGCGCTGGCCGCCAGCCGCATCGATCAGGTCTCGCTAGAATGCGCGGGCTCGAAAGTGCCCATCGAGCTGATGCGCCTGCTCAAGGGCAAGGATGTGCTGGTCGGCGTGATCGATGTGGCCAGCGACACGGTCGAGACGCCCGAGGAAGTCGCCGAGACCATCGGCCGCGCCCTCCAGCATGTGCCGCGCGAGCGGCTGTTTCCATGCACCAACTGCGGCATGGCACCCATGGACCCCGAGGTGGCCCGGCGCAAGCTGGCTGCGCTCGGCGAAGGCGCCCGGCTGGCCCGCCAGCGCTACGGCGGCTGAACCCCGGCGGCCCGGCCGGACGCCTCGGCCGGCGTGGCCTCGAACCAGCGGCCGAACCAGTCGGCCGCCAGCCGACCCACCTGGGCGAGCGCGCCCGGCTCCGGGAACAGATGGGTGGCCCGCGGCACGATCGACAGGCGCTTCGGGCAGCGCAGTTCGGCCAGGGCCTCGCGGTTGATCGCGAGCACGATGTCGTCGTTGCCGCCCACCACCAGCAGCACCGGCGCGCGCACTGCCCGCAACGCGGCGCGATCGGCCAGATCCGGCCGACCGCCACGCGAGACCACCGCAGTCACCGCCCCGGGCGCCGAGGCGGCCAGGCGCAGGGCCGCGGCCGCGCCGGTGCTGGCGCCGAACAGGCCGAGCGGCAGCCCGGCGGTGCGCGGATCGGTGTTCAGCCAGCCGGCCGCCTCGGCCAGGCGCCGGGTGAGCAGATCGATGTCGAATCGGGATTCGTCGCGCTGATCCTCCTGCGCGCTGAGCAGGTCCACCAGCAGCGTGCCCAGGCCGGCCTCGCGCAGCTGCGCGGCCACCGCCAGATTGCGCGGGGAGTGCCGCGAGGAGCCGCTGCCGTGGGCGAACAGCACCACGCCGGCGGGCTGCAGCGGCAGCGCGAGCTCCCCCTCCAGGAACCCGGCCGAGCCGGCGATCCGGACCCGCGCGGTCAGCGCGCCGCGCCGCGGGCCGTTCACGACGGCTCCCGCAGGCCGAGCAGGCCCATCACCTCGGCATCGTCCACCTGGCGGAAGTCGCGGTAGAAGGCGCCTACCGCGCCGAACAGCGCCGGCCGATGCAGGCAGACCACCTCGTCGGCAAAGCCCGCCACCGTCTCGAGGCTCTCGCGCGCGCCGACCGGCACCGCGCACACCAGCCGCGACGGCGCCTGCGCCCGCACGGCATGCAGGGCCGCGATCATGGTCGCGCCGGTGGCCAGGCCATCGTCGACCACGATCACGAGGCGGCCGGCGGCGTCCGCGGGCGGGCGGCCGCCGCAGTAGGCCAGCCGGCGCCGGTGCAGTTCATCGAGCTGCCGGGCGCGCTCGGCGGCCAGGTAGTCGGCATCGGCGCCCACTTCCCGGGCATGGGGCGAGAGCCAGCACCAGCCGGTCTCGTCGACCGCGCCGACCGCGAACTCGGGCGAGAAGGGCGCGCGCAGCTTGCGCACCAGCACCAGATCGAAATCGGCGCCGAGCCGCTGCGCGATGCGCTGCCCCATCGCGACCGCGCCACGCGGAACCGCCAGCACCAGCGCCTGGCGGTCGCGGTAGCGCGCCAGCGCGGTGGCGAGCCGGTCGGCGGCGTCGAGTCGGTCCTGGAAGATCATGGCGGGCGGGGCATGGAGGCTCGCCCCCATTGGACGCGCGCCCGCCCGGCGCCGCCTTGAGCGCGCGCATCGGCGTGCGCCGATGCGCGCGGCCGGGCTCAGGCGACGAAGCGCGCGAGCCGGCCGCGGATGATCGACTCGGCCTGCGCCATGATGCGGTCGATCAGTTCCCTGACGGTGGGGATGTCGTGGATGAGGCCGGCCACCATGCCGCACGACCACGCGCCGGCGTCCATGGTGCCGTCGAGCATGATCTTCGGATACACGCCCGCGACCTCGTCGATGATGTCCTCGAACTTGAGGTTGGCGCCGAGGGTCTTCTCCTTCTCGAGAAGGCGGTCGACCGCGGCATTGCGCAGCACGCGCTCGGTGTTGCGCAGCGGGCGCATCACCAGACGGGTGTCGAGCTCGCTGGCGGCCACGATGGCCTTCTTCACATTCTCGTGAACCGGCGCCTCCTGGGTGGCGATGAAGCGGGTGCCCATGTTGATGCCATCGGCGCCGAGCGACAGGGCCGCGGCCAGCGAGCGCCCGTCGGCCATGCCGCCGGAGGCCACGAAGGGGATCTTGAGCTCGTCGGCGGCGCGCGGCAGCAGGATGAAGTTGGGAATGTCGTCTTCGCCCGGGTGACCGCCGCACTCGAAGCCGTCGACGCTGACCGCGTCGCAGCCGATCGCCTCGGCCTTGAGCGAGTGGCGCACCGAGGTGCACTTGTGGATCACCTTGACGCCGGCCTCGTGCAGACCGGGCAGCCACTTCTGCGGATTGTTGCCGGCGGTCTCGACCACCTTCACGCCGCCCTCGACGATCGCGCGGATGTAGCCGGGATAGTCGGGCGAGGACACGGTGGGCAGGAAGGTGAGGTTCACGCCGAAGGGCTTGTCGGTCATCTCGCGGCAGCGGCGGATCTCGTTGGCCAGCGCCTCGGGCGACTTCTGGGTGAGCCCGGTGATCAGGCCCAGGCCGCCGGCGTTGGAGACCGCCGCGGCGAGCTCGGCAAAGCCGACATAGTGCATGCCACCCTGGATGATCGGATGCTCGATGCCGAAGAGTTCGGTGATTCGGGTTTTCATGACGGGGCTTTCGCGGGGTTGGAAGGGAAGAGGGCTCAGTCGACCTTGGCGCCCGAGGCCTTGACCACCGGCCCCCAGCGCCGCAGCTCGTCCTGGATCATGGCGGCCATCTGCTCGGCGGTGCCGCCGACGATCTCGTAGCCGAGCTCGCTCATGCGTTTGACGAACTCGGGCGCGCGCACCGCCTTCTGACCCTCGGCATTGAGCCGCTCGATGATCTCGCGCGGGGTGCCGGCGGGCGCCGACAGGCCGAACCAGGCGGTGGACTGGTAGCTCGGGAAGCCCGCCTCGATCATGGTGGGCAGCTCGGGCAGGGCGGTGGCGCGCTTCGGGCCGGTGGTGGCCAGCGCCTTGAGCTTGCCGGCCCGGATCTGCGAGATCGCCGACGGGATGTTGTCGAACATCAGCTGGACCTGGCCGCCGATGAGGTCGGTGAGCGCCGGGCTGCTGCCCTTGTAGGGGATGTGCGCGATGTCGAGGTTGAGCATCTGCCGGAACATCTCGCCCGAGAGGTGGATGGTGGAGCCGCTGCCGCTGGAGGCATAGCTGAACTTGCCCGGGTTGGCGCGGATCAGGGCCACCAGCTCGGCCACGGTGTTGGCCTTGACCCCGGGATTGACCACCAGGACATTGGCGAAGGCCCCCATCACGATGATGGGGGCGAGGTCCTTGTTGGGGTCGTAGCTCAGTTTCGAGTACAGGAAGGGCGTGATGCCGTGCAGGCTGCTGGGCGAGACCACCAGGGTGTAGCCGTCGGGCGCCGAGCGGGCCACGAACTCCGAGCCGATGTTGCCGCCGGCGCCGGGCCGGTTGTCGACATTGACCGGCTGACCGAGCTGCCTGGTGAGCTCGGCGGCCATCGCGCGGCCGATGATGTCGGTGGCACCGCCAGGGGCGTAGGGCACCACCAGCCGGATCGGTCGCGCAGGCCAGGCCTGGGCGCGCGCCGGCGCACCGAGCAGCGCGGGCGCGGCGGCGGCCGCCATCACCAGGGCGCGGCGGCGGGAGAATCGGGATCGGGGCGGAATGTTCATCGCGAGGGGCTCCTGGGTTGTCGGGCACGCCGGTGCGGCGGCGCGGGGCGGTCGGGCAGCGCTGCGACCGGCCGGCCGGCGGCCATCATAGTCCGAGCGCCGCCACCTCGACGCGTGCGGGGGTTCGATTGGCCCGCCGCCGCGGGCTCCGGTTGACGCTGGCCGCGCCGCGCGGCTATGGTCCGCCCACCATGAAGATCGCCCTCTGGCCCCGTTTCGCCCGCGCCCCGCTGCTTGATCACCTCGGTCGGGAGCCGGATTTCGACTGCCGTCTCGTCGATGACGCCGACAGCCTGCGGGCCGCGCTCGACGGCGCCCGGGCCCTGGTCATGCCGGGCAGTTCCTACGACGCGTCGGTCGCGCGGGTGCTGCGCGAACAGGCCGGCGCGCTGCGTTTCATCCAGCTGCTCACCGCCGGCTACGAGGGCCTGCTCGAGCACGGCGTGCCGCCGGGGGTTCGGGTGGCCAACGCCGGCGACAGCTGGTCGCCGGCCGTGGCCGAGCACGCCGTGGCGCTGATGCTGGCCATGGTGAAGTGCCTGCCGCTCGCGTTCGCGGCGCAGACCCGCCGCAGCTGGGACGCCGGCCGCATCGGCCCGCGCATGGGCACGCTGCAGGACCGCACCCTGGTCATCGTCGGCTGCGGCAGCATCGGCCGGGAAGCCGCGCGCCGGGCGCGCGGCCTGGGCATGCGGGTGATCGGGGTGGCGCGCACCGCGCGGCCGATGCCCGATGTCGACGAGGTGCTCGCCGCCGACCAGCTCGATGCCGCGCTCGGCCGTGCCGACCTGGTGCTGGTGGCGGTACCCTCCAGCCCGGCCACGCGGGGCCTGATCGATGCCGCCCGCCTGGCCGCCTGCCGGCCGGGCGCGATGCTGGTCAATGTCGCGCGCGGCAATGTCGTCGATTCCGCCGCGCTGGCGCAGGCCCTGCGCAGCGGCCAGCTCGCCGCCGCGGGGCTCGATGTCACCGACCCCGAGCCGCTCACGCCGGACGATCCCCTGTGGGACGCGCCCAATCTGATCATCACGCCGCATGTGTCGGGGTCCAGCGGCCCGGAGGGCCTGGCGCGCCTGGCCCGCACCGTGACCGCGAACCTGCGCCGCGAAGCCGACGGCGAGACGCCGCGTCATCTGATCGCGCCCTGAGGCGCCATCGCGGGCCGTGGCGCCCGGCAGCACGCCCACCGGCCCGGCGGGATCGGGATGGCGTCGGATGCGAGCGGTCTCAGGGCCGACGGGCCGCGGCCAGGGCCCGCAGCCGGCCGACCACGCCGCTGGGGAAGTGGTAGACCGACAGCACGAAGAGCACGCCCAGCCAGAGCAGCCAGCGATCCGGCGAGAACAGCGCCTGCAGCATCGGAATCCCCTGCGCGGCCTCGGCTGCCAGCGCGAGGAGGTCCTGGAGGTAGTTCTGGGCCAGCACGAACAGCACGCTGCCCACCACCGCGCCATAGAGCGTGCCCATGCCGCCGATCACCACGATCAGCAGGATGTCGAGCATGATCTCGAAGCTCAGGGTGGTGTCGGGGCCGGTGTAGCGCAGCCACAGCGCCAGCAGCGCGCCGGCCACGGTGGCCAGCAGCGCCGAGAGCACGCCCGACACGGTGCGGAACACCACGGTGCGATAGCCGATCGCCTCGGCGCGAAAGTCGTTCTCGCGGATGGCCTGCAGCACCCGGCCGAAGGGCGAATTGACCACCCGCAGCAGCGCGAGGAACAGCAGCGTCACCACGCCGAAGATCAGCCAGTAGCAGAGCACCCGCCCGTCGATCGTCAGCCCGAGCACCGGCTCCTCCACCAGCCGGAAGGCCGGCGAGAGCCAGGACGGATTGCGAAAGGTGAGACCGTCCTCGCCGCCGGTGAGCTCGCTCAGCTGCGAGGCCAGGGTCTGGAAGGCGCTGGCCACCGCGAGCGTGATCATGGCGTAGAAGATCGCCCTCACCCGCAGCGAGAACAGGCCGATCAGCAGCGAGAGCAGCAGCGACAGGGCCAGCGCCACGGCGATGCCGATGAGCACCGCGCCCGGGCCCTCGCCCAGCCGCGTGCTGGCCACCGCCACCCCGTAGGCGCCGATGCCGAAGAACATGGTGTGGGCGAAGCTCACGATGCCGGTGTAGCCCAGCAGCAGGTCGTAGCTGGCCACCAGCAGGATGAACACCAGCACCTTGGCGGCCACGCCCAGGGCCTTGCTGCCCGGAAACAGGAAGGGCGCCAGCGCCAGCCCGAGCGCCATCAGCAGCAGCAGCGCGGCCAGCCACCGGCTGCGCGGCCGGTCATGGGACAGAAGGCGGTCGAGCGCGGCCATGGCGGTCAGCGGCGCGCCACCGGGTACAGGCCCTGCGGCCGCCACAGCAGCACCGCCACCATCAGCGCGATGTTCGAGAACAGCGCCATCTTGGGCGCCAGAAAGCCGGTGTAGTTGGCCAGCAGCCCCACCAGCAGCGCGCCGATCAGGCAGCCCACGGTGGAGCCCAGGCCGCCGATGATGATCACGATGAAGATCAGCACATTCACCTGCGCGCCGATCTGCGGCACCACGCTCTGCTGATACAGGCCCCAGAGCACGCCGCCCAGACCGGCCAGCGCCGAGCCGGCGACGAAGACCCCCACGAACAGCCGCTGGATGCGGTAGCCGAGCGACTCGACCATCTCGCGGTCCTGCACGCCGGCCCGGATCAGCAGGCCGAGCTTGGTGCGGTTGAGCACCAGCAGCAGCGCGAGCAGCACCAGCAGGCCCACCGCCACCGCGAACAGCCGGTACTTCTCGATCGCGGCGTCACCCAGCAGCAGCGCGCCGCGCAGCGAGGGCGGCAGGGGCAGCGGGATCTGCTGCGGCCCCCAGAGGAGCTTGATGAGTTCCTCGCCGACGATCATGCCGCCCATGGTGATGAGGATCTGCTTCAGATGCTGGCCGTACACCGGACGCACCACCAGCCGCTCGAAGACCCAGCCGAGCGCGCCCGCGGCCGTCATGGCGGCAAGCATGGCGAGCCCGATGGCGGCGAGGTTGGGCAGCAGCGCCTCGGCGCCGGCCAGGCCGACCGCGCCCGCCATCACGCTGGTGGCCACGAAGGCGCCCAGGGCGATGAACACGCCATGGCCGAAATTGAGCACATCCATCAACCCGAACACCAGGGTGAGGCCGGAGGCGATGATGAAGATGATCATGCCCATGGCCAGCCCGGCCACGGTGAGCGTGAACCAGGTGGATGCGGAGCCGATCAGCGGCAGGCCGAGCGCCGCCAGCCCGGCCAGCAGGGCGAGCGGCAGCGCGTCGAAGCGCTCGCGCGGCAGCGCCGGGGCCGGGCCGTCGGCCGGCTCGGGGGTGTCGGCCACGCTCATGCCGCGCTCCGCAGGGCCAGACCGAGCAGACGCTGCTGCAGCGCGCCGTCGGCGGCGAACTCGGCCATGCCGCCGGTGTGCACCACCCGGCCGTCGTCCATCACCGCCACCCGATCGCCGAGCGCGCGGGCCACGCCCAGGTTCTGCTCCACCAGCAGCACCGTGGCGCCGTCACGCTTGAGCTCGCCCAGGGCCTCGACCAGGTTGTCGACAATCGCCGGCGCCAGGCCCTTGCTCGGCTCATCGATCAGCAGCAGCTCGCGCGGCTCGATGATCGCGCGGGCCACCGCGAGCATCTGCTTCTGGCCGCCCGACAGCCCGCCCGCGCGCTGCAGCCAGAACCGGCGCAGCGCCGGGAACAGGCCGAGGATCCAGTCGAGCCGTTGCGCGTCGAGCTCGCCGGCATGGCGGGCGGCGCGCGCCGCGAGCACCATGTTCTCGCGCACCGACAGGTCGGTGAAGATGCCCATGTTCTCGGGCACATAGGCGATGCCGGCGCGGGCGATCTCGGGCGTGGCCAGCGCCCCGATCGGCCGGCCGGCCAGCCGCAGCTCGCCGGCGCTGGCCCGCCACAGGCCCATGATCGTGCGCAGCGTGGTGGTCTTGCCCGCGCCGTTGCGGCCCAGCAGCATGGTCACCTCGCCACGCGGCACCAGCAGGTCGACGCCATGCAGCAGGTGGTAGGCGCCCACATGGGTGTGCACCGCGCGCAGCTCGAGCAGGATGTCCATCGTCGCCTCGTCCCTCAGCCCACGGCGGGACCCGCAGCCAGAGCGGCCGCCCCGGCCTCGGCAAAGGCGGCGCTGCCGAGGTAGGCCTGCTGCACCACCGGCGAGGCGATCACCGCCGCCGGCTCGCCATCGGCCACCAGCCGGCCGTTGTGCAGCACCACGATGCGATCGGCGAGCTCGCGCACCACATCCATCTTGTGCTCCACCAGCAGGATCGCCCGCTCGCGGCGCGCCTTCAGCGCGCGGATCAGGTCGAGCACCACCGGCACCTCGTCGGCGCTCATGCCGGCGGTGGGCTCGTCGAAGAGGTAGACCTTGGGGTCCAGGGCCATCAGCAGCGCCACCTCGAGCTTGCGCTGATCGCCGTGCGGCAGACCGGCGGCCGGCAGCGCGCGCCGGGCATCGAGCCGAACCGCGTCGAGCAGCGCGCGGGCCTCGTCGATCCAGGCCCGGTGATCGAGCCACACCGACCAGGCGTTGAGCCCGCCGCCGCGCCGGGCCTGCACCGCGAGGCGCACATTCTCGAGCACCGACAGGCCGGGGAAGAGCTGGGTGAGCTGGAAGGCCCGCCCCAGGCCGCGGCGGGTGCGCAGCGGCGCCGGCAGCGCGGTGATGTCCTCGCCGTCGAGCCGCACCCGTCCGGCGGTGGCGGGCAGTTGTCCGGAGATCAGGTTGAAGTAGGTGGTCTTGCCCGCGCCGTTGGGCCCGACGATGGCGGTGAGCGTGCCGGCCGCGAAGCGGCAGCTCACCTGGTCGACCGCGACATGGCCGCCGAACCGGACGCTGAGGCCCTCGGTCTCGAGCACGGCGGCTGCCGTTCAGCGCCGGTTGCGGATCGGCACATTCATCTGGTCGGCGCGGATCACCGAGACCAGCTCGGGCACGCCCCAGGGGAAGGCCGGGTCGACCTTGATGCGGAAGTGGTACATGTCCTGGAGCGCCTGGTGATCCTCCTTGCGGAAGACCATGCTGCCCTTGGGCGTCTCGAACTTCATGCCTTCCATGGCGGCGATCAGGCGGTCGGTGGTGGTGTCGCCGCCGGTCTTCTTGAGGGCCTCGACCACGGCGATCGCGGCGGTCATGCCGCCGGCGGTGAAGAAGTCGGGCGGATTCTTGAACTTGAGGTAGTGGTTGGCCACCAGCCACTCGTTCACCGGGTTCTTGGGAATGCCGAAGTAGTAGTAGGTGGCGCCCTCCATGCCCGGAAACTGCTTGTAGGCGGTCATGGCCGGCAGGATGTTGCCGCCGGTGGCGATCTCGATGCCGTGGCGCTTCAGGTCGAGGTCGGCGATCTTGAACGGATTGCCGCCGCCGCCCGCCCAGATGATCCAGATCACCTTGCGGCCGGGCAGATCCTTGAGGCGGTCGATGATGCGCTGCGCGCCCGCGGTGAAGTCGGTGGTGGTGGTGGGCAGGTATTCCTCGTGGACGATCTTCGCGGTGCGGACCGCCTCCTTGAAGGCCTTCACGCCGTCGCGGCCGAAGGCGTAGTCCTGCGCCAGCGTGGCGATGTGCACGCCGGCCTTGTCGAGCGCCACCGCGTTGCTGATCGCGTCCTGGCTGGAGTTGCGGCCGGTGCGGAAGATGTAGCGGTTCCACTTGTCGCCGGTGATGCTGTCGGCCACCGCGGGCTCCACCAGCAGGATCTTCCGGTACTCCTCGGCCACCGGCAGCATGGCCAGCGCCACCCCGCTGGAGGTGGGCCCCACGGCGATGTCGACCTTGTCGTCGGCATAGGCCTGGGCGAGCAGGTTCTTGCCCACATCCGGCTTGCCCTGGTCGTCCTTCTCGATGACCACCAGCTTGCGGCCGGCCACCGTCATGGTGCCGCCGGTGGCGTAGTCGAGCCCCATCAGGAAGCCGGTGCTGGTCTGCTTGCCATAGGCCTCGAGCGGGCCGGTGACCGAGCGGATGTGGGCGATGCGGATCTCGCCCTTGGCCTTGGACTGGGCCAGCGCGGGCGCGGGCGCGGCCAGGCCGGACAGGGCGGAGAGGGTGAGGGCAGACGCGGCGAGGCGAGCCGCGGCGCGGCGCGAGCGGAAGGCGGTCATGGGGGCAGACTCCAGGCAGGGCCGGCGAAGGGTCGCCTGCTGCAACGGCGGGCGCCCGGAACCGACAAGACCCTGATTATAACGCGTGTATTGGCCGCGCCCTGCGCGCGCAGGGCCTGGTGCCGGAGGCGGGAATCGAACCCGCACTTCCTTTCGGAAACCGGATTTTGAGTCCGGCGCGTCTACCAGTTCCACCACTCCGGCACGGCATCGCACGCGGATTATGCGGATTCGGATGGCCGGCACCAAACCGGCGCTGGCCCCCCCGGGGCCGCCGCGGGTAGAGTCGGCGCATGAAGACACCCCATGATTTCTCGGGCCGGGTGGCGCTGGTCACCGGCGGCGCCTCGGGCATCGGCCTGGCCTGCGCCCGCACCCTGGCCAGCGGCGGCGCCCGCGTGATGCTGGCCGACCGCCATGCCGAGCCCGGCGAGGCCGCCGTCGCGCAGATCCGGCAGGCCGGTGGCGAGGCGCTGTTCGTGCCGGTGGAGGTGGCCGACCCGGCCTCGGTGCAGGCGATGGTCGACGCCACCGTGACGGCCTTCGGGCGCCTGGACATCGCGGTCAACAACGCCGGCGTGGGTGGCGTTCGCCAGCCGGTGGCCACCCATGGCGTGGCCGACTGGCAGCGGATCATCGGCATCAACCTCACCGGGGTGTTCCTGTGCCTGCAGGCCGAGATCGGCGCCATGGTTGCCGCCGGCCACGGCGGGGCCATCGTGAACCTCGCCTCCATCCTCGGCTCGGTGGGCATGGCCGGCACGGCCGCCTACACCGCCTCGAAGCACGGCGTGGTCGGCCTCACCCGGGTGGCCGCGCTCGATCACGCCGCCGACCGCATCCGGGTCAATGCCATCGGGCCCGGTTTCATCGAGACCCCGCTCATCGCCCGCGCCCTGGCCGACCCGGCGATGACCGAGCACCTGATTGCGCAGCATCCCATCGGCCGGCTGGGTCAGCCGCAGGAGATCGCCGACCTGATCGCGTTCCTGTGCTCCGACCAGGCCTCGTTCATCACCGGCTCGTACTACACCATCGACGGCGGCTACACCGCGCGGTGAAGCCCGCGCGCGGCTAGCCGCGCGGCAGCATCCAGACCTGGCGCGAGCGCGCCAGCACACGGCCCGAGGCGTCAAAAAGCGCCGATCCGGCATGCAGCTTGCGGCCCTCGGCCTCGATCGGCCAGCCGATCACCCGCAAGGGCTCGCCCACCGGCACCGGGGCGTCCACCGCCACGGTCATGCGACCGGTGACCAGCGGGGGCCCATCGGCCAGCCGGTAGTTCCAGGCGATGCCCGCCGGGCAGTCGAGCGCGGCCCAGACGATGGGCTCGGGCACGCAGCCGTGGGTATCGGCCAGCGCGGCGTGCGGCGTCCAGTCGCTGGCCACCACCCCCGACTCGCCCACCGGCGAGGGCACGATGCGCAGGCCGTCATGCGGCTCGCGGCTCACGCCGCAGCCGAAGCAGGACAGGTAGCTGTTGCCGATGCGGCCGGCGGCCCGCAGGCGCCCCAGCGCCCCGGCGGCGGCCGCAGCCTGCGCGTCGGGCGGTTCGGGCATGGCGAGGGCGAGGGCAACGCCGCGGGCCTCGGCCAGCAGCCGGTTGTCATGCCACAGGCCGAGCGCTTCGGTGGCGTCGCCGCGCAGCGCCAGCGGCGTGTCGAGCGGCGGTGGGGCGCGCAGGGTGACCTCGACCGCCGGGGCAGGACCGCGCTGCGCGCGCAACGCGATGGCCAGCAGGCCGGCGACATAGCCGCCATTGCCGGAGGCCGGCGGGCCGTTGAAACGGCGCGGGATGAGCAGGGAGTCCGACATGGGGAAAGGATGACGGCGGCCGCGGCCACCGGCGGCGCCCGCGTCGGCCCAGTGTACCCTAGCGCCCCGCCCGCCCGAGCCGTCATGAAACTCTCCGATTTCGACTACGAGCTGCCCGAGTCGCTGATCGCGCTGCACCCGCCGCGCGAGCGCAGCGCCAGCCGCCTGCTGGTGGTGCCGCCCGCGGGCGAACTCGCCGACCGCCGCGTCACCGACCTGCCCTCGCTGCTGCGTGCCGGCGACCTGCTGGTGATGAACGACACGCGGGTGATCCGCGCCCGGCTCACCGGCATCAAGGCCGACAGCGGCGGCCGGGTCGAGGTGCTGATCGAACGCATCACCGGCACCCATGAGGCGGTGGCGCAGATCCGCGCCAGCAAGACGCCGCGACCGGGCATGGCGCTGACACTGGGCGAGGCCCGGGCCACGGTCGGCGAGCGGCTGGGCGAATTCCACGCGCTGCGCTTCGACGAACCGGTGGACGCGGTGCTGGCGCGCGAAGGCAGCCTGCCGCTGCCGCCCTACATTGACCGCCCTGTCGGGGCCGACGACGACGAGCGCTATCAGACGGTGTACGCCCGCGAGCCGGGCGCGGTGGCCGCGCCGACCGCCGGCCTGCACTTCGACGAGCCGCTGCTGCAGGCCCTGGCCCAGGCCGGCGTGGGCATCGCCTTCGTCACCCTGCATGTCGGCGCGGGCACCTTCCAGCCGGTGCGGGTGGAGGAGGTCTCGGCCCACCGCATGCACAGCGAGCGCTACACCGTGCCCGAGGCCACCGCGCAGGCGATCGCCCGCACCCGCGCCGCGGGCGGACGGATCATCGCGGTGGGCACCACCTCGCTGCGCACCCTGGAGAGCGTGGCCGACGACCAGGGCCGGGTGCCGGCCTGCCAGGGCGAGACCGCGCTCTTCATCACCCCGGGCTGCCGCCTGAAGGTGGCCGACCTGCTGTTCACCAACTTCCACCTGCCGCGCTCCACCCTGCTGATGCTGGTGTCGGCCTTCGCCGGCGTGCGCCGCATCCGCGAGGCCTACGCCCACGCGATCGCGCAGCGCTACCGCTTCTTCAGCTACGGCGACGCGATGCTGCTCACGCGCGACGACGACGCGCTGGCCCACTGACACCGGTCGCCGCCATGCTCCGATTCGACACCCTGGCCACCGACGGCCTTGCCCGGCGCGGCCGGCTCACGCTGAACCACGGCACGGTCGAGACCCCGGTGTTCATGCCGGTGGGCACCTACGGCGCGGTCAAGGCGATGAGCCCGGCCGAGCTCGAGACCGTGGGCGCGCAGATCATCCTGGGCAACACCTTCCATCTCTGGCTGCGCCCCGGGCTGACGGTGATCGACACCTTCGGCGGCCTGCACCGGTTCAACGGCTGGCAGCATCCCATCCTCACCGATTCCGGCGGCTTCCAGGTGTTCAGCCTGGGCAGCATGCGCCGCATCAGCGAGGAGGGCGTGCGCTTCGCCTCGCCGGTGAACGGCGACCGGCTGCTGCTCACGCCGGAGGAGTCGATGCGCATCCAGCGATCGCTGAACTCCGACATCGCCATGATCTTCGATGAATGCACGCCCTACGAGATCGACGGCGTGCCGGCCACGCAGGCGCAGGCGGCCGAGTCGATGCGGCTGTCGCTGCGCTGGGCGCGGCGTTCGCGCGATGCCTTCGACGCGCTCGGCAATCCCAACGCGCTCTTCGGCATCGTGCAGGGCGGCATGTTCGAGTCGCTGCGCGACGAGTCGCTCGCCGGCCTGGTCGACATCGGCTTTCACGGCTACGCGATCGGCGGCCTGTCGGTGGGCGAGCCCAAGGCCGACATGATGCGGGTGCTCGCGCACACCGCGCCGCGCCTGCCTGCTGCCGCGCCGCGCTACCTGATGGGCGTGGGCACGCCGGAAGACCTGGTGGCCGGCGTGGCCTGCGGCGTCGACATGTTCGACTGCGTGATGCCCACCCGCAACGCGCGCAATGGCTGGCTCTTCACCCGCTTCGGCGACCTGCGGCTGCGCAACGCGCGCTTTCGCGAGGACACCCGCCCGATCGACGAGACCTGCGGCTGCCATGCCTGCCGCCACTTCTCGCGCGCCTATGTCCACCACCTGCAGCGGGTTGACGAAATCCTCGGCGCGCGCCTGGCCACCATCCACAACCTGCACTACTACCTGAGCCTCATGGGCGAGGTGCGCGAGGCGATCGCGCAGGGCCGCTTCGAGGCCTTCCGGCAGCGCTTCGCGCAGGACCGCGCCCGCGGCGTGGGATAAGCCTGCGCTCACACCGCGCGGTTATACTGCGCGGTTATCTCCCGGAGAAAAGACATGCTGATTTCAACGGCCTACGCCCAGAGCGCGGGCGGCTCCACCGAGCAGCAGCTGATGGGCTTCCTGCCGATCATCCTGATGTTCATCGTGCTGTACTTCCTGATGATCCGGCCCCAGATGAAGCGCGCCAAGGAGCACCGCGGCATGCTCGAGGCCCTCAAGAAGGGCGACGAGGTGGTCACCTCGGGCGGCGTGGTCGGCAAGATCGCCAAGGTGGGCGAGTCGTACATCACGGTCGAGGTCGCCCGCGCCGGCGACAGCCCCATCGAGCTGCATGTGCAGAAGGCGGCGGTGCAGACCCTGCTGCCCAACGGCACCATCAAGGCGATCTGAGCCTGCGCTGTCCCATCCACCGGCCGGCCTGCTCGGCCGGCGCCGCGCGAGTCCGCCCATGAACCGCTACCCGGTCTGGAAGTACATCATCATCGCCATCACCCTGGCGTTCGGTCTGGTGTACACGCTGCCCAACTTCTTCGGCGAGTCGCCCGCCGTCCAGGTCTCCAGCGCCAAGGCCACGCAGAAGGTCGACGCGGCCATGATGTCCCGGGTCGAGGCGGCGCTGGGCAAGGCGGGCGTGCCGGCCGCCGGCCTGCTCTTCGACGGCAACTCCATCAAGGCGCGCTTTCGCGACACCGACTCCCAGCTCAAGGCCAAGGACGCCCTGCAGCGCGAGTTCAATCCCGACCCGGCCGACCCGGTGTACGTGGTGGCGCTGAACCTGCTCTCGGCCTCGCCCGACTGGCTCACCCGCCTGCACGCCCTGCCCATGTACCTGGGGCTGGACCTGCGCGGCGGCGTGCACTTCCTGCTGCAGGTCGACATGAAGCAGGCGATGAGCAAGCGCCTGGACGCCACCGCCGGCGAGCTGCGCTCGCTGATGCGCGAGAAGAACCTGCGTCACGCCGGCATCACCCGCGCGGGCGAGACCATCGAGGTGCGTTTCCGCGACGAGGAGACCCGCACCCGGGCCCGCAACCTGATCGCCGACAACCAGCCTTCGCTGCAGTCGACCGACGCCGGCGACAGCGCCGAGCCGCGGCTGGTGGTGAGCCTGCGCCCGCCGGCCGCCAAGGAGGTGCTCGACAACGCGCTCAAGCAGAACATCACCACGCTGCACAAGCGCGTGAACGAGCTCGGCGTGGCCGAGCCGGTCATCCAGCAGCAGGGCGCCGACCGCATCGTGGTGCAGCTGCCCGGTGTGCAGGACACCGCCAAGGCCAAGGACATCCTGGGGCGCACCGCCACCCTGGAGGCCCGGCTGGTCGACGGCTCTGCCGAGGCCCAGGCCGCCCTCACCGGCGCGGGCCCGGTGCCCTTCGGCAGCGAGCTCTTCAAGGTGGGCCGCGGCGCGCCGGTGGTGCTGCGCAAGCAGGTGATCTTCTCGGGCGAACAGCTCACCGGGGCGCAGGCCACCTTCGACGAGAACCAGCGGGCCGCGGTGGGCATCCAGCTCAACGATGGCGCCGGCCGGGTGCTGCGCGAAGTCTCGCGCGAGAACATCCGCAAACCCATGGCGGTGGTGCTGTTCGAGCGCGGCAAGGGCGAGGTGCTCACCGTGGCCACCATCCAGGCCGAGCTCGGCTCACGCTTCCAGATCACCGGCATGGAAAGCCCGCAGGCCGCCAACGACCTCGCGCTGCTGCTGCGCGCCGGCGCGCTGGCCGCGCCCATGGAGATCATCGAGGAACGCACCATCGGCCCCAGCCTGGGCGCCGACAACATCAGCAAGGGCTTCAACAGCACGCTCTACGGCTTCCTCGCCATTGCGGTGTTCATGCTGTCGTACTACCTGCTCTTCGGCCTGTTCTCCACCCTGGCGCTGGCGGTCAACCTGCTGCTGCTGGTGGCGCTGCTGTCGCTGTTGCAGGCCACCCTCACCCTGCCCGGCATCGCCGCGGTGGCGCTCACCCTGGGCATGGCCATCGACGCCAATGTGCTGATCAACGAACGCATCCGCGAGGAGCTGCGCAACGGCATGCCGCCGCAGACCGCGATCGCCACCGGCTACGAGCGCGCCTGGGCCACCATCCTCGACTCCAATGTCACCACGCTCATCGCCGGCCTGGCGCTGCTGGTGTTCGGCTCGGGCGCGGTGCGCGGCTTCGCGGTGGTGCACTGCCTGGGCATCCTCACCTCGATCTTCTCGGCGGTGTTCTTCTCGCGCGGCATCGTCAACCTCTGGTACGGCCGCCAGAAGAAGCTCGGCAAGGTCTCCATCGGCCAGGTCTGGAAACCCACCTGACCGCGCCCGCCCCGTCGCCCCCCTGAACACCCCCGAGACCGCGCCATGGAATTCTTCCGCATCCGCCGAGACATCCCGTTCATGCGGCATGCCCTGGCGTTCAACATCGTCTCGCTGCTGACCTTCGTGGCCGCCGTCGCCTTTCTGGCCGTGCGCGGGCTGCACTTCTCCATCGAGTTCACCGGCGGCACGGTGCTCGAGGTGAGCTACCCGCAGGCCGCCGAGCTCGGCGCCATCCGCAAGACCGTCGAGAACCTCGGCTTCACCGACGCCCAGGTGCAGAACTTCGGCACCGCGCGCGATGTGATGATCCGGCTGCCGCTGCGCAAGGGCGAAACCTCGGCCCGGCAGAGCGAGCAGGTGATGCAGGCCCTCAAGGCCCAGGACGCGAAGGCCGAGCTGCGCCGGGTGGAGTTCGTGGGCCCGCAGGTGGGCGAGGAGCTGGCCACCGACGGCGCGCTGGCGCTGCTGTTCGTGGTGGTGGGCATCATGATCTACCTTGCCGTGCGCTTCGAGTGGAAGTTCGCGGTGGCCGCCATCGTGGCCAACCTGCACGATGTGGTGATCATCCTGGGCTTCTTCGCCGCCTTCCAGTGGGAGTTCTCGCTCTCGGTGCTCGCGGCGGTCCTGGCGGTGCTGGGCTACTCGGTGAACGAGTCGGTGGTGATCTTCGACCGGGTGCGCGAGAAGTTCCGCGAGCGCGCCGCCCGCAGCATGAGCGCGCCCGAGGTGCTCGACCACGCCATCACCAGCACCATCTCGCGCACCATCATCACCCACGGCTCCACGCAGCTGATGGTGCTCTCGATGCTGATCTTCGGCGGGCCCACGCTGCACTACTTCGCGCTGGCCCTGACCATCGGCATCCTGTTCGGCATCTACTCCTCGGTGTTCGTCGCCGCGGCCATCGCGATGTGGCTCGGCGTCAAGCGCGAAGATCTCATCAAGCCGGCGCGCAAGAAGGACGACGGGCAGCCCGAGCTGCCCTGAGCGCCCGTCGCGCCTCGCGGCGCCCACCCCCACCGAGCCGTCCCATGACCGACACCGCCGTCCGCATCTGGGATCTGCCCACCCGCCTGTTCCACTGGCTGCTGGCGGGCTGCCTCATCGGCTCGCTGGTGTCGGTGAAGCTCGGCGGCAATGCCATCGCCTGGCACTTCCGCTTCGGCTACGCCATCCTGGCGCTGGTGCTGTTCCGGCTGGTCTGGGGCCTGATCGGTCCGCGCTATGCCCGCTTTGCCAGCTTCCCGCCCAGCCCGGGCGCGGCCCTCGCCTACCTGCGCGGCCGGCATCCGGGCAGCGCCGGCCACAATCCCCTGGGCGCATTCTCGGTCTACGCGCTGCTGCTCGCGCTGAGCGTGCAGGTGGCCACCGGCCTGTTCGCCAACGACAGCATCATGTGGGACGGACCGCTCAAGCCGCTGGTTTCCTCGGCCACCAGCGACCTGCTCACCACCGTCCATCGCGTCAACCGCGTGGTGCTGCTCGCGCTGATCGCGCTGCACCTGTTGGCCATCGGCTGGTATTCGCTCGCGCGCCGCGAGTCCTTGCTGCCGCCCATGCTGCGCGGCGACCGGCGCTATCCGGATGCGGCGCAGGCGCCGCCCGCCGCGCGCGACGATGCCGGCGTGCGCGCGCTGGCGCTGGTGGTGGCCGTGATCTGCGCCGCCGCCGTGGCGGGCCTGCTGTCGCTGGGCCGCTGACCGCCCTGCCGGGCGGCGCAGCCCGGCGCCCGGTCAGTCCTTGCGGAACTTGTCGTGGCAGGCCTTGCACGAGGCGCCCACCGCGCCCAGCTGGGTGCGCAGGGTGTCAAGGCTGGCCGCGGCGGTCACCAGCTTGGCGGTCTCGGCCTGCATCTTGTCGGCAGCCGCCTTGACCTCGGCGGCGTTGGCCAGACCCTCGGGCTTCAGGCGGGTGTCGCCGGCAGCCGAATTGGGCACGAAGGCCTCCCAGGGCAGGTGGCCGGCCATGTCCACGGTGCGGGCCGCCGCCTGCGCCACGGCCGCATCGAAGGGCCGGTCGCCGCGCGCCATGGCCGACAGGCGGCCCATGTTCGCCCCCATGATGGTGAAGGCCGCCTTGCGGTACTTGATGGCGTCTTCCACCTTGGCGAACTGGGCGGCGGCAGGCACCGCGAACAGGGCGCCCGCGGCGAACGCGGCGCCGGCGAGGCTGAGGGCAAGCTTCTTCATGGCAGGACCTTTCAGGGTGAGGAAGGACGCGGCTGGACGCCGTGCCAGGCGGAGCCGCGCAACGCGGCTTCCAGGGGAGCAAACGAGGCCGGTGACCGGATTATTCCCGATCGGGGCGCGGTCGGGTGAACCGCGGTCAGGACCGGTCGCGCCGCCCGGGCCCGCTCAGACCTGCCGCGCAGACCTGCCGCGCAGACCGCCCGCTCAGGCCGTCCGCTCAGACCGCCCGCGCCAGCGCCACCGCGGCGCCGAGGTAGGTGGCGGGCGTGAGCGCCCGCAGGCGTTCGCGCTCGGCCTGCGGGATGGGCAGGCGGTCGACGAAGGCGGCCAGCTCGGCCGGGCCGATGCGCCGGCCGCGGGTGAGTTCCTTGAGCTGCTCGTAGGGATTGGGCACGCCGTAGCGGCGCATGACGGTCTGGATGGGCTCGGCGAGCACTTCCCAGTTCTCGTCGAGATCGGCCGCCAGCCGGACGCGGTCGACCTCGAGCTTGCCCAGGCCGCGCAGGCAGGCATCCCAGGCCAGCGCCGCATAGCCCAGCGAGACCCCGACATTGCGCAGCACGGTGGAGTCGGTGAGGTCGCGCTGCCAGCGCGACACCGGCAGTTTCTCGGCGAGATGGCGCAGCAGCGCGTTCGACAGCCCGAGGTTGCCCTCGGAGTTCTCGAAGTCGATGGGATTGACCTTGTGGGGCATGGTCGAGGAACCGACCTCGCCGGCCACGGTCTTCTGCCGGAAGTAGCCGAGGGAGATGTAGCCCCAGAGATCGCGATCGAGGTCGAGCACGATGGTGTTGAAGCGGGCCAGCGCGTCGAAGAACTCGGCCATCCAGTCATGCGGCTCGATCTGGATGGTGTAGGGATTGAAGCTCAGGCCGAGCGACTCGACCACCCGGCGCGAGAAGGCCGGCCAGTCGATCTGCGGGCAGGCCGCGAGGTGCGCGTTGTAGTTGCCCACCGCGCCGTTCATCTTGGCGAGGATGGGCACCTCGGCCAGACGCTGCATCGCGCGCTCCAGCCGCGCCACCACATTGGCGAGTTCCTTGCCGAGCGTGGTGGGCGTGGCCGGCTGGCCGTGGGTGCGCGAGAGCATGGGCGCGTCGGCCAGCGCATGAGCCATCTCGCGCAGCCGGTCGATCAGCCGCCGCCCTGCCGGCAGCAGCACCTCGGCGCGCGCGCGCCCCAGCATCAGCGCATGGGAGGTGTTGTTGATGTCCTCGGAGGTGCAGGCGAAGTGGATGAATTCGGCGGCGGCCTCGAGCTGGGGCTGGCCGGCCACCGATTCCTTCAGGAAGTACTCCACCGCCTTGACATCGTGGTTGGTGACCGCCTCGATCGCCTTGATGCGCGCCGCCTGCTCGATGCCGAAGCCGGCCACCAGCCGACCGAGGAACTCGCGCGCGGCCGCATCGAAGGGCGGCAGCTCGGGCAGGCCGGCATCGGAGAGCGCGATCAGCCAGGCCACCTCGACCTCGACCCGGAAACGCATGAAGGCCGCCTCGGACAGCAGATCGCGCAGCGGGCCGAGGCGCGCGGCATAGCGGCCGTCGAGCGGGGACAGGGCGGTGAGTGACGAGGTATCCATGGCCGCGATGCTAGCACCCGCCCCCCCTTTGCTATACTCGAGGAGGTCGACTCGCAGGGTTCCATGAAGCTGATCGGCACAGACACCAGCCCGTTCGTGCGCAAGGTGCGCATCGTGATGGCCGAGAAGAAGATCGAGTACCGCTACCAGCCCGAGGATGTCTGGTCGCCCGACAGCGCCATCCGCCAGCTCAACCCCCTCGCCAAGGTGCCCTGCCTGGTCATCGATGACGGCTCGGCCATCTTCGATTCCCGCGTCATCGTCGAGTACCTCGATGCCCTCACCCCGGTCCACCGCCTGATTCCGCCGGGCGGCCGTGAACGCATCGATGTGCGCTGCTGGGAGGCGCTGGCCGACGGCCTGCTCGATGCCGCGGTGCTGATCCGGCTGGAACACACCCGGCGCGAGCCTTCGCAGCAAAGTGCCGCCTGGATCGCGCGCCAGCAGACCAAGATCGACGATGCCCTGGCGGCTATGTCGCAGTCGCTGGGCGAGCAGCCCTGGTGCTGCGATGGCCGCTACTCGCTCGCCGACATCGCCACCGGCTGCGCCCTCGCCTATCTCGACCTTCGCTTCCCCGAGAACGCCTGGCGCGAGCGCCATCCCAATCTTGGCCGGCTGCTCGAACGCCTGAACACCCGTCCGGCCTTCGCCGACACGGTGCCCATCGCCCCGGGCTGAACGGCGCCCGCCGGCGCGGCCTCACGCGGGCGCAGGCCGGGCCTGACGCGAGACCGGCCGGGCGGCGGGCTCTCAGGCCGCCTGAAGCTCGAAACGATCGGGTCGGGCCGCGGCCCAGAACTGCCGGAACACCGCCTGACGCGGCTCGCCGCCGAGCAACTCGCCGGGCGCGAGGAATTCATGCAGCTCGGCCAGCGAGCGCACCTCGGTGGACGAGATCCGGCGCAGGATGTGGCGCGGCGCAATCTGCGCGGGATGATCGAGTCCGGCGGCCGCCGCCAGCTCGGCCAGCGCGCGCAGGGTGTTGCCGTGGAAGGCATGCACCCGCTGCGCCTTGTCGGGCACCACCAGGGCGCGCTGGCGAAGCGGATCCTGGGTGGTGACGCCGGTGGGACAGGTGCCGGTGTGACAGCTCTGCGCCTGGATGCAGCCGAGCGCGAACATGAAGCCGCGGGCGCTGTTGCACCAGTCGGCGCCCAGGGCCATGGTGCGGGCGATGTCGAAGGCCGAGACGATGCGCCCGGCGGCGCCCAGGCGGATGCGATCGCGCAGGCCCGCGCCCACCAGGGTGTCGTGCACCAGCAGCAGGCCGTCGCGCATCGGCATGCCCACCCGGTCGAGGAACTCGGCCGGCGCCGCGCCCGTGCCGCCTTCCTTGCCGTCGATGACGATGAAGTCGGGGGTGATCCCGGTCTCGAGCATCGCCTTGGCGATGGCGAACCACTCCCAGGGATGACCGATGGCCAGCTTGAAGCCGGTGGGCTTGCCGCCGCTCAGGCTGCGCAGCCGGGCGATGAATGCCAGCAGCCCGATCGGGCTGTCGAAGGCGCTGTGCGCGGCCGGCGAGATGCAGTCGGTCCAGACCGGCACGCCGCGCGCCTGCGCGATCTCGGGCGTGACCTTCGGCCCGGGCAGCACCCCGCCATGGCCGGGCTTGGCGCCCTGCGAGAGCTTGAGCTCGATCATCTTCACCTGCGGATCGCAGGCATTGCGGGCGAACGAGGCCTCGTCGAAGCGGCCCTCGGCATCGCGGCAGCCGAAGTAGCCGCTGCCGATCTCCCAGATCAGGTCGCCGCCGTGCACACGGTGATGCACGCTGATCGAGCCTTCGCCGGTGTCGTGGGCGAAGCCGCCGAGACGCGCGCCGCGGTTCAGGGCCAGGATGGCATTGGCCGACAGCGAGCCGAAGCTCATCGCCGAGATGTTGAAGACCGAGGCCTGGTAGGGCTGCGCGCAGGCCGGCCCGCCGACGCTGGTGCGGAAGTCCTCGCCGGCCGGCCGCCCCGGCACGATGGCATGGTTGATCCATTCGAAGCCCGGCGCGTAGACATCGAGCTGCGTGCCGAAGGGCCGCTTGTCGAGCTCCTGCTTGGCCCGCTGGTACACCATCGCGCGCTGCTCGCGAGAGAACGGGATGGCCTCGGTGTCGGACTCGATGAAGTACTGCCGGATCTCGGGCCGCACCCGTTCCAGCATGAAGCGCAGATGGCCGATCACCGGGTAGTTGCGCAGGATGGCGTGGCGGGTCTGGATCAGGTCTCGCACACCGAGCGCAACCAGCGCCAGCGCGACTGCGGCCCAGGCCCAGCCCAGCCGCGCGGTGAACCCGGCCCAGGCGAGCGCGAGTGCGCCCAGCACCACGAGGGCGAACGCGAGGTAGCGCAGATGACGGATCATGGCTGGGAGGACGAGGCGATCAGGCCGCCGCCCAGACACACCTCGCCCTGGTAGAGCACCGCCGACTGTCCGGGCGTGACCGCCCATTGCGGCTCGGTGAACTGCAGCGCGAAGCGCTCGGCGTCCAGCGGGGAGAACACGCACTCGGCATCGACCTGCCGGTAGCGGGTCTTGGCCCCGAGCCGCGCGCCGGCCGCGGGCGGGCGGCCGGCGATCCAGTGCGCGCTGTCGGCCTGCAGCGCGGCACTCATCAGCCAGGGATGGTCATGGCCCTGGACCACGGTGAGGGCGTTGCGGGCGAGGTCCTTGCGCGCGACGAACCAGGGCTCGCCGCTGCCGCCCCGCAGGCCGCCAATGCCGATGCCCTTGCGCTGTCCGAGGGTGAGGAAGGCAAGGCCCTGATGCTCGCCGATGCGCTCGCCGGTGTCGGTGAGCACCGGCCCCGGCCGGGTGGGCAGGTAGCGGTTGAGGAACTCGCGGAAGGGCCGCTCGCCGATGAAGCAGATGCCGGTGGAGTCCTTCTTGGCGGCGTTGGGCAGGCCGATGCGCGCGGCGATCTCGCGCACCTCGCGCTTGAGCATGCCGCCCAGCGGGAACAGGGCGCGGGAAAGCTGCGCCTGCGAGAGCCGGTGCAGGAAGTAGCTCTGGTCCTTGCCGGCATCGACGCCGCGCAGCAGTTCATGGCGCAGGCCCTGCGCCGCGGCCGGATCGGGCAGCGCGCGCACCCGGGCGTAGTGGCCGGTGGCGATGCACTCGGCGCCCATGCGCATGGCGTGGTCCAGGAACGCCCGGAACTTGATCTCGGCGTTGCACAGCACATCGGGGTTGGGCGTGCGCCCGGCCGCGTACTCGCGCAGGAATTCCGCGAAGACCCGGTCGCGGTACTCGGCCGAGAAGTTCACCGCCTCGATGTCCACGCCCACGACATCGGCGGCGCTGGCCGCGTCGATCCAGTCCTGGCGGGTGGAGCAGTGCTCGTCGTCATCGTCATCTTCCCAGTTCTTCATGAACAGGCCGATGACCTCGAAGCCCTGCTCGCGCAGCAGCCATGCGGTGACCGAGGAGTCGACCCCGCCCGACATGCCCACCACCACCCGGCGACGACGCGGCTCAGTCACGGGGCAGCAGGCAGTCAGGGTGGGTGTGGATGAGATCGAGCGGGTAGCGGCGACCGGCGAGGTGATCGTCGATGCAGCGCTGCACCTGCGGGCTGCGGTGCTCGGCGGCCCGGGCCCGGATCTCGTCGGCGGTGAGCCAGAGGGCGCGCACGATGCCGTCATCGAGCCCGCGGGCGGGCTCATGGCCGAGCCAGCGGCAGGCGAAGGCGAAGCGCAGGTAGGTGACATCGATGGCCTGCGCGGCATGGCGATAGCGCGACAGGTACACGCCCACGCAGGCCAGGGCCTGCACCCGCTGGGCGGTTTCCTCGAGGGTCTCGCGCACCACCGCCTGCTCGAGGGACTCGGCCGGGTCGAGATGACCGGCGGGCTGGTTCAGGCGCAGGCCGTCGCGGGTGTGCTCCTCGACCATCAGGAAGCGGCCATCGCGCTCGACGACGGCCGCGACAGTGACATTGGGCTTCCAGTCGACCATTCCCAAGTTTAGCGGATGGGCGTGCTCTAATGTTGCCCGAACGCCAACGCGGCCCCCGCCGCGGGAGGACCTTTCCTATGCTGATCGGAGTTCCGGCCGAGTCCCGCCCCGGAGAAACCCGGGTTGCGGCCACCGCCGAAACCATCAAGAAACTCGTCGCCGCCGGCCACCGCGTGGTCGTGCAGTCGGGCGCCGGCACGAACGCCGCCCAGACCGACGATGCCTGCCGGGCCGCCGGCGCCGAGATCGTCGATGCCGATGCCGCGCTTGGCGCGGACATCGTGCTCAAGGTGCGTCTGCCGCAAGCGGACGAACTGGCCCGCATGAAGCGCGGCGCCACGCTGGTGGGCATGCTCGAGCCCTTCAACAACGACGGCATCGCGGCCATGAACGACGCCGGCCTGACCGCCTTCGCGCTCGAGGCCGCGCCACGGACCACCCGCGCGCAGAGCATGGATGTGCTCTCCTCGCAGGCCAACATCGCCGGCTACAAGGCGGTGCTGCTGTCGGCGGCCACCTACGGCCGCATGATGCCCATGCTGATGACCGCGGCCGGCACCATCAAGGCGGCCCGCGTGCTCATCCTGGGCGCCGGCGTGGCCGGCCTGCAGGCGATCGCCACCGCCAAGCGGCTCGGCGCAGTGATCGAGGCCTCCGATGTGCGCCCCGCGGTGAAGGAGCAGATCGAGTCGCTCGGCGCCAAGTTCGTCGATGTGCCCTTCGAGACCGACGAGGAGCGCGAGATCGCCAAGGGCGTGGGCGGTTACGCCCGGCCGATGCCCGCCTCCTGGATGCAGCGCCAGTCGCAGGCGGTGGCCGAGAAGATGAAGCTCGCCGACATCGTGATCACCACCGCGCTGATCCCCGGCCGCAAGGCGCCGGTGCTGATCACCGAGGACATGGTGCGCGCCATGAAGCCCGGCTCGGTCATCCTCGACATGGCGGTCGAGCAGGGCGGCAACTGCGCCATCTCCGAGGCTGGCCAGACCGTCATCCGCCACGGCGTGACCATCATCGGCCAGCCCAACCTCCCGGCCACGGTGCCGGCCGACGCCTCGGCCCTCTACGCGCGCAACCTGCTCGACTTCCTCAAGCTGCTGCTCACCAAGGAAGGCGGGCTGAGCATCAACCGGGAGGACGACATCGTCGCCGCCTGCCTGATGTGCGCCAACGGCGAGATCATCCGTCGCAACTGAGCCGCGGGCCGCGCCCGCGCCAATCATCGCCAGGAATCCCCATGGAAGCGATCAGCCCCACCGTCGTCAACCTGATCATCTTCGTGCTCGCCATCTATGTCGGCTACCACGTGGTCTGGAATGTCACGCCCGCCCTGCACACCCCGCTGATGGCGGTGACCAACGCGGTCTCGGCGATCATCATCGTGGGCGCCATGCTCGCCGCGGCCCTCACCGGCACGGTGCTCGGCAAGACCATGGGCGTGCTTGCCGTGGCGCTGGCCGCGGTCAATGTGTTCGGCGGCTTCCTGGTCACCCGCCGCATGCTCGAGATGTTCAAGAAGAAGGCACCCAAGAGCGGCGGAGCCGCCCGGTGAACGCGCGCGGCTTCGTCATCCTGCTGCTGTTCGCGGTCGCCGCCTCGGTGGTCGTCGGCCTCGTCGTCGAGCGCTTCACCGCGCCGGGCTGGGAACGCACCTTCTGGTTCGCGGTCGGCCTCGGCGGCATCCTCTTCCCGGCCGGCCGCTTTGCCGAGCGCCGCGGCTGGATCCACGGCTTCTGGCAGGCCGGGCCGGCGCGCGACGCCCGTCCCACCCCCCAGTCATCCCAGGGGGAGCCCGATTCCCCCGCCACCCGCCAGACGAGCGGAGATTCCCGATGAGCCCGAACCTGAACCTGGTGGTCCTGCTGTACCTCGTCGCCTCGGTGTGCTTCATCCAGGCGCTCAAGGGTCTGTCGCATCCCACCACCTCCATCCGCGGCAATGTCTTCGGCATGGTCGGCATGACCATCGCGGTGATCACCACCGTGGGCCTGATCGCCATGATGACCACCGGCGTGGCCGGCGGTCCTTCGCTCGGCGCCGGCCTGGGCTGGGTGCTGCTCGGCCTGGTGGTGGGCGGCGGCGCCGGCACGATCATGGCCAACCGGGTCGAGATGACCAAGATGCCCGAGCTGGTGGCGTTCATGCACAGCATGATCGGTCTGGCGGCGGTGTTCATCGCGATCGCGGCGGTGGTCGAGCCCTGGGCCTTCGGCATCACCCCCATGCCCAAGGAGCTGATCGTCGGCGCGCAGACCCCCTCGGGCACGCTGGTGGCCGACATCGTGGCGCGCGCGGCCATCCCCGCCGGCAACCGGCTCGAGCTCTTCCTGGGCGCGGCCATCGGCGCGATCACCTTCAGCGGCTCGGTGATCGCCTTCGGCAAGCTCTCGGGCAAGTACAAGTTCCGCCTGTTCCAGGGCGCGCCGGTGGTCTTCCCCGGCCAGCACATGGTCAACCTGATCCTGGGCATCGCCACCGTGGGCCTGGGTCTGGTGTTCATGGCCACCGAGAACTGGACCGCCTTCTTCGTGATGCTGGCGCTGTCCTTCGTGCTGGGCGTGCTGATCATCATCCCGATCGGCGGCGCCGACATGCCGGTGGTGGTGTCGATGCTCAACAGCTATTCGGGCTGGGCGGCGGCCGGCATCGGCTTCTCGCTGAACAACAGCATGCTGATCATCGCCGGCTCGCTGGTCGGGTCCTCGGGCGCCATCCTCTCGTACATCATGTGCAAGGCGATGAACCGCTCGTTCTTCAATGTGATCCTCGGCGGCTTCGGGGGCGAGGCGGCGGCGGCCACCGGTGGCGCGGCACAGGCCCAGCGGCCGGTGCGCTCGGGCTCCTCCGACGATGCGGCCTTCCTGCTGAGCAACGCCGAGACCGTGATCATCGTGCCCGGCTACGGCCTGGCGGTGGCCCGCGCCCAGCATCCCCTGAAGGAGCTGGCGCAGAAGCTCACCGACAAGGGCATCACGGTGAAGTACGCCATCCACCCGGTGGCCGGCCGCATGCCCGGCCACATGAACGTGCTGCTCGCCGAGGCCGAGGTGCCCTACGACCAGGTCTTCGAGATGGAAGACATCAACTCCGAGTTCGGCGACACCGATGTGGTGCTGGTGCTCGGCGCCAACGATGTGGTCAACCCGGCGGCCAAGGACCCCAAGTCGCCGATCGCCGGCATGCCGATCCTCGAGGCCTACAAGGCCCGTCAGGTGATCGTGAACAAGCGCAGCATGGCCTCGGGCTATGCCGGCCTCGACAACGAGCTCTTCTACATGGACCGCACCCTGATGGTCTTCGGCGACGCCAAGAAGGTGGTCGAGGACATGGTCAAGGCGGTCGAGTAGACCCGCGCGGCGCGGCATGCGTCTGCAGCTGCTCTCGGACCTGCACCTCGAGAGCGAGCCCTTCGATCCGCAGCCGGCGCCAGGCGCCGACCTGCTGGTGCTGGCCGGCGACATCGACGCCGGCCACGAGGGGCTCGACCGCTTCGCCGGCTGGCCGGTGCCGGTGGTCTACATCGCCGGCAACCACGAATACGACCATCGCGATGTCGATGCCGCGCAGCGCCTGCTGCGCGAGCGCTGCGCGCGGCTGGGCTTCACCATGCTCGAGCGCGATGCGATGGTGATCGCGCACGGCGCCCGCCGGATCCGGCTGCTGGGCACCACCCTGTGGTGCGACTTCGACCTGCTCGGGCCAGCCGAGCGCGAGCGCTGCATGCGCGCCGGGGCGTTCTTCCTCGACCGGGTGCAGTGCTCCACCCGCGATGGCCGGCCCTTTGGCGCGGCCGAGGTGCGCGAGGAGTTCGGGCGCTGCCGCGAGTGGCTTGCCGCCCAGCTCTCGCTGGGTCGTCGCGGCGCGCACTGGGACGAGACCGTGGTCATCACCCACTTCGGGCCCTCGGCCCGCAGCGCCGATCCGCGCTACGGCCTGCAGCCGGCGAGCGCCAGTTTCTGCAGCGACTGCGAAGACCTCATGGGCCGTTCGGCGCTCTGGTTGCACGGCCACCTGCACTGCCGCCATGATTACCAGCTGGGCGGCACCCGGGTGGTGTCCAATGCCCGCGGCCATGTCGAGCGCGGCGAGGCCGACGGCCACGATCCCGGGTGGCTGATCGAGGTCTGAGAGGAGCTGCCATGAGCGAACTCGTTCCCCGCGACACCCCCGAGGACCCGTCGGGCCCGACGCCGCGGCCCGAGCCGGGGTCGCGGGAAGACCGGCTGCGCCGGATCTGCCTGTTCGACTACCTGCTGCACATCGTTGGCCTGCTGCTCTCGGCAGGCCTGCTCTCGGTGATCGCCCTGATCGTCAACTACCTGAAGCGCGACGAGGCCACCGGCACCCTCTACCGCAGTCACATGGACTGGATGATCGCCACCTTCTGGTGGACGGTGCTCTGGGTGGTGGTGCTGTTCGTGCCGATGATGGTGGTGACGATCTTCAGCCTAGGGCTGCTCGCCTGGGTCTTCCTGCTGCCCGGACTGTGGTTCCTCTACCGCATGATCAAGGGCCTGCTGCGGCTGACCGAACAGCGGCCGGTGCCCTGAGCCGCCCCCGGCGCGGCGCTCAGGCGATCGCGTCGTCGAGCCACTCGATCCAGTGCCGCACCGGCGTGTCGGTGCCCGACTGCAGGTGCCCGATGCAGCCGATGTTCGCCGACAGCACCATCTCGGGCGCACCCGCCTGCAGCGCCGCGAGCTTGCGCTCGCGCAGCTGCGTGGACAGCACCGGCTGCAGCACCGAGTAGGTGCCGGCCGAGCCGCAGCACAGGTGGGCATCGGCCACCGGCTGCACTTCCACGCCCAGCGAAACCAGAAAGCGCTCGACCTCGCCGCGCACCTGCTGGCCGTGCTGCAGCGTGCACGGCGGATGGAAGACCACGCGCTGCGCCGGCTTGCGCCGCACCCGCGCGCCGAGCCGGTCGGCGGCCGCGGCGAACTCGCGCGGCAGCCACTGCGCCAGATCGAACATGGCCTGCGCCACCCGCTGGGCGCGGGGCGCGTAGACCGGATCGTCGCGCAACAGATGCGGATAGTCTCGCACCATGGCGCCGCAGCCCGAGGCGTTGATCAGCAGGGCCTCGACCTGGCCGCTGTCGATCAGCGGGAACCAGGCGTCGATGTTGCGCCGGGCATCGGCCAGCGCGCCGTCGTGGTCGTTCAGGTGATGCCGGATGGCCCCGCAGCAGCCCGAGCCGGGTGCGTAGCGGGCCTGCACGCCGATGGCATCGAGCACGCGGATGGTGGCCGCATCGATGCGCGGCATCATGGCCGGCTGCACGCAGCCATCGAGCAGCAGCACCTGACGGTCATGAGTGCGGCCGGGCAGCGGCCCGGGCTCGCGACGGGTCGGCACCTTGGCCTTCAGCGCCGCCGGCAGCATCGGGCGCAGCGCCTGGCCGACGCGCATGGCCGGATCGAACAGCCAGCGACGGGTCATGCCCTCGCGCAGCGCGCCGCGCAGCAGCCGCTGGCCGAGCGGGCGCGGCGCCTGGGCTTCGACCAGGCTGCGTCCGATGTCCACCAGATGCCCGTAGCGCACGCCCGAGGGGCAGGTGCTCTCGCAGTTGCGGCAGGTGAGGCAGCGGTCGAGGTGCTCGCGGGTGGCATCGGTGGCGGGCTTGCCCTCGACCACCTGCTTGATCAGGTAGATGCGCCCGCGCGGGCCGTCGAGCTCGTCGCCGAGGATCTGGTAGGTGGGGCAGGTGGCCGTGCAGAAGCCGCAGTGCACGCAGCTGCGCAGGATGGACTCGGCCTCGCGCCCCTCGGGGCGGTCCTTGAGCCAGTCGGCGAGGTGGGTTTCCATCGGGTCAGAGATCCGGGTACAGGCGACCGGGGTTGAAGATCCGGTTCGGGTCGAACTCGCGCTTGAGGCGGGCGTGCAGACCGGCCAGCACCGGCGGCAGCGGATGGAACACGCCGGCGGGCGGTGGCCCGCCCGTGCCCGGACGGAACAGGCTGGCGCTGCCGCCGACCGCGGCCGCGGCCGCGCGCACCGCCGCGGCATCGGCCGCGCCGCGATACCAGCGCAACGCCCCGCCCCACTCGAGCACCGGCTCTCCCGCCAGCGCAAGCGGTGGCGCCACCGAGGGCACCGAGACCCGCCACAGCGCCTGCTCGCCGGCGAGCGCGGGATGGCGATGCTCGCGCAGGTCGGCCCAGAAGGAGGCTGCCGCCTCGGCGTCGAGCCCGCGCGCGCCATGGCGCGGGCCGAGTTGGGCGACCGCGGCGGACACCGCGGCGGCAGCGCCCGAGAGCCGCAGATGCAGCTCGCCCGCCGACCAGGCGGTGGCTGACACCGGCAGCGGCTTGCCGGCCCACTGGTTGAACCAGCTCAGGGCCTGGGCCTGATCGCAGGCCATGACCAGCGTGAGCTCGCGCGCCGGTCGGGGCAGCACCTTGAGCGAGACCTCGGTGATCAGGCCGAGCACGCCGAGCGAGCCGCAGAGCAGCCGCGAGACATCGTAGCCGGCGACATTCTTCATGACCTGACCGCCGAAACGCAGCCACTGGCCGCGGGCATCGAGCAGGCAGGCGCCGAGCACGAAGTCGCGCACCGCGCCGGCGCTGGCCCGACGCGGCCCCGAGAGGCCCGCAGCCACCATGCCGCCGACGGTGGCCGCCGCGCCGAATGCAGGCGGCTCGAAGGCGAGCATCTGCCCGGCCTGGTCGAGCGCCGCCTGCACCTCGGCCAGCGGCGTGCCGCAGCGGGCGGTGACCACCAGTTCGGTGGGCTCATAGGCGACGATGCCGCGGTACTCGCGGGTGTCGAAGCGATCACCCACGGCCGGCTCGCCATAGAAGGCCTTGGTCGCGCCACCGTGCAGCTGCAGTGGCGCGCCGGCGGCATCGGCCGCGCGGATGCGATCGCGCCAGCGCAGGAGCACCGGATCGGCCGGGCCCGCCGGGAGCGGGGAGCTTGGGGAGGTCATGGCGCGAGGGCTCGGGATCGAAGACGGCGGGATCGGGGGCAGCAGGGGCGCAGCGGATCGGCCGGGCGCATCAGAAGCGGGGCAGATCGGCGAAGGGCAGCCGCCCGCCGTGGATGTGCATCTTCCCGTACTCCGCGCAGCGCGACAGGGTGGGGATGGCCTTGCCGGGATTGAGCAGGCCCGGTTCGTCAAAGGCGCGCTTGACCGCGAAGAAGGCGGCCCGTTCCTCGGGGGAGAACTGCACGCACATCGAATTGATCTTCTCGATGCCCACGCCGTGCTCGCCGGTGACCGTGCCACCGAGCTCGACGCACAGCTCGAGGATCTCGGCGCCGAAGAGCTCGGCGCGCTCCCACTGCTCGCGATCGTTGGCATCGAACAGGATCAGCGGGTGCAGGTTGCCGTCGCCGGCATGGAACACATTCATGCACCGCAGGCCGTACCGATGTTCCATGTCGGCGATCGCCGCGAGCATGCGCCCGAGGTTCTTGCGCGGGATGGTGCCGTCCATGCAGTAGTAGTCGGGCGAGATGCGACCGGCCGCCGGGAAGGCGTTCTTGCGCCCGGACCAGAAGCGCAGCCGCTCGGGCTCCGACTGCGAGACCCGGATGGCGGTGGCCCCGGAGCCGCGCAGCACCTCGTCGATGCGGGCGATCTCTTCCTCGACCTCCTCGGGCGTGCCGTCGGACTCGGCCAGCAGGATGGCCTGCGCGTCGAGGTCGTAGCCGGCCTTCACGAAGGGCTCGACCGCCTGCGCGGTCTTCTGGTCCATCATCTCGAGCCCGGCCGGGATGATGCCGGCGGCGATGATGCTGGCCACCGCGTCGCCGGCCCGGATGACATCGTCAAATGAGGCCATGACCACGCGCGCCACCTGCGGACGGGGCACGAGCTTCACGCTCACCTCGGTGACCACGGCGAGCATGCCTTCCGAGCCGATGAGCAGGGCGAGCAGGTCGAGGCCCGGGGCGTCGAGCGCCTCGGCGCCGAACTCCACCGCCTCGCCCTCGATGGTGTAGCCCCGCACCCGCAGCACATTGTGCACGGTGAGGCCGTACTTCAGGCAGTGCACGCCGCCGGAGTTCTCGGCGACATTGCCGCCGATGGTGCAGGCGATCTGCGAGGAGGGATCGGGGGCGTAGTACAGGCCGTGCGGCGCCGCGGCCTCCGAGATGGCGAGATTGCGAACGCCCGGCTGCACCCGCGCGACGCGCGCGAGCGGGTCGAGCGACAGGATGCGGTTGAGCTTGGCCAGGCCGAGCACCACGCCGCTGGCGTGCGGCATCGAGCCGCCCGACAGGCTGGTGCCGGCGCCGCGAGCCACCACCGGCACCTGCAGCTCATGGCAGGCGCGCAGCACCTGCACCACCTGCGCCTCGGTCTCGGGCAGGGCGACCACCATGGGCAGCTGCCGGAAGGCCGAGAGGGCGTCGCATTCGTAGGGGCGGGTGTCTTCCTCGCGAAAGAGCACGCAGTGCGCCGGCAGGCATTCCCGCAGGCGGGCGGCCACCTGGGCCTGGCGCTGCGGCGTGGCGGCCTGGGTGACGTCGGAGAACCGGGGCTCGGCGAGCGAGGCGGCAAGCGGGGCGGAGATGTCGTTCACCCGTGCAGACTAGCCGCTGGGGCGGCGCGGGGATAGTCGGGAAAACGCGAAAGATCTTTTCGATCGAGACACAGACGCGCCGCGCGCGCGGCGGATCGCCCACAATGCGCGGCCAGACCATGCCTGCCGCCCAGCCCGCGCCCGCCGCCTCCGCCCTTGGCGGCTACCTGCTGCTTTTCTCGGGCATGGCCCTGGTCGGCAGCTACACCGCGCTCAGCAAGCCGCTCACCGAGGTGTTCCCGGTGCTCCTGCTGGCCTGGCTGCGCTTCGGCCTGGCGGCGCTGCTGATGCTGCCCTGGAGCGGCGGCCTCGCCCAGGCGCGTCCGCACGCCCGGCTGCTGTTCGCGCAGTCCTTCTTCGGCAACTTCCTGTTCTCGATCTGCATGCTGGCCGGCCTGTCGCTCACCTCGGCGAGCGCTGCCGGCGTGATCCTCGCCACCCTGCCGGCGGTGGTGGCGCTTGGCGGTCATGTCTGGTTGCGCGAGCGGCTGGGGCCTCGGGGCTGGACGGCGGTCGGGCTCGCGGTGGGCGGCGTGCTCCTGCTCTCGCTGGCGCGCGGCGATGCCGGCGGGGCCGGCTCGCTCGTGGGCAACCTGCTGGTGCTGGGCTGCGTGATCTGCGAGGCGATCTATGCGCTGCTCGGCCGGCGACTCACCGCGCAGCTGCCGCCGATGCGGATCTCGGCCTGGATCAACGCGATCGGCCTGGCCCTGATGACCCCGCCCGGGCTGTGGCAGGCGCTGCACTTCGACTTTGGCGCGGTGGGCCTGGGGCACTGGCTGCTGCTCGCCTTCTACTCGGTGTCGGCGAGCATCGTCTCGGTCTGGCTGTGGCTGTCGGGCCTGCAGCGGGTGCCGGCCGGACACGCCGGGGTCTTCACCATCGCGATGCCGCTGGCGGCCACGGCGGTGGGCGTGGCCGCGCTGGGCGAATCGGTGGGCTGGGCGCACGCCGTGGCGCTGGCGATGGCGGTGGCCGGCATCCTGCTGATCGCGCGCGAAGGCGCCAGCGCCGGCCGCCCACGCAGGCCCTGAACCCGCCCCGGCGGGATGCCCGCCGCTCCCGACCCATCCCGACCCGCAATCCCCCCGAACCGCGCCGGCCTCGGCTTGACATCGCCTGCCCCGGTGGGCACTCTGCGCGCCAGTCGATTGACTGCGGCGGGAGAGATCACCCGCGGCATCGCGGGTGGCGCCGAAGGTGTATCGCCCCGAAAACTCTCAGGCAAAAGGACTGCCGCAGTTTCGACTCTCTGGAGAGAAGGCGCGCGCCCGCCCCGGCGGTCGCGGCGGCCTCGCCGAAGGAAACAGGCAGATCGCGCCCGACCCGGGTTGCGGTCGCTGAATGTCTCAGGCAAACGGACAGAGGGGGTTCCCGCACCGGCGGCCACCAGGCCGTCGCCACGCGCCCACGGCCGCCCAGGAGCCCCCCATGGACAACCCCGCAGACCTCCGCTACACCGCCAGCCATGAATGGCTGCGCGACAACGGCGACGGCACCGTCACCGTCGGCATCACCTTCCATGCCCAGGATGCGCTGGGCGAACTGGTCTATGTCGATCTGCCCCAGCCCGGCCGCCAGGTGAGCGCGGGCGAGGCCTGCGTGGTGGTCGAGTCCACCAAGGCAGCCTCCGATGTCTACGCGCCGGTCGACGGCGAGGTGCTCGAGGTCAATGCCGCGCTGGCCGACGCGCCGCAGACCGTCAACGAGTCGCCCTTCGCCGAGGGCTGGCTCTTCCGCCTGCGGCCCAGCCAGCCTGGTCAGGCCGCCGGCCTGCTCAGCGCCGCCGACTACAGCGCCGGCCCCGGCGCGGCCTGAGGAGCGTCGCGATGAGTTCAGCCGATGCCATCGGCGGCGTTCGCTCGCTGTTCGCCGACGACGAGTTCCATGCCCGCCACCTCGGGCCGTCGGTCGCCGAGGAGACCGCGATGCTCGCGGCCCTGGGCTATGCCGCCCGCCAGGACCTGATCGCGGCCACGGTGCCGCCGGCCATCCGCCTCGCGCAGGAGCCTGAGCTTCCCGCCCCCGCCACCGAGGCCGCGGCCCTGGCCGAACTGCAGGCCATCGCCGGCCGCAACCAGGTCTGGCGCTCCTACATCGGCGCGGGCTATCACGGCACCCTCACGCCGGAGCCCATCCGCCGCAACCTGTTCGAGAACCCCGGCTGGTACACCGCCTACACGCCCTACCAGGCCGAGGTGGCGCAGGGCCGCCTCGAGTCGCTGCTCAACTTCCAGCAGATGGTGGTCGAGCTCACCGGACTGCCGGTGGCCAATGCCTCGCTGCTCGACGAGGCCACCGCCGCGGCCGAGGCCATGGCGCTGTGCCGACGGGCCTCGCGCAGCGCGAGCCAGACCTACTTCATCGATGCCGGCGCGCATCCGCAGGTGATCTCGGTCATGGTCACCCGCGCGCGCTGGATGGGCCTGCAGCCGCTGGTCGGCGACCCCGACCGCGATCTCGATCCGGCCACGGTCTTCGGCGCCCACCTGCAGACCCCCGACACCGAGGGCCGGGTGCGCGACCACAGCGGTCTGATCGCGCGGCTGCGCGCCGCCGGCGCGCGGGTGTGCGTGGGCACCGACCCCCTGGCGCTGATGCTGATCCGCACCCCGGGCGAGATGGGCGCCGATGTGGCGATCGGCTCGGCGCAGCGTTTCGGCGTGCCGCTGGGCTTCGGCGGCCCGCACGCCGCCTTCATGGCGGTGCGCGAGGAGCTGGTGCGCATGATGCCGGGCCGCCTGATCGGCGTGTCGCGCGATGCCGCCGGCAACCCGGCGCTGCGCATGGCGCTGCAGACCCGCGAGCAGCACATCCGGCGCGACAAGGCCACCAGCAACATCTGCACCGCGCAGGCGCTGCTCGCCAACATGGCCGCGTTCTACGCGATCTACCACGGCCCGCAGGGGCTGCTGCGGATCGCGCTGCGGGTCAACGGTCTGGCGCGGCTGCTGCTGGCCCTGGCCGGCCCGGCGCTCGCGCCCCGCCATGCCGACTTCTTCGACACGGTGTGCACCGATGCCGGCGAGCGCGCGCCGGCGATCCTGGCGCGCGCCGCGCAGTGCCGCATCAACCTGCGCGACCACGGCCACGGCCGGCTCGGCGTGAGCCTCGACGAGACCGTCACGCTCGCCGACATCGCCGACCTCGCCTTCGTGTTCACCGGCACCCGGCCCGACGCCGCGCGGGTGGCCTCGACCGCCGCCAGCCTGAGCGCAGAGCCGGCCAGCCTGCCGCCGGCGCTGCGCCGCGCCACGCCGGCGCTCACCCACCCGGTGTTCAGCCGCTATCACAGCGAGACCGAGTTCATGCGCTACCTCAAGCGCCTCGAGAACAAGGACATCTCGCTGGTGCACTCGATGATCCCGCTGGGCTCGTGCACCATGAAGCTGAACGCCGCGGCCGAGATGGCGCCGCTCAGCTGGCCGCAGCTCGCCGCGCTGCATCCCTTCGCGCCGGCCGAGCAGGCACTCGGCTATGCCGAGATGCTCGAGCAGCTCGGTCGCTGGCTCGCGCAGATCACCGGCATGCACGCGGTGTCGTTCCAGCCCAATTCCGGGGCGCAGGGCGAGTACGCCGGTCTGCTGGCCATCCGCAGCTACCTCGCGGCGCAGGGACAGGGCCACCGCGATGTCTGCCTGATCCCGGCCTCGGCCCATGGCACCAACCCAGCCACCGCGCAGATGATGGGTCTGCGCATCGTGGTCGTGGCCTGCGATGCGCAGGGCAACATCGACATGACCGACCTCGCGGCGCGCATCGAGGCCCACCGCGACCGGCTCGCCGCGCTGATGGTCACCTACCCGTCCACGCATGGCGTGTTCGAGGCCGGCATCCGCGAGGCCTGCGCCCAGGTGCACGCCGCTGGCGGCCAGGTCTACATGGACGGGGCCAACCTCAACGCGCAGGCCGGCCTGACCTCGCCCGGGCACATCGGCGCCGATGTCTGCCACATGAACCTGCACAAGACCTTCTGCATCCCGCACGGCGGCGGCGGCCCCGGCATGGGCCCGATCGCGGTGGCCCGGCACCTCGCCCCGCATCTGCCCGCCGATCCGCTCGCGCTGGGCCGCGCGCTGGCGCGCGGCGAGGCGCCGGCCGGCGCGGAGCAGGCGGCCTCGGCAGCCGTGGGCGATGCCGCCGCCGGCGGCTCGGTGTCGGCGGCCGCCAGCGGCAGCGCGCTGATCACCGCCATCTCGTGGATGTACATCCGCATGATGGGCGGCAGCGGCATCCGCAAGGCCACCGAGATGGCGATCCTCAACGCCAACTACATCGCGCACCGGCTGCGGCCCTGCTTCCCGGTGCTCTACACCGGCGAGCACGGCCGGGTGGCCCACGAGTGCATCCTCGACATGCGGCACCTGAAGGCGCAGTACGGGGTCACCGCCGAGGATGTCGCCAAGCGCCTGATGGACTACGGCTTTCACGCGCCGACGCTGTCCTTCCCGGTGGCCGACACCCTGATGATCGAGCCCACCGAGTCGGAATCCAAGGCCGAGCTCGACCGCTTCTGCGACGCGATGATCGCCATCCACGGCGAGCTGCTGGCGATCGGCCGGGGCGAGCTCGACCGGACCGACAACCCGCTGAAGTGCGCGCCGCACACCGCCGCCGAGATCGCCGGCGAGTGGCGCCATGCCTATTCGCGCGAGCTGGCGGCCTATCCGCTGCCCTGGCTGCGCGAGGCCAAGTTCTGGCCCAGCGTGAAGCGGGTGGACAACGCCGCCGGCGACCGCCAGCTGGTCTGCACCTGTCCGCCGATCAGCGACTACGCCTGAGCCGCGCCCGTCGCCCGCCCCGCGGGGCGGGCGACCCGTTCCTTCCGGAGACGCCATGACCGACACCCCCGCCGCCGCCGCTCCGGCGCGCGTTCCGCTCGACGCCCTGCATCGCCGGCTGGGCGCGCGCATGGGCGCCTTCGCCGGCTGGGACATGCCGATCCAGTACCCGGCCGGCCTGAAGGCCGAGCACCTGCACACCCGCAGCCAGGCCGGACTCTTCGATGTCTCGCACATGGGCCAGCTGCGCATCACCCCGCGCGACGGGCAGGCGGCCACGCTGCGCGCCGCGCTGGAGGCCGCGCTGCCGGTCGATTTCGACGACTGGCCCGTCGGGCAGCAGCGCTACTCGCTGCTGCTCAATGCCCAGGGCGGCATCGAGGACGACCTGATGATGGTCAACCTCGGCGACCAGGTCCGCATGGTGGTCAACGCCGGCAACCGCGAGGCCGATCTCGCCCGCCTGCGCGCGCTGTGCCCGACGCTGGCCATCGACTGGATCGACGAGGCGCTGATCGCGCTGCAGGGGCCGCAGGCCGAGGCGGCGCTCGCCCGGCTCGACCCGGCCGCGGCCGGGCTGCGCTTCATGGGCGCGGCCACGCTCACGCTGCTGGGCGCGGCCTGCTTCACCACCCGCTCCGGCTACACCGGCGAAGACGGCTACGAGATCGCGCTGCCCCTGGCGCAGGCGCAGGCGGTGGTCGAGCGGCTGCTGGCCGATCCGGCGGTGGCGCCGGTGGGCCTGGGCGCGCGCGACACCCTGCGCCTGGAGGCCGGGCTGCCGCTGCACGGCAACGACATCGGCCCCGGGGTGACGCCGGTGGAGGCGGGCCTGGCCTTCGCCATCGCCCGCTCGCGGCGGCGTGGCGCAGCCAGGGCCGGCGGCTTCCCGGGCGCGGAGCGCATCCTCGCCCAGCTCGCCGACGGCGCGCCACGGCGCCTGGTCGGGCTGGTGTCGGACCAGCCGGCGCCGATCCGCGCCCACGCGCCCATTCTGGATGCCGAGGGCGTGACGGTGGGCGAGGTGACCAGCGGCACGGTCTCGCCCAGCCTGGGCCGGCCGGTGATGCTGGCGCTGGTGGCCCGCGAGGCGCTGCAGGCCGGCGGCGCACTGCAGGCGCTGGTGCGCGAGCGGCGCCTGGCGGTGAGCGTGGCTGCCCTGCCCTTCATGCCCAAGCGCTACCGGCGCTGAGCGCGCCCTGCGCCGGGCCTCGGGCGGCCCCGGGGCGCGGGCCCGGGGACGCGCGCCCGGGGCCGCCGAAGCCGACGCTCAGGCCTCGAGCCGGAAGATCTTGCCGGGGTTGAGGATGTTGTCCGGGTCGAAGGCGAGCTTGATCCGGCGCATCAGCTCGATGGCGTCGTCGCCCACCTCCTCGACGAGGAAGCCGATCTTGTGCAGGCCGATGCCATGCTCGCCGGTGCAGGTGCCGTCCATCGACAGCGCCAGCCGCACGATCTCGTCGTTCAGGCGCTCGGCCTGCTCGACCTCGACCGGGTCGTCGGGGTTGATCAGCAGCACCGCGTGGAAATTGCCGTCGCCGACATGGCCGAGCAGCATGGTGGGGAAGTTGCCCTTGTCGAGGATCGCGCGCGCGCCGGTGATCGAGTCGGCCAGACGCGAGATCGGCACGCAGGTGTCGGTGGAGATGGCGCGGCAGCCCGGGCGAACCTGCAGGCAGGCGAAGTAGGCGTTGTGGCGGGCATTCCAGAGCCGGGTGCGGTCCTCGGGGCGGCTCGCCCATTCGAAGTCCTGGCCGCCGTGATCGCGCGCGATCTGCTGCACCAGCTCGGCCTGCTCGCGGGCCGAGGCCTCGGTGCCGTGGAACTCGAAGAACAGCGTGGGCGCCTCGCGCAGCGTGGTGTGGCTGTGGGCGTTGATCGCGCGGATGGTGCGCTCGCACAGGAACTCGCTGCGGGCGATCGGCACGCCGAGCTGGATGGTCTGGATGACGGTGGCCACCGCCGCCGCCATGGTGGGGAAGTTGACCACCGCCGCGCTCATCGCCTCGGGCAGCGGATAGAGCTTGAGGGTGATCTCGGTGATGATGCCGAGCGTGCCCTCGGAGCCGATGAACAGGCGGGTGAGGTCGTAGCCGGCCGATGACTTCTTGGCCCGGCCGGCGGTGCGGATCACCTTGCCGTCGGCGGTGACCACCGTGAGCGAGAGCACATTCTCGCGCATGGTGCCGTAGCGCACGGCATTGGTCCCCGAGGCGCGGGTGGCGCACATGCCGCCGATGCTGGCGTCGGCGCCCGGATCGATCGGAAAGAACAGACCCGTGGACTTGAGCTGCTCGTTGAGCTGCTTGCGCAGCACCCCGGCCTGGACGGTGACGGTGAGATCGTCGGCATCGACGGCGAGGATGCTGTTCATCTGCGAGAGGTCGACGCTGATGCCGCCCTGCACCGCGAGCAGATGGCCTTCCAGCGAGGAGCCGGCACCGAACGCGATCAGCGGATAGCGGTGCGCGCGGCACAGGGCGACCAGATCGGCGACCTCCTGGGTGCTGTGGGCGAACACCACGCCCTCGGGCGGGGTGGGCGGGAACGGGGACTCGTCACGGCCATGGTGCTCGCGCACGGCGCTGGCCACCGAGAACCGCTCGCCGAAGCGCGCGGCCAGGGCCTGCGCCAGCGCCGGCGGCAGGGGTCTGCGAAGTTCGGACAGGAAGGGGCTGGGATGGTTCATCGGGTTCTCCTGGAGTGCGGGGGCGGCCCGGCCCGCGCATTGTAGGCCGGGCGGCGCGGGCCGGCGCACCGCGATCGGGCAAGGACGGATCGCAGCCGGCATTTGTTACGATGCCGTCTCAATCCATTCCCCCGCCGGACCGCCTGCCGCGGCCGGGCCGTGCCAGGCCATGGCCGGCCCTGGCCCGGGTATGCGACGCCGGACCACGCAGCCAGGAGCCCACCATGCCGTCCCGCAGACCCTTTCTCGCCGCCGTCGGCCTCGGCCTCGGCCTGAGCCTCGTGCTCGGCGCTGGCGCGGCGCACGCCCAGGACACCAGGATCAAGTTCCAGCTCGACTGGCGCTTCGAGGGTCCGGCCGCGCTGTTCCTTGCCGGCAAGGCCAAGGGCTACTTCGCCCAGGAAAAGCTCGATGTGACCATCGACGCCGGCAACGGCTCCGGCAACGCCGTCAACCGGGTGGCCTCGGGCACCTACGAGATGGGCTTCGCCGACCTGTCGGCGCTGATGGAATTCCATGGCAACAATCCCACCGCCCCGAACAAGCCGGTGGCGGTGATGATGGTCTACAACAACACCCCGGCGGCGGTGTTCTCGCTCAAGAAGAGCAACATCAAGAGCCCGGCCGACCTGGTGGGCAAGCGCCTGGGCGCGCCGGTGTTCGACGCCGGCCGCAAGGCCTTCCCGATCTTCGCCAAGGCCAACGGCATCGACCTGGCCAAGGTGAACTGGGTGTCGATGGACCCGCCGCTGCGCGAGACCATGCTCGCCCGCGGCGATGTCGATGCCATCACCGGCTTCTACTTCACCTCGCTGCTCAACCTGAACGCCCGCGGCGTGAAGGACGAGGACATCGCGATCCTGCCCTACCCCCAGTACGGGGTGAAGCTGTACGGCAACGCGATCATCGTGTCGGACGCCTTCCTGAAGAAGAACCCCGAGGCGGTGAAGGCCTTCCTGCGGGCGTTCACCAAGGGCGCCAAGGATGTGCTGGCCGATCCCGACGGCGCGATCCGCTTCGTGAAGGAGCGTGACGCGATCATCGACGAGACCCTCGAGAAGCGCCGCCTGCGTCTGGCCATCGCCGGCTCGATCGCCACCGCCGACGCCCGTGCCGAGGGCTTCGGCGATGTGCGCCTGCCGCGCATGGCGCTGATGGCCTCGCAGGTGGCCGACGCCTTCGGCACCAAGGAGCGCATCAATCCCGACCGGATCTGGGACGGCAACTACCTGCCCTCCAAGGAAGCCCGCAACATCCTGGGCAAGTAACCCGCGGCCCGCCGCTGCATCCGCGGGTCATGCCCCGCGGGCGCCTCCCCGAAAGCGTCACCATGTCCGAGGCCTTTGTCGATTTCCGCCAGGTCTGGCTCGCCTACAACGACGAGCTGCTGGCCAGCAACGATTTCGCGGTGGAGGACATCACCGTGAGCACTCGGGCGGGCGAGTTCATCGCCATTGTCGGCCCCTCGGGCTGCGGCAAGTCCACCTTCATGAAGCTGGCCACCGGCCTGAAGATGCCCAGCCGCGGCACCGTTCACATCGACGGCCAGCCGGTCACCGGGCCGCTGAAGATCGTGGGCATGGCCTTCCAGGCGCCCACGCTGCTGCCCTGGCGCACCACCATCGACAATGTGCTGCTGCCGCTCGAGATCGTCGAGCCCTACCGGTCGCAGTTCAAGGCCCGCCGCGCGGAGTTCGTCGAACGCGCCCGCCGGCTGCTGGCCACAGTAGGCTTGCAGGGCTACGAGGACAAGTTCCCCTGGCAGCTCTCCGGCGGCATGCAGCAGCGCGCCTCGATCTGCCGCGCGCTCATCCACGAGCCGCGCATGCTGCTGCTCGACGAGCCCTTCGGCGCGCTCGACGCCTTCACCCGCGAGGAGCTCTGGAATGTGCTGCGCGACCTCTGGACCGAGCAGCGCTTCAATGTGATCCTGGTCACTCACGACCTGCGCGAGGCGGCCTACCTCGCCGACACGGTGTATGTGATGAGCAAGCGGCCCGGCCGCATCCTGGCCCGCCGCGAGATCGACCTGCCCCGGCCGCGCGACCTGGACATCACCTACACCGACCGCTTCACCGCGCTGGTGCACGAGCTGCGCTCGCGCATCGGCGAAATCCGCAAATCCTGAGGCGCCCATGAGCCGCGGCAAGCAACTCGAGAAGATCGCCCCCTGGGTGCTGCTGGTGGCTGCCGTGGCCCTGTGGCAGGCGGTGTGCAGCCTGTTCGATGTCTCGGAGTTCGTATTCCCCAGCCCGGCGCAGATCGTGCGCTCGCTGATCGAGTTCGCCGGCCCGATCGGGCTGCATGCCTGGCGCACCTTCTGGACCACCATGGTGGGCTTCGCGATCTCCATCGCGGTGGGGGTGCTGCTCGGCTTCGTCATCGGCTCCTCGCGGCTTGCCTACGCCGCGATGTACCCGCTCATGACCGCCTTCAATGCGCTGCCCAAGGCGGCCTTCGTGCCCATCCTGGTGGTCTGGTTCGGCATCGGCGTGGGCCCCGCCATCCTCACCGCCTTCCTGATCTCGTTCTTCCCGATCATGGTCAACATCGCCACCGGCCTGGCCACGCTCGAGCCCGAGCTCGAGGATGTGCTGCGGGTGCTTGGCGCGCGCCGGCTCGATGTGCTGATCAAGGTCGGGCTGCCGCGCTCCATGCCCTATTTCTTCGCCTCGCTGAAGGTCGCCATCACCCTCGCCTTCGTGGGCACCACGGTGTCGGAGATGAACGCCTCCAACGAGGGCATCGGCTATCTGCTGATCTCGGCCGGCTCGGCCATGAAGATGCCGCTCGCCTTCGCCGGGCTGGTGGTCATCGCCGTGATGGCCATGGCGATGTACGAGCTTTTCTCCTGGGTCGAGCGTCACACCACCGCCTGGGCCCACCGCGGCCAGCGCTGAAGGAAAACCCATGGGCCGACTGAGCACCCACATCCTCGACACCGCGCAGGGCAAGCCTGCGGCCGGCGTGCGCGTGGAGCTGTTTCGCGACGAGGGCGCGGGCGAGCGCCTGGCCGAGCGCATCACCAATGCCGACGGCCGCTGCGAGGAGCCGCTGCTCACCGGCGAGGCCATGGCCGCCGGCCGCTATCGCCTGGTCTTCCACATCGGCGAGTACTTCCGCGCCCAGGGACTGCCGCTGGCCGATCCGGCCTTCCTCGAGCGGGTGCCGATCGCCTTCGGCATCGCCGACGCCAACGCGCACTACCATGTGCCGCTGCTGGCCTCGCCCTGGGGCTACACCACCTACCGGGGCAGCTGATCTACGCGGGCGCCTGAAGCGCCCCCGCCACGCCGGCCAGCGCATCGGCCAGCACCCGCGTGGCGATCGCGGCGTCCTCGGCGGCGAGGATCTCGTCGGGGTGATGGCTGATGCCGCCGTTGCCGCATCGCACGAAGAGCATCGCCATCGGGCAGAGCGCCGGGAAGGCCATGGCGTCATGGCCGGCCCCGCTGGGCAGATGCCGCACCGGCAGTCCGCGCGCGGCGATCGCCTGCGCCAGGCAGGCCTGCAGCCGTGGATCGCAGGGCGCGGCATCGGCCTGGTAGAGCGGCTCGCGGCGCAGCGCGATGCCGCGCCGCGCCGCGATGGCCGCGCAGGCGGCGTCGATCTCGGCCATGGCCGCGCGCCGGGTGTCGTCCCGGCCGCTGCGCACATCGAGACTGAAGCTCACATCCTGGGGGATGACATTGACCGCGCCCGGCCGCGCCTCGAGGCGCCCGACCGTGGCCACCACATCGCCGCGGGCCAGCGCGATGCGCTCGACCGCGAGCACCATCTCGGCGGCGGCGGCGAGCGCGTCCTGACGCGAGCCCATCGGCACGGTGCCGGCGTGGCCGGCCAGGCCGGTGAGATGGACCAGCGCGCGCTGCGCGCCGGCGATCGCGGTGACCACGCCCACCGGCAATCCCTCCTGCAGCAGCACCGGACCCTGCTCGATGTGCGACTCGAGAAAGGCGATCGGCGGGCGGGCGCGGCGATCGACGCTCGGCCAGGCATCGGGGTCTGCGCCAAAGGCGACGAGGGCCTCGCGCAGGCTGATGCCGTCGCGATCGCGCACCGAGAGCCAGGCCGGATCGAAGGCGCCGGCCATGGCCTTGCTGCCGATCAGGGTGATGCCGAAGCGCACGCCCTCCTCGTCGCCGAAGGCCACCACCTCGAGGGCCACCGGCAGCCGCGCGCCGCGGGCGTGGAGCCCGGCCACGCAGGCGATTGCCGACAGGATGCCGAACAGGCCGTCGTAGCGGCCGGCGTTGCGCACCGAGTCCATGTGCGAGCCGATCATGAGCACCGGCGCGTCGGGCTGCGCGCCCGGGTAACGGCCCACCAGATTGCCCAGGGCGTCATAGGACGCGTCCATGCCGGCCTCGCGCATCAGCCCGGCGAGACAGTCGCCCGCTGCCCGGTGCTGCGGGCCGAGGTACGTGCGGGTGAGCGCCGGGGCCTCCTCGGTGAAGGCGGCCAGCGCATCGGCCTGCGCGAGCAGGCGGACACCCAGGGCCCGATCGTCATCGGTCAACATGGCTACACCCCCGGAAGCAACGGGGCCGGATGGTAGCATCCGACCCCTGCCGGATCGTCGATTCAACACCGGTTCCCGCAGACCCGTCGCAGACCCTGAAGAGCCCGCCATGACCACCCTCGCGCAGATCAACGCGATGACGCCGGAAGCATTTTCGGCCGCCTTCGGCGCGGTCTACGAGCATTCGCCCTGGATCGCGCAGCGCGCCTTCCAGCGCCGGCCCTTCGCCAGCGACACCGACCTGCTGCTTGCCCTCTGGGGCGTGGTGCAGGCCGCCAGCCCCGAGGAGCAGCTCGCGCTGATCGCCTCCCACCCGGAGCTCGCCGGCCGCGAGGCGCAGGCCGGCACGCTCACCGCGGCCTCCACGCAGGAGCAGGCCGCCGCCGGCCTGGGTCTGCTCGACGCCGGGCAGCGCGCCGAACTCGCCGAGCTCAACCGGCGCTATGCCGAGCGCTTCGGCTTCCCGTTCATCATCTGCGCCCGCCTGAACAGCCGCGAGGCGATCTTCGGCACCCTGCGCGCGCGTCTGCACAACCAGCGCGAGCAGGAAGTGCACAACGCGCTGGCCCAGATCGGCCAGATCGCGCGGCTGCGCCTCACCGACCTGCTCGCGGCCTGACCCGGCGCGCGCCCCTTCTTCCGGACACACACTGCCGCCATGGGAAACAGACTCACGCAGATCGCCACCCGCACCGGCGATGACGGCACCACCGGCCTGGGTGACGGCAGCCGGGTGCCCAAGGACAGCCTGCGGGTGGCCGCCCTCGGCGATGTCGACGAGCTCAACTCCACCATCGGCCTGCTGATCACCGAGCCGCTGCCCGAGGCGGTGCGCGAGGCGCTCACCGACATCCAGCACGATCTGTTCGATCTGGGCGGCGAGCTGTGCATCCCCGGCTACGAGAATGTCAGCGACGCCCAGGTGGCCCGCCTCGACGCCCTGCTCGCCACCCACAACGCCACGCTGCCGCGGCTGCAGGAGTTCATCCTGCCCGGGGGTTCACGGCCGGCCGCGATCGCGCACATGGCGCGCACGGTGTGCCGGCGCGCCGAGCGCTCGGTGGTGGCACTGGGCGCGGCCGAGACGGTGCGGCCGGCCTGCCGGCAATACCTGAACCGGCTGTCCGACCTGCTGTTCGTGCTCTCGCGGGTGCTCAACCGCCATGCCGGCGGCAGCGATGTGCTCTGGCAGCAGGGCCGCAACAAGCCGGCCTGAGCGCCCGGCATCGCCGGAGGGCGCGGCGGCCGCGCCCGGCTCACCGGAGCCCCGGTTCAGTAGGTCTTGTACGGCAGGAACTTGCCGCTGAGCACCACATTCACGCGGTCGCCCTTCGGATCGGGCTCGCGCACGATGTCCATCGAGAAGTCGATCGCGCTCATGATGCCGTCGCCGAATTCCTCGTGGATGAGCTCCTTGATCGTCGTGCCGTAGACATTGACGATCTCGTACCAGCGGTAGATGAGCGGATCGGTGGGCACGGCGGTGGGCAGCGAACCCTTGTAGGGCACCACCTGCAGCCAGGCGGCCTCCTCCTTGGTCAGCCCGAAGATCTTGGCCACCACCGCGGCCTGCGCCGCGGTCATGGTCATCTGGCCCAGGCAGGCCGCGGTCACCCACTCCTTGCTCTGGCCCACCTTGGCGGCCACATCGGCCCACTTGATGCCCTTGCGGACCTTGGTCTCGTAGATCTTCTCGGTGATGTCGTTGCGGTTCATGCGGGTATCTCCGGGGAGGTTGGCGAAGTGTCGAGTCCGGGGCTGACCTCGCGGGGCACGCCCTGCCCGCCGGCGCTGGCCGCGTCGGCCGCGCCCTGCTGGATCAGCCGCGAGCGGTGCACCAGGAAGTCGACCAGGTGGTTGCGGATGCGGTAGTACTGCGGATCGTGGTGGATGCTCAGTCGGGTGCGCTCGCGCGGCATGGTGTTGCGCACCACCTCGGCCACCCGCGCGCGCGGGCCGTTGCTCATCAGCAGGATGCGGTCGGCGAGCAGGATCGCCTCGTCGACATCGTGGGTGATCATGAACACCGTCTGGCGGGTCTCGGCGCAGATCCGCAGCAGTTCATCCTGGATCACGCCGCGGGTCAGCGCGTCGAGCGCGCCGAAGGGCTCGTCGAGCAGCAGCATGCGGGGCTGGATCGCGAAGGCGCGGGCGATGCCCACCCGCTGCTTCATGCCGCCGGACAGTTCCGCCGGCTTGCGGAGCTCGGCGCCCTCCAGCCCCACCAGCGCCACGAAGCGCCGGGCGTGGTCCTCCACCCGCGCGCGCGACCACTCGGGCCAGCGCGACTGCACCGCGAAGGCGATGTTCTGCAGCGCCGACAGCCAGGGCATCAGCGCGTGGCCCTGGAACACCACGCCACGATCGAGGCTGGGCCCGCGCACCTCGCGGCCGTCCATGAACACATAGCCCTCGCTCGCCTGCTCGAGACCGGCGAGGATGTTGAGGATGGTGGTCTTGCCGCAGCCGGAGTGTCCGATGATGCAGACGAACTCGCCGCGCTCGATGCCGAAGCTCACCGACTCGAACACCGGCGCGGGCGCGGGGCGGCCAGCCACGGTGTAGGTCTTGCCCAGGCCCTGCACCGACAGGAAGGCGTCCATGCGCTACTCCCGCCAGGTGACCGCGCGCTGCAGGCGCGCGAAGAGGGCGTCGAGCAGCATGCCGACCACGCCGATCAGCAGGATCGCGAAGATCACATTGGTGAGCGAGAGGTTGTTCCACTCGTTCCAGACGAAGTACCCGATGCCGGTGCCGCCGACCAGCATCTCGGCGGCCACGATCACCAGCCAGGCGATGCCCATCGAGATGCGCATGCCGGTGAGGATGGTCGGCGCGGCGGCCGGCAGGATCACCCGCAGCGCGCGCCGCAGCGGCGTCACCTCGAGCGTGCGGGCCACATTGAGCCACTCCCGCCGCACGCCGGCCACGCCGAAGGCGGTGTTGATCAGCATCGGCCAGACCGAGCAGATGAAGATCACGAAGATGCCCGAGACCGCTGCGTCCTTGATGGTGTAGAGGGCCAGCGGCATCCAGGCCAGCGGTGAAATGGGCTTGAGCACCTGGATGAAGGGATCGAGCGCCCGATAGACCAGCGGTGACATCCCGATCAGGAAGCCCAGGGGAATGGCCAGCAGCGCGGCCAGCCCGTAGCCCGCGGCCACCCGCGCCAGCGAGTGGCCCACCTGGATGCCGATGCCCTTGTCGTTGGGGCCGTTGTCGTAGAAGGGATCGGCAAGATGCCGGGCGATGGTCTCGCCCATCTGCGCGAGCGTGGGCAGGCCTCCGCTCTTGGCGGCGCCGCTCGCGCGGCCCATCAGCTTCGCGTACTCGTCCTGGGCGGCGCTCGCCGCCGAGCGCTCGGCCGGCGCGGTGGCGAGATGCCAGGCGCCGAGCAGGCAGGCAAGCAGCAGCAGCGAGAGCAGCGCCGCTTTCAGGTTGAGGCTGGCGGACATGTCGAACCGGGCCCGCTCAACCGCGGCGGATCGCGAAGCTGGCCGCGTACTCGGCCGCCTTCGCCGGATCGAACTCGCGGCCCATCACCTTGAAGCGGCGATAGCCGCCCTCGGGCGCCTTCTGGCCGAGCTCGCTCATGCGCTTCTTCGCGTCGGTGAGGAGGAAGACCTTCTCGGCGATGTCCTTGTAGGCGACATCGCCCTTGATATAGCCCCAGCGCTTCATCTGGGTGAGCATCCAGACCGCCATCGAGTACCAGGGGACGGGGTCGAAGTCGGCGCGGTCGGGCACGGTGCGCACCGCGCCCAGGCCATCGGCGAACTTGCCGGTGAGCACCTGCTCGACCACGGTCTCGGGCTGGTTCAGGTAGGCCGCCGGCGAGATCACCTTGGCGATCAGCGGCCGGTGCTTGGGGTCGCGGGCCATCGCGGCGGCTTCGAGCACGGCGCGATAGAGCGCGGCGAAGGTGTTGGGGTTCTGCTGGATGAAGGCCTCCGAGACCCCGAAGGCGCAGCAGGGATGGCCGTCCCAGATCTCCTTGGAGAGCAGGTGGATGAAGCCGACCTCATCGTAGACCGCACGCTGGTTGAAGGGGTCGGGCCCGAGGAAGCCGTCGATGTTGCCGGCGCGCAGGTTGGCCACCATCTCGGGCGGCGGCGTGACCCGGATCTGGATGTCGCGGTCGGGATCGAGACCGTGCTCGGCCACGTAGTAGCGCAGCAGGAAGTTGTGCATCGAGTACTCGAAGGGCACCGCGAAGCGGAAGCCCTTCCACGACTTCGGATCGCGCTTGTCCTTGTGCTTCACATGCAGCGTGATCGCCTGGCCGTTGATGTTCTGGATGGTGGCCACATTCATCGGCTGCGCCACCGAGCCCAGGCCCATCGAGATCGCGATCGGCATCGGCGACAGGAAGTGCGAGGCGTCGTGCTCCTTGTTGATCATCTTGTCGCGGATCAGCGCCCAGCCCGCGGTCTTGTTGAGCTGCACCGACAGGCCCTGACGACGGTAGAAGCCGAGGGGGTCGGCCATGATCAGCGGCGTGGCGCAGGTGATCGCGATGAAGCCGAGCTTGAGGTCCTTCTTCTCGAGCGGCGCCTTCTCCTGGGCCATCGCCTGCATCGCGCCCAGCGGCAGCACGCTGGCGATCGCCGCGCGCGCGGTGTTCGCGCCCACCGCCTGCAGGAAGCGGCGGCGCAGCCCCTCGTCGGGCAGCAGCGCCTTGACCAGCACCGCCTCGACGAACTGCGCCGACAGGGTCTCCGCGGACGGTGGCGTCCCGGCCCGGGCCGAGGCCGTCATGGCGTCGGGCGCGGCACTCGCGGCGGACTCGGGATGGGCGTCGCCGGCGTGGAACACCCCGCACCGGGCGCAGGCAGGGCCCAGGCGACGGTAGGCATCGTAGGGACCGTAGAGATCGGACATGGCTGACTCCCGCAGGCTGGGGCCCGGCTGGTCAGGCGGCCAGCCGGGTCGGACGGGACTGCCATTGCAAGAGCTGTGCCATAGGGCAGGACCGCGGGAATGGGCGCTGGCGCTGAGCCCGGGGACCGGGAGTCTCGATGCACTCCCAGCCGTGGTGCGTTGGCGCACCGGGATGTGGCTTGCGAGGGCGCCAGACTCGCGAGGGCGCCCGGCCCCGCGGTGGGGCCGCTCAGGTGTCGCGGGCGGCGTCGAGGAAGGTGACCAGCTTGGCGCTGGTCTGACGCAGCCGCTCGGAGAGCAGCTGCACGGTGCGCAGCAGGATCTTGTTGCCGAGCACCGGGTCGTCGGCAAGCACCCGCTGGACCGCGTCGCGGGTGAGCACCGCGATGCGCGAGCGCTCGAGGGCCACGCAGGACGCAAAGCGCGGCTCGCCGTCGAACAGCGACATCTCGCCCAGGCAGTGGCCGGGGCTGGCCACCGCGATGCGCGCCGGATAGTCGTGGCGATTGCGCCGCAGCACATCGGCCAGGCCGCTCATCAGCAGCATGAGGAAGTCGCCGGTGTCGCCCTCGCCGATCATCTCGGTGCCGGGCAGCGCCTCGTAGACGAACATGAGGCTGGCCAGCCGACGGCTCTGGTCGATGTCGAGACCGGCAAACAGCGGCGTGTCGGTCATCAGCCGGTGGATGTCGTCGGCGAACTCCGTCGCCGGCCCGATGGGGGACAGACCCGCCGCGAGCAGGCGCTCGTGTGGCGTGCGGCGGGCAGGGGCGACGGCGCCCTCGGGAGGCTGGGGCGCCGGCGAACGCTCAGGCATGGGCAGGTTCCGGGAAGTCTTCGGCTATATACCACGCCCCCGCCTGTGAACCCGGCATCGCCCCGACCGGCGAGTCAGTCGGCCACTGCCAGCCGACGGTCGCGCACCGACTCGGCGAGATGCTCCAGGCAACCCAGCGTGTCTTCCCAGCCGATGCAGCCATCGGTGATGCTCTGGCCGTGGACGAGCGGCTTGCCCGCGACCAGATCCTGGCGTCCGGCCACCAGGTGGCTCTCGACCATCACCCCGAAGATCCGGGTGTCGCCGGCGGCGAGCTGCTCGCCGATGTTGCGAAGCACCGGGATCTGGTTCTCGGGCTTCTTCTGACTGTTGCCGTGGCTGGCATCGATCATCAGCCGGCAGGCCATCGCCGCGGCGGCGGCCTCCTGGCAGGCGGCGTCGACCGCCGCGCTGTCGTAGTTGGGCGTCTTGCCGCCGCGCAGGATGACATGGCAGTCCTCGTTGCCATTGGTGGACACGATCGCCGAGTGTCCGCCCTTGGTCACCGACAGGAAGTGGTGCGGCTGCGAGGCGGCCTTGATGGCGTCGAAGGCGATGCGCAGGCTGCCGTCGGTGCCGTTCTTGAAGCCCACCGGGCAGCTCAGGCCGCTGGCGAGCTCGCGGTGCACCTGGGATTCGGTGGTGCGCGCGCCGATCGCGCCCCAGGCGATCAGGTCGGCCAGGTACTGCGGGGTGATCATGTCGAGGAACTCCGAGCCGGCCGGCAGGCCGAGCTCATTGACCTTGAGCAGCAGCTCGCGGGCCAGGCGCAGACCGCGGTTGATCTGGAAGCTGTTGTCCAGGCCCGGATCGTTGATCAGGCCCTTCCAGCCGACGGTGGTGCGGGGCTTCTCGAAGTAGACCCGCATCACGATCTCGAGGTCGTCGCGCAGGCGCTCGCGGTGCGGCGCCAGCCGGTTGGCGTATTCCATGGCCGCATCCACATCGTGGATGGAGCAGGGCCCCACCACCACCAGCAGCCGGTCATCCATGCCGTGGAGGATGCGGTGGATCGCCTGACGGGCCTGGTAGGTGACCTCGGCGGCGCGCTCGGTGCAGGGCAGCTCGCGCAGCAGGTGGGAGGGCGGAGCGAGTTCCTTGATCTCGCGGATTCGGACATCGTCGGTGGTGGGCATCGGAAGATCCTGGCGCTGAGTCGGGCAACGAAGCTGGGAGTCGGAATGGGTGACGAATCGGGCGCCCAAAACAGAACCGCCGGCGCGAGGGCCGGCGGTTGCTGGGTTGGGTTCGGAGGCCTGGCTACTGGCGCGCGGGCTCCGGAACTCTCCCACCGCCGGCGGGGAGACCGAAATAGAACGCAAACGCATAGACGATCAGGCGCATGGCGTCATCTTAAGCGGCCATCGCGCGGCCCGCAAGCCGCGCCGGCTCAGGCGGTTCCGCCCACGGTGAGGCCCTCGATGCGCAGCGTGGGCTGGCCCACGCCCACCGGCACGCTCTGGCCATCCTTGCCGCAGACGCCGACCCCGGAGTCGAGGCGCATGTCGTTGCCGATGAGCGTGACCCGGGTGAGCGCGTCGGGGCCGTTGCCGATCAGGGTGGCGCCCTTCACCGGGTACTGGATGCGACCCTTCTCGACCCAGTAGGCCTCCGAGGCCGAGAACACGAACTTGCCGTTGGTGATGTCGACCTGGCCGCCGCCGAAGTTGGCGGCATAGATGCCGCGATCGATGGACGCGATGATCTCGGCCGGGTCGCGGTCGCCGGCCAGCATGCAGGTGTTGGTCATGCGCGGCATGGGCAGGTGGGCGAAGGACTCGCGCCGGCCGTTGCCGGTGACCGGCACCTTCATCAGGCGGGCATTGAGCGTGTCCTGCAGATAGCCGCGCAGGATGCCGTCCTCGATCAGCACATTGCGCTGGGTGGGGTTGCCTTCGTCGTCGATGTTCAGCGAGCCGCGGCGATCGCGGATGGTGCCGTCGTCGATCACGGTGACCCCTGGGGCGGCCACCCGCTGACCGAGGCGGCCGGCGAAGGCCGAGGAGCCCTTGCGGTTGAAGTCGCCCTCCAGGCCGTGCCCGATCGCCTCGTGCAGCAGCACGCCCGGCCAGCCCGGACCGAGCACCACCGGCATCACGCCACCGGGCGCCGGGCGCGACTCGAGATTGACCAGCGCGGTGTCGACCGCCTCGCGGACATAGCGCTCGACGATGGCCTCGTCGAAATAGGCCAGGCCGAAGCGGCCGCCGCCGCCGCTGCTGCCCTGCTCGCGCCGGCCCTGGCTTTCGGCGATCACGGTGACCGAGAGCCGGATCAGCGGGCGCACATCGGCGGCGATCACGCCGTCGGAGCGCGCGACCAGCACCAGATCATGCTCGGCAGCCAGCCCCGCCATGACCTGCACCACCCGGGGGTCGCGGGCGCGGGCCAGACGCTCCACGCGCTCTAGCAGCGCCACCTTGGCGGTGGCATCGAGCCCGGCGATGGGATCGGTGGCCGAGAAGAGGTCGCGGCCGGCGCGCGGCTGCAGGCTGCCCGCGACCTTCACCCTGCCGGCGCCGGCGCGGGCGATGCTGCGGGTGGCGCGCGCGGCCGACAGCAGCGCGCTGGCGTTGATCTCGTCGGAGTAGGCGAAGGCGGTCTTCTCGCCCGAGACCGCGCGCACGCCCACGCCCTGCTCGATGGAGAAGCTGCCCGACTTGACGATGCCCTCCTCGAGGCTCCAGCCCTCGCTGCGGGTGTACTGGAAGTAGAGGTCAGCATAGTCGACCTTGTGCTGGAAGACCTCGGCGAGCGCGCGGGCGAGGTCGCGCTCGTCGAGACCGGTGGGTTCGAGCAGGCGTTCGCGGGCGATGGCGAGGCGATCGATGCCCTGGTCGACGGGATTCATGCGGGGACTCCTGGCAGCGGGGTCAGAGGATTCGGTGGGCGAGCGCGGGCAGGCTCTGGCGGACTTCGAGGATGCGCTGGCGATGCAGCACGCCGGCGACCAGCCCTTCGCCCTCGGGCAGCACCTGCAGCAGATCGCCCCAGGGATCGGCCAGGAGGCTGTGACCCCAGGTGCGGCGGCCGTTCTCGTGCAGGCCGCCCTGGGCCGGCGCAAGAACATAGCACTGATTCTCGATCGCCCGGGCTCGCAGCAGCACCTCCCAGTGCGCCTGGCCGGTGGTGTGGGTGAAGGCCGAGGGCACCACGATGAGATCGCAGGGCGCGAGCACGCGGTAGAGCTCGGGAAAGCGCAGGTCGTAGCAGACCGACAGGCCCACCCGCCAGCCCTCGATGTCGATCACCACCGGCGTGCGGCCGGCCTCGATGGTGGCCGATTCGTCGAAGCGCTCGGCGCCGCGCTGGAAGCCGAAGAGGTGGATCTTGTCGTAGCGGGCGATCGGGCGGCCGTCGGGTCCGTGGACCAGGCAGGTGTTGCGCACCCGCGTGGGCCGCGAGGTGGCGATGGGCACCGTGCCGCCGATCAGCCAGATGCGGTGGCGCGCGGCCTGCTCGGCGAGGAAATCCTGCAGCGGGCCGGCGCCTGCGGCCTCGCGCAGGTCGACCTTGTCGGTGTCACGACGACCGAGCAGGCAGAAGTACTCGGGCAGCACCACCACCCGCGCCCCGCCCTCGGCGGCGCGGGCGATCAGCCGGGCGGCCGCCGCGCGGTTGGCCGCCGGGTCGGTGGCCGACACCATCTGCACGCCGGCCACGGCCAGGGTGGGGGTGGCGGCAGGCACGGCGTCGGCGGGCTGATCGGGCATCGGTGTCTCCGGGTGACAGGAAGGACATCGTAGCCGAAGCCGGCTCAGGGCCTGCCAGTCGGCGCACCCGGCTGGCGCGGCACCTCGGTGACCTGCGGGTCGGCCCAGGAGCCGGTGATGCGGGTCTGGTAGGTGAAGATCTCCTGCAGCGGCCGGCGCAGCGCGAACTGGAAGATGAACGAGCCCAGGCCGATCGCCGGGTTGGCCATGGCGCCATACGCGAGCGAGGCGAGGCCGACATTGAGCTCCGGGCGGATGGTGGCCAGCAGCGACTGGGTCTCGAGCTCGAGGTCGGCCTCGCCGCGGATGTCGACCTGCGCCTGCAGTCCGCGCATCTGCAGCCCGGTGGAGCGCGCGATGCCGGCGCGGATGTCGACATCGCCCTCGATCGCATCGAAGCCGAAGCCCTCCGAGAAGACATCGCGGAAGTCGAGCGAGAGCCGGCGCGGCAGCGACTGCAGGTTGAGCACGCCGATCAGCTTGGCCAGGCCGGGCTCGGTCTTGAGGAACTGGCCCTTGCCGATCTGCAGGCGCATGGCGCCATCGAGGCTGGGATAGTGGATCGCCAGGGGCGAGCCCTGCCAGGCCAGACGCCCCGACAGCCGCCCGCTGCCGCCGCGCACGCTGTCGGGAATGCCGTAGACCGCCAGCAGCTCGCCGGCATCGAGGACATCGAGCTGGAAGTCGAGATCGGTGGCGCGGCCGTTGCCGGCCCGGGCCGGCGCCCAGCGGCCGGTGGCGAGCAGGCGGGCGGCGGGATGAATGACCCGCAACTCGTCGAGGCGCCAGACCGGCGCGCCGGCGGCGGCGGTGTTCGTGGCCTTCAGGGTGAGCTGCCCCAGTCGGCGCTCGCCGAGGATGAACTCGGTGGCGGCGACATCGAGCGCCGGCAGCGCCTCGGGTGGCGAATCGAGCAGGGCCTCGAACTCGCCGGCGCGCGACTTCGGGATCTCCAGCCGGTTGAAGCGCGCGGTGAGCGCGCCCACCCGCTGCCCGGGCAGGGCGTCGCGCCAGCTGAAGTGACCGTCGACCTCGCGCGACACCACATTGGCCTGCCAGAAGCCGGCCTCGCGGGTGGCGCCGATCACCACCTGATGGAAGTGCTTGCCGCCGACCTGCAGCTCGCCGGTGATCGCGGCGATCGCCGAGGGCAGGAGCGAGAAGCCCGGCGCGAAGCCGTCATCGGCGCGACGATCGGCGTCGCGCAGTTCGGCGCCGGTGAGCAGCGGCATCCAGGCATCGAGATCGACCCGGTCAGCCTCCACCCGCAGGGCGAGCCCGCTGTCGGGCAGGTCGGGCTCGCCGATGGTGGCGAAGCCGCCGCGCAGGATGCGCAGCCGCCCGCTGGCCGGGTCGCGCTCGCGCTCGAGCACCAGTCGCATGGCGTCGCCGAGCTCGACCCGGATGGCGTCGCCCGGCGAGCGGGCCTGCGCGTCGGCGCCGGGCCTCGCCGTCACGCTGACCCGCAGCGGCCAGGCCGCCCCGCTCGGCTTGTTGAAGGGCGCCGGCATGGCCAGTCCCAGGCCGACCAGATCGGAGGACAGCTGCATCGAGACCGCGCGTCGGGCGATGTCGAGCTCGCCGGTGAAGTCTGCCTCGCCGGCCAGGCGGCGGGTGAGCGGATTGTCGACCACCGCGCGCATGGCCTCGGCGCCGACCCGCCCCTGCGCCCGCAGGCGCAGCCGGCCGGGTTCCGGGGTCTCGCCGGACACCCGCAGCGGCCCGCCCAGGAAACGGGCGGTGATGTCGCGCAGCGCCAGCGAGCGCTCGGTGAAGTCGAGCACGCCGGTGACCGCCTCGAAGGGAGGCAGGGTGTCGTCGAGCTGGACCCGGTTGCCGCGCAGCTGCAGGGTGCCGGCCACCCGGGAGGCCTCCGGATCGTGCAGCGGCACCTCCAGGCGCAGCTGCAGCCGGGCGTCGCCCTCCAGGCGGGTGTCGCGGGTGAAGTCTTCCAGGCGGGTGGCGAGCGGCGTCTCGTTGAGGAAGCGGATCATCTGCTGGGCCTCGCCCTCGCCGCCGCCCTCCACGCGCAGCACGCCCTCGTCGAAGTCGCGCACCCCGGCCTGGCTGGGGCCGATCGGCAGGTCGAGCACCCGGCCCGAGCGCGCGCTCACCTGGAAGGCATTGCGCTCGAAGCGCAGCCGCCCCTGGACGGCATCGATGCGCGGCCAGCCCTGGGCGTAGCGCAGCGCCCCCTCGTTGAGCCGGGCATCGACCAGGAACTCGCCCTGACCGGGCTGAGCGAACGGGAAATCGGCGAGATCGCCGCGGACCCGGAAGCGGGCATCGTCGAGCCGGCCGGCGAGCACGGCGCGACGCACCCAGTCGCGCACCGGTTCGGCGATGCCCAGCGGCAGATAGCGCCACACCCGCTGCGCGTCGGCCCGGTCGACCTGGCCGGTGAAGTCGACCAGGCCCAGCCCGCGGCCGCCGCTGCGGTAGCGGCCGGCCAGGCTGCCGGCGGCATCGGCATTGGCGAAGCGCGCCTCGCTGAGGGTGAGCTCGACGCCCCGGGCGGCGCCCTCGCCCACCGCCGTCACTCGCAGGCGGGCCTGCAGCTCGTCGAAACCGATGGCGGGCTCGGCGAAGACCCCGGGCAGGCCGAGCACCGCGCCACGGGCGTCCAGGCGCAGCTCGAGGCCCGCGCGGGTGAAGCGGCCCTCGCCGGCGAGGTTCTCCGCCCAAGGGCCGCCCTCGGACACCCGGCCCGAGAGCCGCTCGAACCCCGCGATGGCCTCGAGCCCGCCCTCGGGCCCGGCCTCCTCGGACGGGCGCTGCCAGCGCAGGGCCAGCGCGGTGGCGCGGCCGTCGAGCCGCAGGGTCGCCAGACGCGCGGTCCACGCCGAGGGCCAGGGCGCGCGGCGCAGCAGCGCCAGCGCCGGCCCTGCCTCGAAGGCCTGCATGGCCGCCTGCAGCCGCACCGGCCGGTGGTTCGCATCGAGCTCCAGCCTGAGCGGGCCGTCAGCGCTGAGGCTCAGTCCGGCGGCATCGCGCAGCTGCCAGGCATCGAGCACGATGCGGGTGCGGTCGGCGGCCAGCACCGCCTGCCCCTCGAGGCCGAGCGCCGCGAGCCGCAGCGGGGCGGCGCCCGGGGCGGCGGCCTGCCAGACCGGCTGCGCAAGCTGCAGCTTGAGCGCAAGCTCGCGCTGCCCGCCCGCCTGGAAGCGCAGCCAGGCCCGCAGGTCTGCGCGCCCCTCGCGCAACGGCGCGAGCCGATCGGCAGCCGGCAGCAACGCCGCGGGCAGCCGGGCGATCGCCGCGAGCTCGATCGCATCGCCCGCGGCATAGAGCTCGCCGGTCCAGCCGCGCCAGTCGGTCACCGCCGAGCGCGGCGCGCGAAAGATCTCGCCGGCAAGCTGCCAGCCCTCCCACCACCCCGGCAGACCAGGCACGGCGAGGGACACCCGGTGACGACGACCGACGCTGCCCAGCTGCGCGTCGATCCCGCCGAGGGCGCCCTGGTCGCGGCCCTGCGCGTCGGCCCACACGATGCGCGCGTCGCGCACCAGCACCCGCCGCTGCTGGCTGAGCAGCTCGGGCAGGGCGGGATCGCCGCTCGCCGACAGGTCGATCTCGGCGCCGGCGATCCGCCAGCGCGCGCCGCCGAGAGGCGCCACCCGCAGCTCGGGAGACTGAAGCTCGATGAGCGAGAAGCGCGGCGCAAGCGCCCACAGGCTGCGCGGCGAAAGCACCAGCGTGAGCCTGGACAGGCTCAGATCCGGGCGCAGGGGGTCGCCGAGGACGAGACCCTCGACCGTCAGCCGGGGAAGCAGGCCTTCGAAGCCGGGATCGAGCCGGGCGATGCGCACCGGCTGGCCGAGCGCTGACGACAGGCGCTGGGCGATCGGCTCGCGCCAGGCGTCGAGGCCGGGCCAGACCTGGTGACGCAGCACCAGATAGCCCGAGAGCAGGCACAGCCAGGCGCCGAGCAGACACCAGCCCAGCAGGGCCGGGAGGCGTGACGGGCGCCGACGCGGGGCGGAGCGGACGGGCGGGGCCGCGGTCACGGAACAGTGCGGTGGGATCAGCTGACTCGCCGGCGGCATGCCGTCGTGCCGGTAGGATAACCCTTTCGCTTTCCCGCGCCCGACGCGCGCTCAGCCGATGTCATTCGAAGCCGAACGCCATTCCGGATTCTTCCGCCGCTCGCTGGGCGCCCTGCAGTCGCGCCCGCCGGCGCTGGGCGTGGCGCGGCTGCAGGCGCTGATCGCCGAGCCGATCGACCCCACCCGGGTGCAGGCGCTGGTCGATGAGGGACTGGCCCGGGCGGCCAGCGCCTCGGCCCTGAGCGTGGACCCGTCGTTGCCGGCCGCCAACCTCGGCCGCGAACTGCGGCGCGCGCGCCTGCTGCTGATCATGGCGCTGATGGAGCGCGACCTGCGCGGGGAGGCGCCGCTGGCCGAGGTCTGCCGCGCGATGTCGGCCTTCGCGGCGGCCAGCACGCAGGCGGCGCTGGCTGCCGCCGGGCGCGAGATGGCCGCGCAGTTCGGCCTGCCCCACGATGCCCTCGGTCAGCCGCAGGACCTTCTGGCCGTGGCCATGGGCAAGGGCGGAGCCGAAGAGCTCAATGTGTCCTCGGACCTTGACCTGGTGTTCGTCTTTCGTGACGAGGGTCAGTGTCGCCTCCCGTCCGACGCGCCAGCGGCCCGCGGCGGCCCGATGGCCGCCAGCGAGTTCATGCACCGGGTCGCCCGCCGGACCATCGGCCTGCTCGCCGAGACCACGGCCGACGGCTTCGTGTTCCGGGTGGACACCCGGTTGCGGCCCAATGGCGATGCCGGGCCGCTGGTGGCGTCCTTCGCCATGCTCGAGGAGTACTTCTATGCCCAGGGCCGCGAGTGGGAACGCTTCGCCTGGCTCAAGGGCGCGGTGGTGGCCGACAGCGGCCTGGCCGGCGACGAGGCCCGCCGCCGCGACGAGCAGTCGCTGTCGGCGATCGTCACGCCCTTCGTGTTCCGGCGCTATCTCGACTTCCGGGTGTTCGGCGCGCTGCGCAACCTGCACGCGATGATCCGCAGCGAGGTGGCGCGGCGCGACGCGCGCGATGCCGGCAGCATCGATGTCAAGCTGGGCCGCGGCGGCATCCGCGAGATCGAGTTCGCCGCGCAGCTGTTCCAGGTGGTGCGCGCCGGCCGCGATCCGCTGCTGCGCGATCGCCGGACCCTGGTCACCCTCGAGACGCTCGCCCGGCGCGGCGTGCTGCCGGTGGCCGATGCCACGGCGCTCGCCCGCGCCTACGATCTGCTGCGTCGCACCGAGCACGCGCTGCAGTACCGGGAAGACGCGCAGACCCACCGCCTGCCCGCCGACGCCGCCGGCCGCGCCCAGGTCGCGGCCATGCTGCGCCTGTCGCCCGAGGCCTTCGAGGCGAGCCTCGAGCAGGCCCGCGCCGATGTCCAGCGGGTGTTCGATGGCCTGCTCAGCGAAGCCGACGAGGCCGGCAACGGCGGCGCCGCGACCGGCATCGAGGAGGGGCTGGGCGAGGACATGAGCAACCGCCTTGCCCAGCTGCGGGGCAGCTCGCGTTACCGCGCCGCCCGCGAGGACACCCGGCAGGCGGTGGAGCGGCTGCTGGCGAGAGCGCTGGCCGAGCGGGTGGAGGCCGCCGCCTTCGGCCGGCTGATCGACCTGATCGAGGCGGTCACCGGCCGCCCCGCCTATCTCGCCCTGCTCTCGCAGTATCCGCAGGCGATGACCCGGGTGATGCGCCTGCTCGGGCTGTCGCGCTGGGCGGCGGAGTACCTCACCCATCATCCGATCGTGCTCGACGAGCTGCTCGACGGGCAGCTGCTCGAGCCGGTCGACTACGCCCGCTGGGAGCGGGACCTGCGCGCGGCGCTGGCTGCCGCCACCACGCCCGATGGCGCGCCCGATGTCGAGCGCCAGATGGACCTCGCCCGCGAGGCCCATCACGCGCAGGTCTTTCGCCTGCTGGTCCAGGACCTGGAAGGCCTGCACAGCGTCGAGCGGCTGGCCGACCTGCTCTCCGAGCTGGCCGACCGCATGCTCGCGATCGGCCTCGACTGCGTCTGGCGCACCGTGCCCGGACGGCACCGCGAGCAGCCGCGCTTCGCGGTCATCGCCTACGGCAAGCTGGGCGGCAAGGAGCTGGGCTACGCCTCCGACCTCGACCTGGTGTTCCTGTTCGACGACGACGACGAGCGCGCGCCGCAGGCCTACACCATGCTCTCGCAGCGGCTGGCCAACTGGCTGTCGGTGCGCACCCGCGCCGGCCAGCTCTTCGAGATCGACCTGCGGCTGCGGCCCAACGGCAATGCCGGGCTGCTCGTCACCACGCTCGAGGGATTCACCCGCTACCAGGAAGGCGAGGCCTGGGTGTGGGAGCACCAGGCGCTCACCCGCGCCCGGCACGCCGCCGGCGACGCGGCGATCGGCGCCGCCTTCGAGTCGGTCCGCCGCGCCGTGCTGGCGCGCCCGCGCGAGGCCGCGGCCCTGCGCGCCGAGGTGATCGGCATGCGCGAGCGCATGCACGAGGGACATCCCAACCGCAGCGAGCTCTTCGACCTCAAGCACGACCAGGGCGGCATGGTCGACATCGAGTTCATCGTGCAGTACCTGGTGCTGGCGCACGCGGCCGCGCACCCCGAACTGCTCGACAACGTCGGCAACATCGCGCTGCTGGGCCGCGCGGCGCGGGCGGGCCTGATCGAGGCCGGTCTGGCGACCGCGGTGGCCGACGCCTACCGGCGGCTGCGCCAGCTACAGCATCAGCTGCGGCTGAACGACGCCTCGTACGCGCGGGTGGCGCCGCAGCAGCTCGCCGACGAGCGCGCCGCGGTGCGCTCGCTGTGGGCGGGAGTGCTCGGCTGAGTCAGGCCAGCAGCAGCACCAGCGCGCCCACGCCGAGCGCGGCCAGCAGGTTGCCGCTCAGGCGCGCCACCACCAGCAGGGCCAGCGCCGAGAGCAGGCGGGCATCGAGCAGCAGGCCCCAGGAAGGCGCCACCGCCTCGCGCCAGGGCGCGGCAACCTCGGGCACCACCACCGCCACCAGCGCGGCCATCGGCGAGTAGCGCAGGGCCCGGGCCGCCAGGCCGCGGGGATGCCAGCGGCGCGGCGCGTACAGGTAGAGCGAGCGCAGCAGCAGGATGATCCCGGCCAGCATCCCGATGGCCAGCCAGATGCCCGCGGGATCGGTCTTCATGACGGGCGCCGCAACGGGGGGCGCTCTGCCGCCTCGGCGAGCAGCGCCGCCAGCAGGCCGGCGACCACCGCCGCGAGCAGCCCGAGCTTCCAGGGCCAGCCCGAGCCGATCAGCGCGACGGCGCCAGCCGCCAGCGCCGCCGCCCAGGCCGGCGCGCCGCGCAGCATCGGCGCCACCAGCGCGAGCATGGCCAGAATGCCGAGATAGCCCAGCCGGCCGGCGCCGGGCAGCACCGCCGCCAGGCCGATGCCGAGCACCGAGCCGGCCAGCCACACCGGCCAGACCAGCCAGGTGACCCCGGCATAGAAGGCGAGCCGGTTGACGAAGGGCCGCTCGCGGCCGCGGCGATCGAGGTAGACCGCGGTGCCGGGATCGGTCATCAGGAAGCCGGCCAGCCAGCGCCAGCGCGCCGGCAGGTGCTTGAGGTCGGGCGAGAGCGCCGCCGAGTACACCGGAAAGCGCAGGCCGGTGAGCACCGCGGTGAGCGCGATGAAGGGCAGGGACACGCCCGCGGCCAGCAGCGGCACGGCCACCAGCGCGGTGGTGCCCGACAGCACCAGGAAGCTGATGCCCAGCGCCTGCGCCACGGTGAGGCCGCCCTTGACCAGGGCGATGCCGGTGACCGTGCCCCAGGCGAACACGCCGGGCAGGGCCGGGGCCACCGCGGCCAGGCCCTGCCGGAAGCGCAGCCGGCGCGCCGGCCGGGCAAGCAGGGCCGCGCGATCGCCCATGCGCTGCGGTGGCGGATGCCGCTCAGCGCGCGCCGGCGGCCGGCGCGCGTCCGAGCGCCCAGCCGCTGCGCGAGGCCAGCCACAGCGCGCTGGCCAGCGCCACCATCACCACCGGCAGCGACAGCAGGTTGAGCACCGACCAGCCATTGACCATGAGCATGGCGCCCGAGGACGCCGAGGTGGTGACCATGGTGGTGAACACGCACAGGTCCATGAAGCCCTGGACCTTGTTCTTCTCGGAGGGCCGGTAGGCGCTGGTGAGCAGGGTGGTGGCGCCGGTGTACATGAAGTTCCAGCCCACGCCCAGCAGGGTGAGGGCGAGCAGGAACTGCATGAGGTCGACGCCGCTGAGGGCAATGGCCACGCAGCCGGCCATCATCAGGCAGCCGGTGACCACCACCGGCAGCACGCCGAAGCGCTGGATCAACGAGCCGGTGAACAGGCCGGGGGCGAACATGCCGATCACGTGCCACTCGAGCACCAGCGCCGCGGCCGAGTAGGGATGGCGGCAGACCTCCATCGCCAGGGGCGTGGCCACCATCAGCAGGTTCATGATGCCGTAGCCCAGCGCCGCGGTGAGCACGGCGGTCCAGCAGGCCGGCTGGCGAATGATCTCGGCCAGCGGCCGGGGCGGCCGGGTGTCCTGCGCGGCCTGCGCCGCCTGCGCGGTGCTCGGCACCCGCAGCAGCTGGGCCAGCAGCAGCGAGAGCAGCGCGAACCCGGCCAGCGTGAGGTAGGAGCCGGCGAACTGCGTGCTCAGCCAGGTGCGCGACCACTTCGAGACCTCGGGCCCGACCACCCCGCCGACGATGCCCCCGGTGAGCACCAGCGAGATCGCGCGGGCCTTGAAGCCTGGCCGGTAGGCATCGGCGACATCAGCGGCGGCAAAGCGAAGGCTGGCCGAGAAGGCGCTGTACAGGCCGGTGATGAAGGTGGCCCCGCACAGCATGGGCAGGCTGGCCTGGGTCATGGCCCACCAGGCCGCCAGCGCGCCGATCATGCCGGCCACCGAACCCACGGTGTAGCCCATGCGCCGGCCGAACCGGCGCATGAAGGCCGCCGCCGGCATGGCCCAGATCGCGCCGCCCAGCACATAGCCGGTGACCGGCAGGGTGGCCATGAGCTTGTTGTCGGCAAGCTGGAAGCCCGCCAGGCCGGTGATCGCCACCAGGGTGACATTGTTGGTGAGCACCAGCGCCTGCATGGTCGCCAGCAAACCCACCTGCGCGCGCAGGGATCGGAGCATCGCCGCAGTGTAGCCGGCGGCGTCACCCCGCCGCCGCCGCGCGCAATCTGGGGCGTCGGCCTTCATTCCGATAAAATGCGCGGTTCCGACGAAAACAACCCCTCCAGGAGCTGCCCCATGTCGATGGCCGACCGCGACGGACTGATCTGGTTCGACGGCAAGATGGTCGAGTGGCGCGATGCGAAGCTGCACGTGCTCACCCACTCCCTGCACTACGGCATGGCGGTCTTCGAGGG
>JAGWVN010000081.1 GCA_018970865.1 Betaproteobacteria bacterium
ATCTTCACGGCGGACAGCGAGGAGGCCGTCACCGTGAAGATGCACGAGCCGTAGCTCATGGTGCCGCTGTAGCTGCCGGGCGAGGAACCGCCCTGGGTGATGGTGAAGCTCTGGCCGCTGAAGGCCACGCTGGTTGGGCCGGTGGTGTTCAGAGCCGGCACGCCGGTGGTGGCTGGGAACGAAAAGGTCTTGCCGCTGACGGCGTTGACCAGGGCGGCGCCGTTGGTCGGGCCAAGGGCAACCGGGGGCAGGTCAGATGCTGCGGTGGTGCTGCTGGAGCTGCTGCTGCCGCAGCCGGCCAGAATGACGCTACCGGCCAGGGCCATGAGAAGCGCGGAGTGCTTGAGGGTCATGATGATCCTTTCGGGTTGGGTGAGAGGCTCAGGAAATCGACTACGGAAACACGGGATGAAAGATCTGAAAATCGCAGGAACACAGGCTGCATGGCAGTCTGGCCCCACGCTCAGGGCAACAAGCCGCGAGCGTACCGGAAGAATGCCTCGCGCAGACGCGGCAGTTGCGCCGAGAGCGAATCGGGCGTGAGCCGGCCGGCATCCAGCTGCTCCAGTTCGGCCTTGTAGCTGAGATCGGTAGGCCGAGCGGCAGCCGGCAGAATCCAGTTGCCGGTATTCACGCTGCTGGTGAGCAGCGTGCGCAGCCCGGCGGTGAATCGGGGCGAACCGGTGAACTGCAGCGGGGCCGCGGCCATGCCCTGGCGGGGCGCCAGCGGCAGGCTGAGCTCGATGCCCAGAAAGCTGTTGACGCCACCCTTGCGAGCGTAGAACTGCAACGCCACATCCCCCAGCCAGCGCGATACCGCCAGGGACGGGCCCTGGCTGCGGTCAGCGTAGCTGTGGTAGCCGCCCTCCACCCACCACACCGGGCTGGCCCGCCAGCGGTAGACCGCGGAGCTGGACTCCTCGCGCACCATGCCTGCGTCGCGCCGCAGCATCTGGCCGCGGAGATGCAGGCTGTCTTCACGCCAGGGCAGGAAGGCGATCAACTCGCCTTCTGCGCCCAGCGCGTCATAGCGGTAGCGCCCTGCCCCGCCGCTGGCAAACACCCGCGGCCCCAGCCAGAGCGACTGCTGCAGCGCCAGGCTTTGCAGGCCGTTGCGGATCTGCGAGCTGGCGTAGCCACCGCCCGGCTGCATCTCAGGGCTGTCAGCCACCCGCTGAACCAGATCGGCATACACCTGCGCGCCGGTCCAGAGCGGGGCGCTCACCCGGGCCTGGGCAGCCAGAGAGTAGTCAAACACGCTGTACTCGGTGCCCAGGGTGTAGTTGATGAGCGGCTTGAGCGCCACCCGTACCCGGTTGCCTGGCGCAGCGGGCTCGTCAGCCCAGACCACGGTGGCGGTGGGCAGGCCGGCACCGACTTGCAACTCTGCGCGCACCGCCCCTGCACTCGCTTCATCGCGCAGGTAGGCCCGGTAGGCCGCCAGCGGCACCGACAGCCCCACCACCGGCAAGCCCGCCTTCAGGCTGACCGCCCGTACCCGTTCAGCGCCGGGCGGCGCAATCTCCGCTGCAAGCCCCAGCACGATGCCAAGCGCGTCAGCCTCGGTCTGGAGGTAGCGCAGGTTCTCATACACCACCACGAGTTCCGTGCCCGCCATGCCCACCCGGGTGGCGCCCAGGCCGGTCTGGCGAAGCGCCGCGGCCAGGGCGGTCTGACGCGCATGGATGTCAGACCCTGGCTGCCCGGCCACTGGCGCCGGCGTGGAAGACGAGGCCGCGCTTGTCAGCGGCGGCAGCGGAGCCGCGGCCAGCGCGGCCCGGCTGGCCGTGTCTCGCTCACCGTCGGGCGCCCCCAGCGGCACCACCAGGCTCAGGTTGACGCTGGTGGCGTTGGCCGGCAGGCCGGCGGCATCAACAGCCCGAAAGCTGCGCTGCACCGAGCCCACCCACTGCGCGCCCCCCGCCCAGGCCTGCGGCGGGCTGTAGTAGCGAAGCCCGGCGTTCCAGTGGCTGCCGTTGTGCTCCACCAGGGCGGTAGCCCGGGTATCGAACAGCCGCAGTTCGGCCCCGCCGAAGACCCCATCCAGCACCCGGGCAGACCCACCGGTGCTGGTCTTGCTCTTTCCGTAGCCCAGGGTCCACCGCACCGGCCCGAGCTGGTCGCTGGCCACGGCATACACCGACTGGAAAAATGACGCTCCACCCTGAAGATCGGTGGCGCCCACCGCCAGCGCGGGCAGCCAGGCGCCGCTCAGCGGCAGCTGCCACTTGATGTTGGCCGAGAGGTCTCGGGGGCCATTGATCTTGAACACGCCCGGCGCATGGCTGGGGTACTGGTCAGGGTTCTGGTAGTCAGCCAGCCGGCCGAACACCTCCACGCCCCCGCCAAGGCCGAACCCGGCGGTGTAGTTGCGGCGATGGGTGTAGCTGCCCAGCCTGACATCCTGCTCATTGCCCACCCCGAAGGCGAACTCACCCGGCGCGAGCACCTCGGCCGAGGGAATGCGCAGGCCGCCGGTGGCGCCGATGGCCGAAACGCCCGCATCGAGCGCATGGCAGATCGGGCTGGCCGATGCCGCGCAAACCATCAACAGGGGTAACGCTGGACTTCGCAACCATTCACCTTGTTGGTTTCAGACCCTGGCATTGCAGCGAGCGGGCAGGCTACCGCAGTGCCTGCTGCCTGGTGGCAGGGCACCTGAACCGCTCGGCGCTACCGCGACGCCGCATCACCACCCCCGCGGGCCCGAACAGCCCGCAAGCTTGCCACAGCGCGCATGACAGCCTGCGGTCAGCCCCGCGCGGCGCTCAGGCGGGCGCGAGTTCAACCGCAGAAACCTGCACCTGCGTGGGCCTGCCGAGCAGCTCGAGCAGCACCTTCACCCGCTGAGCCGACACCGAAGTGACCAGCCCGGCCAGCCCGTGAAACGGCCCACCCGCGAACACCACCGTCTGCCCGGCCCGCAGGCCCTGCAGCGCGGCATCATCCAGCTGCGCCCGCGCCACCTCGGCCGCGCGGATGCCGTTCACCACCCGCTCGGCCAGCGTGCCCGGCTCCACGCCGAAGCGCACCAGCCCGCTCACCCCGCGGGTGGAGCGCACCGTACCCAGCGACTGGCCCTCGCGCCCCGGCCGCAGGAGCAGGTAGCGCGGAAACATCGGCTCCATGACCGGCCCGGCGGCGCCGCGACGCAGCACCTTGAAGAGCGGCAGATAGGTCTCGAAGCCCTGTTGACGCAGGTTCAACTGGGCGACCATCTCCTGGCGCGGCTTGGTGTAGGCGAGGTACCAGGGCGGCGTTGATTCGGGCGCGCGCCGCTCGCCGCTTTGCGGCACCGCAGCAAGCTGCTGGACAGCGGCCTGATCAGGGGAGGGAACGGGTAGAGGCGCCATGGCGGGATCCAGTTCTTGACGCTGTGCAGCAGCCCCGGCGTCTTTCCGGATTCTACCGCTGATCGGACCTTCAGATTAGACCGGCGATCGGGTCGGCGCCTCCCCCATCCGGGTGATTGTCAGCGCTCAAGAGACCGTTGCGGCATTGCAACACGCCCGGCGCTCACCGCCCCTGGGCCCTGAGCATCGCATCCAGCCGCGGATACACCCGCCGGGCATTGCCCTCGAAGATCTGCTGCCGGTCGGCCGCCGAGAGGGGCGAGGCTGCCTCGAGGTAGCGGCGGGTGTCGTCGAAAGGATGGCTGGTGTAGGGGTCGATGCCGCGCACCGCCCCGAACATCTCGCTGGCGAACAGGATGTTGCCCACCGGGATCACCCGGGTGAGGAGGTCGATGCCCGGCTGGTGGTAGACGCAGGTGTCGAAGAAGACATTGCGCAGCAGGTGCTCCTCCAGGGGCGGCTTGCGAAGTTCCTGCGCCAGGCCCCGGAAGCGCCCCCAGTGGTAGGGCACCGCGCCACCGCCATGCGGGATGACGAAGCGCAGGCTGGGGAAGTCATGGAACAGGTCGGCGCTCAGGCACTGCATGAAGGCCGTGGTGTCGGCGTTCAGGTAGTGCGCGCCGGTGGTGTGGAAGCAGGCATTGCAGCTGGTGCTGACATGGATCATGGCCGGGATGTCGAACTCCACCAGCTTCTCGTAGAGCGGATACCAGTGCCGATCGGTCAGCGGCGGGGAGGTCCAGTGGCCGCCCGACGGGTCAGGGTTGAGGTTGACCGCCACCGCGCCGTACTCGCGCACGCAGCGCTCGAGCTCCGGGATGCAGGTGGCCGGATCCACCCCGGGGCTCTGCGGCAGCATGGCCGCCGGAATGAACTGGCGCGGATAGAGCCGGCTCACCCGGTGGACAAGCTCATTGCACAGGGCCGCCCAGGTGGCCGACACCTGGAAGTCGCCGATGTGATGCGCCATGAAGCTCGCCTGCGGGCTGAACACCGTGAGGTCATGGCCGCGCTCGCGCATCACGCGCAGCTGGTTGTCCTCCAGGGACTCGCGGATCTCGTCGTCGCTGATGCGCAGCGCCGCGGGGCTGGGCGCCTGCCCCGGCTGGCCGATGGCCGCCACCTGGCGGGCGCGCCAGTCATGCAGGGCCCGGGGGGCGGTGGTGTAGTGGCCGTGGCAGTCGATGATCATGGGGTGGGGCCGGTGCGCTATGCAATCAGCACATCGGCCGGGATGCCGAGGCCTTTGTGCAGCCTGCGGATCATAGCCAGGGTCAGCGGACGCTTGCGGTTCAGGACTTCGTAGACGCGGTTGCTCTTGCCGATGATTGGCTCGAGATCCTTCACGGACAGACCGCTCTGATCCATTCGGAACTTGATGGCTTCCACCGGATCAGGTGCGGTAATGGGCACATGTCTGGCCTCGTAGGCCTGCACGAGCGTGGCGAGGATGTCCAGGCGATCACCCTCCGGCGTGCCCAGATCAGGGTCGGACTCCATCAGGGCCGAAATCTCCTTGAGCGTGGCCTTGTAGTCTGCTTCGCTGTGAATGGGGCGAATGTTCATGTATCTCTCCACGGCCGTTCAGACCGACTCGATGGTTTCAGCGTCTACCGCGTCGTACTCCTTGTGGGTGCCGACGAACTTCACGTAAACGATCTGCAACTTGTATGCGACGGCCACGATCAGGCGGTAGTCATTGCCCTTGATATTGAAGACCACGCGACGATTCTTCAGCACGCTGTTAGGGGCGTCAACTTCACTCGATCAACTACCCGCAACCGACTTGACACTGATTAACCCGGTCGCACGCCAGCGATTCGCGCCGGGGCCAAGCCCACCCGCCCCCGGCGCAAGTCAATCCCCTGATCTCACCCCTTGCTGTACGCGAAGTTCTCGTAGCCTTGCTCGGCGATCGAGAACCAGGTGTAGGCATCTTCGCGGTGCTTCTTCCACGAGGTGTAGATCTTGCGGAAGGCCGGGTTCTTGCCCGCCTCTTCCTCGTACATGTCGAAGGCGATCTTCTGCGCGGCGCGCAGGATCTCGGCCGGGTAGCGATGCAGGGTCACGCCGGCGCCGATCAGGCGCTTTAGCGCCACCGGGTTCTTGGCGTCGTACTCGGCCATCATGTTCAGGTTGACCTCGGCGGCGGCCACCGAGAAGGCCTCCTGGTAGGTCTTGGGCAGCTTGGCCCACTCGGCCGCATTGACGAAGAACGAGAACTGCGACGACGGCTCCCACCAGCCCGGGGTGTAGTAGTGCTTGGCGATCTTGTAGAAGCCGAGCTTCTCGTCGTCATAGGGGCCGATCCACTCGGTGGCGTCGATGGTGCCGCGCTCGAGCGCCGGGTAGATGTCGCCGCCCGGAATGTTCTGCGGCACCGCGCCCATGCGCAGCCATACCTGACCGCCCAGGCCGGGGATGCGGATCTTCAGGCCCTTGAGATCGGCCAGGGTCTTGAAGGGCGTGCGGAACCAGCCGCCCATCTGCGTGCCGGTGTTGCCGCCGGGGAAGTTGATGACGCCGAAGTCCTTGTAGAACTCGCGCAGCAGTTCCATGCCGCCGCCGTAGTAGATCCAGCCGTTCTGCTGGCGCGTGGTCATGCCGAAGGGCAGCGCGGTCTCGAAACCGAACGCCATGTTCTTGCCGATGTAGTAGTACGAGTTGGTGTGGCAGCACTCCACGGAGTTGCTCTGCACCGCATCCATCGCCTGCAGGCCGGGCACGATCTCGCCGGCGGCGAACACCCGGATGTCGAACTTGCCATCGGTGAGCTTGCGCACCCGATCGGCCAGCATCTCGGCCCCGCCATAGACGGTGTCGAGCGACTTGGGGTACGAGGAGGTGAGGCGCCAGCGCACCGCGGGGGTGGTCTGACCGATGGCCGGAGCGGCCAGGCTGGCGGTGGTGGCAGCGGCAACGCCGGTGCGGGAGAGGAACTGACGACGGGACATGAGGCCTCCTGAGCATTGAATCCGTCCAGGACAAAGCAAGAGTCGTACCCGTCAAAACGCACCGTCGGCGCACCGGGAGGGTGCGCCGGCAGCGGTGCGCCGCGGCCGGAACGCAGCCGCGACGCCATGACCCTGCGGCCGTGCGCCCGCAGCCGCACGGCCGCAGGCGCACAGCTCAGCCCTCTCAGGCCGCCGGCATCAGCCGACGCCGACGCAGACCCAGGCCGCCGAGCGCCAGACCCATCAGCGCCAGGGTTCCCGGCTCGGGCACGCTGCTGATGCGCACGCCGAAGTCCTGGAAGTCATGGTCGCCGGCGCCGGGCAGGTCGGTCAGGCCGGCATAGGCGGCCAGGCCGGTGGCCTGATGCTGACCAGTGGCCAGGTACGGGTCGAGCCCCAGGAAGAAGCCCGGACCCGCGCTCGTATCGGGCGGATTGCTGGTGCCGTCATTGGTGACCACCACCGCGTTGCCGGTGACATACCGGAAGGGCACATAGCCCGCAGTGAAGGCGAAGGTGAACTCGTTGACGCCGCCGGTGCAATCGGGCGTGACCGGCGCCGCCCCCGAGGCGCCGCAGGGCGCGGTGTCGGCATTGAACAGGGTGGTCCAGACCCCGCCCACGAACACCTGGAAATAGTTCGGCAGGGAGGAATCCCCCTTGCCCATGTACTGGAAGCTCAGGCGGCTGTCGCCATCGAGGTTGAGGTAGGCGCCCAGCCAGCCGGAGGTGCCCCAGTTGGGCGTGAAGGTGGTGTCCAGACCCATGCCCGGGCCGGTCGGCCAGCCGCCGGTGATCACCGCCTGCTCGTTGCGAGACTGCCAGGGGATGCCCGCGCCGGGCCCGGCAGCGCCGTTGGCCCAGGGGTAGACCGAGCCCCCCGGGTCACCGATGTGCTCTTCGCGGGTGGGGCTGGTGTTGGTGATGGTGAGCGTGGCCTGCGCCGCGGCCACGCCGGCCGCGCCCATCGAGACGGCGGCCAGGGCGGCCGCCAGGGTCTTGCGTGTGTTGATCATCGAAACCTCCGTGCTGGGTTGGCAACGCCCGACAAGGGCGCCGCGCACCGGTGTCCGCAGGTTCCGTGCCACACGGAATCGATTGAATTTTTCCCTTAGGGATCAGTACCTTGAATGCGCTCCTGTGAGTTCGCTGCGGTGCGCCTGTCAAGCCTGCCGACGGGGATTGCGCCGGCTCAATCCCGCCAGCGACCGCGCCGCGAACAGCAGGCCGGTGACCCCCAGCGCCACCGCCAGCGCCATGCCCGTCTGCGCTGCGGTGATCGGCGCGAAGCGGAAGAGCTCGCGCAGCGGCGTCCAGCCATAGACCAGCGCGAGCAGCGCGCCCACCCCCGCCGTCACCCACCACAGCGCCGGATTGCGCCGCGCCAGCGCGGCAAGCGGCGAGCGTCCGAAGGAGCGGTTGAACACGATCAGTCCGAGATTGGCCAGCACCAGCGCCAGGAAGCCAGTGCCACGGGCCTGCGCCTCGGGCAGGCCGGTGTGCAGCAGCCACGCTGCCAGGCCTGCCACCGCGGCCAGCACCACCGCGCCCTGCGCGAAGGCGGCGCTCATGTCGGCCAGGCCGAAGAGCGGCGCGGCCGGATCGCGCGGAGGCCGGCTCATGGCATCGCGCTCGGCCGGCTCGGCCTCGAAGACGATCGAGCACACCGGGTCGATCACCAGCTCCAGGAAGGCGATGTGCACCGGGGCGAGCATCACCGGCAGGCCGAAGAGCAGCGGCAGCAGGGACAGGCCGGCGGTGGGCACATGCACCGAGAGCACATAGGCCATGGCCTTGCGCAGGTTGTCGCCGATGCGCCGGCCCAGGCGCACCGCGCGCACGATGGCATCGAACTGGTCATCGAGCAGCACGATGGCCGCGGCCTCGCGGGCCACATCGGTGCCGCGCCCGCCCATGGCGATGCCGATCTGCGCCGCACGCAGCGAGGGCGCGTCATTGACCCCGTCACCGGTCATGGCCACCACCTCGCCGCGCGCCCGGAAGGCCTGGATCAGGCGCAGCTTGTGCTGCGGCGACACCCGCGCGAAGACCCGCACCCGGGCCAGGCGCTCGCGCAGCTGCGCCTCGTCGAGCGCATCGAGCTGCGCGCCGGTGAGCACGCCCGCTGCCGTGGCAATGCCTGCCTGATCCGCGATTGCCCGGGCAGTCACCGGGTAGTCGCCGGTGATCATGGCCACATCGATGCCGGCAGCGCGGCACTCCCGCACCGCGGCCGGCACCGCGTCGCGCAGGGGGTCGGCCAGGGCCACCAGGCCCAGGAAGGCGGGCGCGAAGCCGGCGGGGTCGGCAGGCCAGGCAGCCCCCGACGGCGCCCGCGCAGCGGCCACCCCCAGCACCCGCATGCCTTGCGCGGCCAGCGCGTCGGCCTGCGCGAGCACCGCGGCGCGCTCATCGGGACCCAGCCCGCACAGCCCGAGCACCGCCTCGGGCGCGCCCTTGATCGCCACCTGGCAGTGCGCCTCGCCAGGCCGTTGCCAGACATGGGTCATCGCCGGCACGGCCGGGGTGAGCGGGTATTCATGCACCAGCACCGCGTCGGGCGCGCGCCAGGGCGCATCGGCCCGGGCGAAGCGCTCGCCCAGGGCATGGAAGGCGTTCTCCATCGGGTCGAAGGCCTCGGCCTCGCAGGCGAGGATGCCCTGGCCGAGCAGCGGCCGCAGGGCCTCGGGGAGCTCGGGCGAGGAGGAATCGGCGGACGGTGGCGGCGCGGCAGAGGGCGGCGCCGCGGCAGGCGATGACGCCTCATCAGGCGGCAGCGGCACGCCCTGCGTCTGCGTGTCGCGCCAGATGAGCGCCCTGCCCTCGCCCCAGCCCACCAGCGCCATGATGCGCATGCGGTTGTGGGTGAGGGTGCCGGTCTTGTCGGTGCACAACAGCGTGGCCGCGCCCAGGGCACCGATCGCCGCGGCGCGACGCGTGAGCACCCGCTGCCCCGAGAGCCGATGGGCGCCCATCGCCATGAAGACCGTCAGGATCATCACGAACTCCTGCGGCAGCATGGCCATGGCCAGCGAGATGCCCGCCAGCACGCCGCCCAGCCAGTCGCCGCGGGTGAGCGCCCAGGCCAGCACCACCACCGCGCTGAGCAGCAGCCCCAGCACGGAGAACAGGCGCACCAGTCGGCGGATCTGCAGCGCAAGCGGCGTGGGCTGCTCGGGCAGTTCGGCCAGCGCGCGGCCGATGCGGCCGAGCTCGGTGCGCGCCCCGGTGGCGCTCACCTGCGCCAGGCCCCGTCCGCGCACGATCATCGCGCCGCTGTACACCCAGGGCAGGTCATCGCCACCCGGCGCGCAGGCAGGCTCGGCCTCGCGCCCCGCGCGCTTGCGCACCGGCACCGCCTCGCCGGTGAGCAGGGACTCATCGGCCTGCAGGTCATTGGCCTCGAGCAGCAGCGCATCGGCCGGCACCCGATCGCCTTCGGCGAGCAGGATGACATCGCCGCGCACCAGCTCCCGGCCGGCCACCCGCAGGCGGCGCCCGCCGCGCAGCACGAGCGCGCGCGGGCTGCTGAGGTCTCGCAGGGCTTCCAGGACGCGCTCGGTGCGGCGCTCCTGCACCAGGGTGATGGCCACCGTGATGAGCACGAAGGCCAGCAGCATGGCGGCCTCGGCCCGATCGCCCAGGGCCAGGTAGACCAGGCCCGCGGCCAGCAGCAGCTGGACCATGGGCTCGCGCGCGATCTCGCCGGCGATGCGCAGCCAGCCGCGCCGCCGGGTCTGCGGCAGTTCGTTGGGCCCCTCGGCGGCCAGACGCTCGGCCGCCGCCTGATCGCTCAGGCCGTCAGCAAGGGGGGCAGGCGGCAATCCCTGTCGCTCATGAAGGGTTCCTTCGTCGGGCACGCAGGCCGGGGACGCCGGGCGCATCCGCGGCCGCGCAGATCAGCCCCATCGTACCCGGCTCGGGCGCCGGCCTCACCCGGGCGGCGGCGCGACGGGCGTCGCCTTCGTTGAGGCTGGACTGCCGCGAGCGTCTGACGCGGGGTCCGGAATGGCCGTGCCCGCGCGGCAACGGGTTTTGCGCCCGGCCGCGCCTGGGGTAGAAAGCGGGATCGCACCCACGCAGGCACCCCTTCCCATGTCCGCCCAACCCGATGCCGGTCCCGACTGGCGAGCCCAGGTCTTCGAGGTCTTCCGGCGCAATGCCATCCGGCAGGTGGCCTATGTGCCCGACGCCGGCCATGCCGCGCTCATCCGCATGGCCCATGCCGACCCCGACATGCGCGCCTACCCGCTCACCACCGAGGAGGAAGGCGTGGCCGCGGTGTGCGGCGCCTGGCTCGGTGGGCAGCGCGCCGCGCTGCTGATGCAGAGCAGCGGCGTGGGCAACTGCATCAACATGCTCAGCCTGATCGAGAACTGCCGCTTCCCGCTGCTGATGCTGGTGACCATGCGCGGGGAATGGGCCGAGTTCAACCCCTGGCAGGTGCCGATGAGCCGGGCCACCCAGACCACGCTGAGCGCCATGGGCGTGACCGTGCGCCGGGTGGACGATGCCGCGCAGATGCCCGAGGCGGTGCAGGCCGCCATCGACGATGCCTTCCTCGCCGAGCAGCCGGTGGCGCTGCTCATCTCGCAGCGGCTGCTTGGCCGCAAGCAGTGGACGAAGTGACCATGGCCGACGCCGCACACACTCCCGCCGCCGGCGGACCCGAACTCGAGCGCCGCGCCGCGGTGGCCGAACTGCTGCGCGATCGCGGCCCACTGCTGGTGGTGAGCGGTCTGGGCTCGCCCACCTACGACCTCGCCGCCGCCGGCGACCACGAGCGCAACTTCTACCTCTGGGGCGCCATGGGCGGCGCGGCCATGATCGGCCTGGGTCTGGCCCTGGCCCAGCCCGAGGTGCCGGTGCTGGTGCTCACCGGCGACGGCGAGCAGCTCATGGGCCTGGGCGCGCTGGCCACCGTGGCCGCGCGCCGGCCGCGCAACCTGGCCATCGTGGTGCTGGATAACCGCCTCTATGCCGAGACCGGTATGCAGGCAAGCCACACCGGGCTGGGCACCGACCTGGCCGGCGTGGCCGCGGCCTGTGGTCTGGCCTGGACCGAGCGGCTGGACAGCCCGCAGGCCCTGCCCGCGCTGCGCGCGCGCATCCATCGCTGCGAGGGCCCCGGCCTGGCCACGCTGCGCATCGCGCAGACCGAGCCGCCGCGGGTGATGCCCTCGCGCGATGGCGTGGCCAACAAGCTGCGGTTCCGGGCCGCGCTGGGGCTGCGCGGGATCTGAGCGTCGCTCACTTTCAACCCAGGCGCAGCGCCGCCACGCCCGCCACCAGCACCGCGCTGCCCAGCACGCGCCGCGGCCCGAAGCGCTCGCCGAGCAGCCACACGCCGAGCACCGCCGCGAACAGCACGGAGGTCTCGCGCAGCGCCGCCACCGAGGCCACCGGCGCGCGGGTCATCGCCCACAGGGCCAGGCCGTACGAGCCCAGCGACGCCATGCCGCCGAGCAGCGCGAGCGGCCAGCGCCGCCGGCTGTAGGCGACGATGGCCGCGCGCCCGGCCGCATCGCGCCGCAGCCACACCAGCAGCGGATAGGGCAGCGCATCGAGCACATAGAAGAGCAGCGCGTAGGCGACCGGATTGCCCGAGAGCCGCACCCCGCGCGAGTCCACCAGGGTGTAGGTGGCGATGATCGCGGCATTGGCCACCGCGAAGCCCACCGCGGTGCGATGGCCCAGCGCCTCGCCAGGCCGCGCCAGGCCGACCAGCGCGACCCCCAGCCCGATGCCGGCGATGCCCAGCCAGGCCGCCGGGGTGGGCGACTCCTGCAGCAATGCGCCGCTGGCCAGCGCAACCAGCAGCGGCGCCAGGCCGCGCATGATCGGGTAGGTGAGGCCGAGATCCCCATAGCGATACGCACCCGCCAGCGCGAGGTGGTAGCCGACATGGATGAGCGCCGAGGCGCCCACCCAGGGCCAGGAAGCCGGATCGGGCAGGCCCGTGAACAGCAGCAGCGGCAGCGCGACCCCACCGGCCAGGGCATGCAGCAGCGCGTTGTCCACCGCCTTGTCAGTGCTGGACTTGACCAGCGCATTCCAGCTCGCGTGCAGCAGTGCACCACCCAGCACCGCCACCATCACCGGCGCGGTGAGCGCGAGGCCGCTTTGCACGCCCTGCATCAGCGCCGAAGCAAGACCAGCCCGACCAGCATGAAGGGCACACCCACCCAGGCGAGGCGGGCGAGATCGATCCAGCCGCCGGCCGCAGCACCCACCGCCGCGCCGGTGGCGGTACCGACATTGAGCAGCGCCGAGTTCAGCGACATCAGCACCGGCGTATCGGCCGGCGAGAGCGCAGCCAGCCGCGCCTGCTGCACCGGCATCAGCCCGAAGCCCGACGCGCCCCAGGCCGCCAGCGCGGGCAGCAGCAGCGCCGGCGTACCCGCGGTGAAGGGCACCGCGATCATGCTGAGCAGGAACACCACGGCGAGCAGCCGCAGCGCACCCGGCACGCCGAGCCGATCGGCCAGCGCGCCGCCCGCCACCGTACCGAGCAGGCCCGCCACACCCACCGTGGACAGCGTGGCCGAGACCCGCCCCGGGCTCATCGGCCCCAGGGCCTGCAGCACCGGGCCGATGTACGAGAAGGTGCAGAAGATGGCCGCGCCGATCAGCGGGGTGAGCGCCAGGGCGGTGAGCACATCGGCGCGGCGCAGCAGCGCGCCCAGGCCCTGCCAGCCGGTGGACGGCGTGCGCAGCCCAGCCGGCAGGCGCAGCATCAGCATCACCAGCAGCACCGCGGCCGCAGCGGCCATGGCCAGCAGCGGCACCCGCCACGACGTGACCGAGGCCAGCCAGGTGCCCGCCGGCAGGCCGATCACGAAGCTCAGGCTCACCCCGAGATAGACCAGCGACAGCGCCCGCGCGCTGCGCTCGGGCGGCGCCAGCGCCACCGCCAGCGCCGCGGCCAGCGCCGCGAACACGATGCCCGCGCCGGTGAGCGCGCGGCCCAGCAGCAGCACCGGCAGCGAGCCGGCCAGCCCGCTGACGAGCGCGCCCGCCACCGAGAGCAGCAGCGCCAGGGCCACCGCGCGACGCCGCGGCCAGTGGCCGGTGAGCACCACCAGCAGCGGCGCCACCACGGCCGCCGCCAGCGCATACACGGTCATGGCCTGCCCGGCCGCCGCGATGCCCACGCCGAGATCGGCCGCCATCGGCGCGAGCAGCCCGGCGACCACGAAAGCGCCGGTGCCGAGCACGAGGTTGGTGATCGCGAAGAGCGCGAGCGTGAGGGCCATGGAGAGAGGGTGCCCGAGCGGGATCGGGCGGGCAATGGCACGGCCGTTGAGCGCCCCGGCCGCGCGGGCCGGGGAGCGCTGCGCCGCTCAGCCCGCCGCTCGCGCGGCGAGGCGCATGCTCAGGCCCACCGGGGTCATGGTGAAGGAGAGCTTCTCGGCGGCGGGCTGGCCATCGGGGGTATCGACCGCCTTCACATCGAAGCAGCCAAGCAGCACCGTCATGGCCATCTTCATCTCGAGCAGCGCCAGGTAGCGGCCCGGGCAGATCCGGGGCCCGGCGCCAAAGGGCATGGAGATGCGCTTGGCGGCATTGGCCTGCGAGCCCGGCCCGCCCTCGCTCAGCCAGCGCTCGGGCATGAAGCGCGCGGCCTGCGGCACGAAGCGCTCGCTGACGCTGTCGCGCCGGAGCATGCTGATGACCACGCCGCCCACCGGCACCCGCACATCGCCCACCACCGTCTCGCGCAGCGCCTCGAGCGGCAGCTGCGGCGCCACCGGCTTCAGGCGCATGGTCTCGTGGGCACAGGCCTCGATGAAATCGAGCCCGGCCATCTCCTCAAGGGTGGGATGCAGCGGATCGGCCACGCCCTGGCGCACCTCGGCGATGGCCCGGGCGAGGGACTCGGGGTTGAGCCAGAGCAGGTGGATCATCCACGCGATGGTGTTGGCGGTGGTGTCCTCGCCGGCCAGCAGCATGGTGAGCACATTGCCGGCCACCTCGAGGTCGCTGATGCCGCCGCCCTCGCGCTCGGCAGCCACGATCATGGCCTCGAGCAGGTTCTCGGGATGCTCGCGCAACTCAGGCCGCGCGGCGATGCGGGCGCGGGCCTTGGCGATGAACTCGTCGACCGCCGCGCGCACCGCGGCCACGCTGCGCTCGAGCTCGCGATCGGCGGCGCTGCGCCACCAGCGCCACACCGGCAGCGGCGACATCATGCGGCGATAGAGCGCCGGGAAGATCTTGTCGAGATGACGCTGGATGACATCGGCATCGGATTCCAGCGTGTTCACCTCCACCCCGAAGGCCAGGCCGGCGATGGTGTCCACGGTGTAGCGCATCAGGTCGGCCTGCAGGTCGATGGCCTGCGCGCCGGCCGCGGCCTTCTGCCAGCGACCGGCCAGGCGCTGCGACACCCGGCACATCGAGGGGAAGTAGCCCTTTACATGGGCCGGGTCAAAGCCCGCCATGACCATGCGGCGCTGACGCTTCCAGGTCTCGCCGTTGGCGCCGAACACGCCCGGCAGCAGGCCCATCTCGGCGCCGATGATCTCGAGCAGCCGCGTGCGCCGGAAGCCATCGGGCCGGTCGCGCAGCACGGTGGCCACCACCTCATGGTCGGCCACCACCAGCACCGGGCGCGGGCCCATCTGCAGCCGGAAGTACGGGCCATACTGCCGGCACCACTGCTCCACCTGCAGGTGGAAGCGCGGCGCATCGAGCTGCAGCAGGTTGCCCACCACCGGCCAGGCCCGCGGGCCGGGCAGCTGGGCCAGTTCGCGCAGGGGGCGCGGCGCGGCGGCCTGGGCATCGGATGCCGGCGCGGCGGCGGGGGTGTCGGGCGTGGGGGTGGCGGTGTCCATGCGGCGGATGGTAGATCACTTTCGGGCCGATCCGGCCGACGCCGGCTCATGGCGGGGGCCGGCGCGATTGACAAGCCGCGCCCACGCACTAACCTCGACCCGGTACCGCCCCGCCACCCTTCCCGAGGAGACAGCCGATGAGCGCAGTGATGGTCGATTACGGAGACCAGGAGGCGGCCATGCGCGCCTACCTGGCCGAAGGCCGCGAACGGGCCTATGCCCTGGGCAACCGCGGCCCGGTGCGCTACGACGCGCAAGGCCGCATCCACCCCGACATCCTTGCCGCCTACTGGCGCTGCGGCTTCTATGTGTTCGAGGGCGTGCTCAAGGCCGACGAGCTCGCCGACATCGAGGCCGACTTCAAGGACATCATGGAGCGGCTGCCGGCCCACCGCGGCAGTCCCCTCGACCGCCATGGCCGCCCCGCGCTCGCCGCCGACTGCGCCGCGCCCACCCTGATGTGGTCGCGCCCGCTGGGCGATCCGGTGGGCGGCACGCGCGCCGCCAACGGCCGTCATCCAGTGAAGATGTTCGAGCCCACCGCCGCGCAGGGCGCGCCCGAGGAGGTGGTCTATCTCATCCTCGGCACGCTGCAGTTCTCCGATGCCGCCCTGCGGGTCTACGGCCACCCCGACCTGCTCGCGGTGGCCGCCGCGGTCAATGGCGATGACTTCGTGCCCTTCAACGAGGCCTTCTTCATCAAGGAGCCGGGGCTGGGCGCCTCGGTGGCCTGGCACCAGGACGGCGTCACCCACTGGGATTCGCCCGACCTTGACCCCGGCACCCACGGCTTCAACTTCATGGCCCAGCTCTATGGCTGCACCCCGGCCAACGGGGTGTGGGTGGTGCCGGGCTCGCACACGCTCGGCCGCGCCGACATCCGCGCGATGGCCCGCAAGGCAGGCTCCGACCGGCTGCCCGATGCCGTGCCGATCATCTGCGCGCCCGGCGATGTGGCCATCACCAACCGGCAGACGGTGCACGGCTCCTTCGCCAACACCAGCCCCGACTGGCGGGTGACGGTCAACTTCGGCTTTCACCGTCGCCGCTCGGTGCTGGGCGTGCGCACCACCGGCACCCTGCACGCGGCCGAGGCCTTCTACGACGAGGCCCGCATCCGCGAGCGGGCGCGGGCGATCGGCCTGGGCATCGCCGCGCGCCAGCAGCGCTTCCCGCACGAGAAGCCCTTCGTGTACCAGCCCCACGCGCAGGCCGGCGAGACCTTCACCTGGGACGCCCAGGCCCGCGCCTCGCTGAAGGACTACAACCTGCTCGACCTGAGCATCTGAGCGACGCTGACATGACCGACTTCACCCTGAGCGTGGGCACGGCCGGCACCTCGGTCTGGTTCAGCCGCGACCTCGGCGAGACCTGGGAGCGGCCCTATACCGAGTCGGGCCTGTACCTGGAGTCGCGGGTCTGGGCGCTGGCCGGCCACGCGGCGCGGCCGGGTGAACTGCTCGCCGGGACCGACTCCGGGGTGTACCGCTGGCAGGAGTCCAGCCGCACCTGGACCCACCTGCCCTCGCCCTTCGATGCCCACTGCACCTGGGCGCTGGCCCGGCACCCGCAACGGCCCGAGGTGATCGTGGCCGGCACCCACCCGGCGGGGCTGTGGCGCTCCGACGATGACGGCGCGAGCTGGCGCGCCCTGCCCGCCACGCTCGCCCGCGAGTGCATCTTCGTGGGCAAGCCGCGCGTCACCCAGGTGATCTTCGACCCGGACGATGCCCAGACCCTCTGGGCCGGGGTGGAGATCGACGCCGTGCACCGCAGCCGCGATGGCGGCGCAAGCTGGCAGCGCCTGGACCAGGGCCTGCTCTCGGGCGACATCCACGGCATCGCGGTGGTGCGCGACGGCGCCCGACGCACGCTCTTTGCCGCCACCAACAAGGGCCTGCACCGCAGCCAAGACGAAGGCGAGACCTGGGCCTTCCAGGCGCTGGAGGCGCCCTGGCAGTACACCCGCAGCATCGTGGCCCGCGCCGATGGCGACCAGACCCTCTTTCTCACCAACGGCAACGGGCCGCCCGGCTCCACCGGCCGCCTGCTGCGTTCGCTCGATCGCGGCGCCAGCTGGCAGGACGCGGGCCTGCCCGGCGAGATCAACAGCACCCCCTGGTGCGTGGTCTCGCACCCGGCCGACCCGATGCTGGTGTTCACCGTGACCAATCTCGGCCAGCTCTTTCGCAGCCGCGACGGCGGGCTGAGCTGGCACAAGCTGCGCCGCGAGTTCGGCGAGGTGCGCTCGATGGCGCTGCTGCCGGCATGAGTACCGCGCTGGTCGTCGGTGGCGGCATCGGCGGCCTCAGCGCCGCGCTGTGCCTGGCGCAGCAGGGCCTGACGGTGACGGTGCTCGAGCAGTCGGCCGGCTTTGGCGAGATCGGCGCGGGCATCCAGCTCAGCCCCAACTGCACGCGGGTGCTGCATCACCTCGGCCTGGCCGAGCCGCTGCGCGCGGCCGGCTTCCTGCCCGAGGGCACCGAGATGCGGCACTGGCGCCGCGGCCACCTGATCGCGTCCAACCCGCTGGGCGACACGGTGCGCGAGCGCTACGGCTTTCCGTACTACCACATCCATCGCGCCGATCTCATCCGCGTGCTGGCGCAGGCCGCGGCCGAGCACCCGCGCATCACCCTGCACACCGGCGCGCGCGTGACGGCCATCGAGGAACACGCTGACGGCGTGCGCGTGCATGCCGGCAACACACAACACGAGGGCGCCCTGCTGGTGGGCGCCGATGGCATCCACTCGGCGGTGCGCGCCCATCTCTTCGGGGAGCAGGCGCCGAGCTTCACCGGCAATGTCGCCTGGCGCGCGCTGGTGCCCGCGGCCAGCCTGCCCGCCGGGCTGGTGCGGCCGATGTCCACGGTGTGGTGGGGGCCGGGCCGGCACTTCGTGCACTACTTCGTGCGCAGCGGCGAACTGGTCAACTGCGTGTGCGTGGTCGAGAAGCAGGGCTGGGAGCTCGAGTCCTGGACCGAACGCGGCGACCATGCCGAGCTGCGCCGCGACTTCGCCGGCTGGCATGAGAGCCTGCAGACGCTGATTGCCGCCATGGACCCGCAGGCCTGCTACAAGTGGGCGCTCTTCGATCGGCCGCCGCTGCCGCAGTGGGGCCGCGGCCGCATCACGCTGATGGGCGATGCCTGCCACCCCACCCTGCCCTTCATGGCCCAGGGCGCGGCCATGGCCATCGAGGATGCGGCGGTGCTTGCGCGCCATGCCGCCCGCGGTCTGGCCGAGGGCGATCCGGCCGCGGCACTCACCCGCTATGCCGACATCCGCCGGCCGCGCACCAGCCGCATCCAGGCCGGCTCGCGACGCAACGCCACGGTCTTCCACCTCTCGGGCATCAAGGCCTGGCTGCGCAATCGGGCCGTGGCCCGCGCCCGCAACCAGGTGACCGACGCCCTCTACCGCCACGACGCCCTGACCGACGCCCCCCGGAGTCCCGCATGAGCCAGCCCGCCAGCCCCCGCCACCCTGACCCGGCCGCCAGCCCGCGGCCCAATGGCGTGCATCACCTCGCCCTGTGCACCGCCGACATCAAGCAGCAGATCGACTTCTTCACCGATGTGCTCGGCATGGAGCTGGTGGCGCTCT
>JAGWVN010000082.1 GCA_018970865.1 Betaproteobacteria bacterium
GGTTCACCGCCATGAACCCGGCCGCGCACAGGGTGAGGGTATGGCCATCGGCGGCCGCCCTCGCGCCGGCCTCGGCGCCGATGTTGCCGCCCGCCCCGGGCTTGTTCTCGACCACCACCTGCTGGCCCCAGGCCTCGGCGAGCTTGCCGCCGATCAGGCGGGCGAGGACATCGGTGGCCCCCCCGGGCGCAAAGGGCACGATGATGCGGATCGGCCGGGTGGGATAGTCGGCCGCGGGCTGCGCAGCGGCACGCGGCGCGATGCCGGCACCGGCGAGCAGCCCGAGGGCGGTGGCGAGGGTTCGACGCTGGCGGAACATCGGCACTCCGGTGGTGGGGACAAGGCAGCGGGCAAGGCGCGACGATCAGGGCGCAGGCACCGCCCAGCGCGCCACGAAATCTTCGTCGATGGTCACACCCAGACCGGGCCGATCGGGAATCTCGATCATGCCGTCGACCACCGTGAAGCGCTCGCGCGCGAGCTCGTGCAGCAGCGGGTTGGCGCCGAGCGAGTACTCGAGGATCCAGCCCGCCGGGCAGGCCGCGGTCACATGCAGGCCGGCCGCGAAGGCGAGTGCGCCGGTCCACAGATGCGGGGCCAGGCGCAGGTTGTAGGCGCTGGCGATGGCGCCGATACGCATCGCCTCGCTGATGCCGCCGCAGATCGCGAGGTCGGGCTGGAAGACATCGGCGCCACCGAGCGCGGCTACATCGAGGAAGTCATGGCGGGTGAACTCGCTCTCGCCGATCGCGATCGGCACCGAGGTGCCGGCACGCACCTGCGCCAGCCCGCGATGGTCGTCGGCGGTGACCGGCTCCTCGAACCAGGTGAGGTCGCAGTCTTCCACCTCGCGGCAGAACTGGCGGGCCTGCGAGACGGTGTAGGTGCCGTGGGCATCGCACATCAGGCCGATGTCGGGACCGAGCGCAGCGCGGGCCGCGCGCACCCGCGCCACCGAGTTGCGCACCGCGCCGTCGATGACGCCGACCCGCATCTTCACCGCCCGGAAGCCGCCGCGCCGCACATAGGAGAGCAGCTGCTCGCCGATGCCGGCGGCATCGGCCCAGCCGCCCGAGGCGTAGGCCGGCATGGCCGGCGCGCGCCGGCCACCGAGCAGCCGCCACACCGGCGCGCCCAGCGACTTGCCCAGGATGTCCCAGAGCGCCATGTCGATGCCGCCGATCGCCGACACGCTGATGCCGCGCCGCCCGAGGATGGGGAAGACATGGCCCTCGGACAGCGCGTAGTGGTCGCGCACGCCGTTGTAGAGCCGTTCCCAGATCCGGTTGATGTCGCGCGGATCCTCGCCGATCAGGGCCGGCCCGAACTTGTGGTTGATGAGCGCCGTGAGGCCATGGTTGTTGCCGGCGCTGCCCACCTCCTCCTTGGCCTCGCCCCAGCCGACCAGGCCGCACTCGGTCTCGATGCGCACCAGCGTGGCATCGAAGGAGGCGATGCGACCGAAGTCGCTGACATGCTGCTGCGCGGGCGGGATGGGCACATGCACCCAGGTGGCCCTGACCGATCGGATCCTCATGACTGCGACGCCTCCACGAAGGGATTGACCCGGCGCGCGGGCCAGACCTCGGGGTTGATGAAATGCGCGGGCCGATGTCCCTGCAGCACCGCGATCACCTGATCGACCGCCGCGGCCGACATGCGCCGCATGCTGTCGGCGCTGATGCCGGCGACATGCGGCGAGAGCAGCACGCCGGGCAGCGCGCGCAAGGGCGAGTCGGCAGCCAGCGGCTGGGCGGCGAACACATCGAGCACCGCGCCGCCCAGCGTGCCGGCACGCAGCGCCGCGATCAGCGCCGGCTCGTCGACGACCGCGCCGCGCGAGACATTGACCAGCACCGCGCCCGGCGGCATGAGCGCCAGCCGGCGGGCATCGATCAGGCCGCGGGTCTGGTCGGTGAGCGGACAGGCCAGCACCACCCACTGGCTGGCGGCCAGCAGCGCATCGAGCCCGGCCGCTTCCACCCCCTCGGGCATCGGCGCGTCGCTGCGCCGGTGACCCAGCACCCGCATGCCGAAGCCATGGCGCGCGATGCGGGCGAGGTGCGCGCCGATCGCGCCCATGCCGACGATGCCCAGGGTGGCGCCGGCGAGTTCGCGTCCGGCATCGGCCTGGCCGCGCACCGCCGCCCAGCCCGGACCGCGCAGCCCGGCCTCGATGCGGTCGAGGCCGCGCGCGTGCCGCAGCATCTGCGCGATGGCGTACTCGGCCACCGTGGCGGCATTGGCCCCCGGCACATTGGCCACGATCACGCCGGCCGCGGTGGCCGCCGCCACCGGGATGAGATCGACGCCGGCGCCATGGCGCACGGCGGCGAGCAGCTGCGGGGCGATCTCGCACAGATCGGCCGGCAGCATGGCGCGCACGATCAGCGCGTGCGGGCGATGCGCGTTCAGCGCCGCGCGCAGGGTCCCGGGATCGTCGGCCGCAGCGAGCGCCACCTCGGCATGCCGCGCCAGACGCTCGCGCGCCGGCGGATCGATCGGGTTGGTGAGCAGCACCACCGGCCGGGTCATGGCCCTGCCTCAGTAGCCGATGGCCGCGCCATCGCTGCGCGGGTCGGAGCCGCCCAGCCGCATGCCGCTCACCGGGTCGATCACGATGCCGTGGGCATGACCGGCGCGCTCGTTGAAGGGGCCCCAGCGGTCGAGCAGATGCCCGCGGCGCTCGAGCTCGGCGATGGTCTCGGGCGGGAAGCGCGACTCGATGTGCAGGGTGTCGCGGGCCTCGCCCAGCGAGAAGCGGCCGGAGAGCCAGCGCGGCGCCTCCACCGCCTCCTGGATGTCGCGGCCATGATCGGCCATCGCCACCCAGGTCTGGGCGTGGATCTGCGGCTGGCCGTCGGCCCCCATGCAGCCCACCACGCCCCACAGGCGGTCGTTGCGGAAGCCCATCGACGCGATCAGGGTGTGCAGCGGCGTCTTGCCGGGCGCGAGGCAGTTGGGATGCGCCGGGTCGAGCGAGAAGTAGGCGCTGCGGTTCTGCAGCACCACGCCGGTGTCGCCGGCCACCACGCAGGATCCGAACACGCCGTAGAGGCTGTTGATGAGGGCCGCGGCGTTGCCCTGCGCGTCGACCGCGGCGATGAACACCGTGTCGCCGGCGAGGCTGCCCTCGGCGGGGATGCGGTCCCAGGGCAGCGCGCGCGCCGGGTCCATCAGGCCGCGCCGGCTGTCGGCATGGGCGCGCGAGATCAGCCGCTCGATCGGCACCTCGGCAAAGCGCGGATCGGCCAGGTAGCGGTCGCGGTCGTGATAGGCGAGCTGCTTGGCCTGCACCATCAGGTGGGCATGGTCGGGCCCCAGGTAGGGGCGGCGGTGCAGCTCGAAAGGCTCGAGCAGGTTGAGCATCTCGAGCACCGTGAAGCCCTGGGTGGGTGCCGGCGTCTCGTACAGGGTGAGGTCGCGGTAGGTGCCCCGGATCGGCTCGCCCCAGCGGGCCTGCTGGGCGCGCAGATCGGCCGCGTCGAAGAAGCCGCCGTGCTCGCGGGAATAGCGGGCCAGCGCCTCGCCGGCCGGGCCGCCGTAGAAGCCCTCGTGGCCGCCCTCGGCCAGGGCGCTCAGGGTGCGGGCCAGGCCCGGATTGCGCAACAGGCTGCCGGCGCGCGGCGCCTGGCCCTGCGGCAGGAACAGCGCCGCCGCGTCGGGCTGGGCGGCGAGGTCGGCGGCGGTCTCGGCAATCCAGCCGGCCAGCCGCGCGGTCACCGGGAAGCCGTCGCGCGCGTAGCCGATCGCGCTCTCGAGGCAGCGCGCGAGCGGCACACGGCCATGGCGCGCCTGCGCCGCCACCCAGCTCGCGACCGCGCCTGGGGTGGTGAGGGTGGCGGGCAGGATGCCGCGCAGCGGAATCTCGCGCAGGCCCTGCGCGGCGAAGCGATCGATCGTGCCGCTGGCCGCGGCGCGCCCGCCGCCGTCGAGGTAGCTCACCGAGCCGGTGGCGGCATCGTGGATCAGCCAGAAGGCATCGCCCCCCACGCCAGTCATGTGCGGATAGATGACGGCCAGCGTGCTGCTGGCCGCCACCGCGGCATCGACGGCCGAGCCGCCGGCTCGCAGGACATCGACCCCGGCCTGCGAGGCCAGGGAATGGGGGCAGGCCACCATGCCCGAGGGGGCCATGGTGACCGGACGGCCGGTGAGGATCTGCATGGGAGGGGGTGCCGCATGCCCGCGCAGGGCCGGCGTCGTGGGAGGGTCGAGGAACGCGGATTATGCTACCGGCGCATGACTGCCGCCGCCCTGCTCGCCCCGTTTCCGCTGCTGCTGGTGCTGGCCCTGCTCGGCAGCGGCCGGCTGCAGGCGCTGGGCGCTGGGCTGGCCGGCCTGGGCGCGGCGCTCGCCGCCGCGTTCTGGCTGGCGCTGCAGGCCGGCGGATGGCCGGCGGCCCTCGACCTGCTCGCGCGCGAACTGCCGGCCGGACTGTGGCTCGCCTGGCCGGTGCTGGCGATCATCGTGCCCGGGGTCTTCTTCCATCAGGCTGCGCAGGCCTATCAGGCGCGGCTCGACGCGATGATGGCGTCGCCGGGCGACGGCGTCCCGGTCTCGGGCGCGGCCGCCGCACCCGCCGCGCCGATCGATCCGCGCCGGCTGTGGTCGCTGTGCTTCCTGCTCGCGCCGTTTGCCGAGGCGGTCACCGGCTTCGGCGTGGGCTACCTGATCGCGCTGGCGGCGCTGCGCGCGCTCGGCCTGCAGGGTCTGCCGGCACTGGTGCTGGGCCTGTTCAGCCAGTCGCTGGTGCCCTGGGGCGCGCTCGCGGTGGGCACCTCGGCCGGCGCGGCCATCGCGGGCATGGCGGCCAGCGATCTCGGCCTGCGCACGGCGCTGTTGCAGGCCGGCGTCCACGCGCTCTACCTGCCGCTCTACTGGCGCTACGCCCGCCAGGCCGGCGTGCCGATCAGCGCAGCGCACAAGCGCGACGACGCCGCCTGGACCGCGCTGCTGATCGGGCTGGTGGCGCTCGCCAACCACCACAGCGATCCGGAGATCGCGGCGGCCGCGCCCTGCGCGGTGCTGCTGGCGCTGCGATTCTGGCGTGATCGGCGGCCCGATCGCGCCGCGGTGAGGGCCGCGTTGCGCGCCGCCGCGCCCGGGGCCGCGCTGGTGGGCGTGCTGTGCGCCACCCGGCTGATCGGCCCGCTGCGTGACGCGCTCTCTTCGGTGGCGGTGCTCGCGCCCCTGCCCGGCAAGCCGGGATTCGCGCCCTTCTACGCGCCGGGGCTGTGGGTGATCGCGGTGGCGCTGGCGGTGGCGCTGGCGGCGCGCGCCGCCCCCGCCGCGCTGACCCTCGGCGCCGCGCGTGGCGCGTGGCGAGCCTGCGCGGTGACCACCAGCTTCATGCTGATGGCGCAGTGTTATCTCGGATCGGGCATGGCCCAGGCGCTGGCCGACGCGCTGAGCGAACTCGCGCAGCGCTGGGCGCTGCTGGGCGTGCCGCTGCTCGCCGCGATGGGCGGCTTCCTCACCGGCAGCGCGGCCGCCGCCGCGGCCATGCTCATGCCCCTGGACATCGCGCTGGCGCGCGGCCTGGGCGCCGACCCCGGCTGGATCGCGGCGGTGCAGACCAGCGTGTCGGCCAACCTCTCGATGCTCTCGCCGATGCGGGTGTCGATGGGCACCGCGGTGCTCGGCCTGGGGGCGGCCGAGGCCGCGCTCTACCGACGGGCCTGGCCGCTGGCGCTGCCGCCGCTGGCGACGGGCCTCGCCGCGGCGCTGCTGATCAGCCTGCGCGCCTGAGGGCCCCGATCACTCGCGGGCGATGCCCAGCTCACGCATGGTGCGGTCCCAGACCGCGAGCTGCTGGCGCAGCACATCGGCCATCACCTGCGGCGTGGACGGGGTGGGGAACAGGCCGAGCTTCTCGTACTGTTCGGCCACATCGGCGCGGCGCATGACGACATTGAAGTCGCGGGAGATGCGCTCGACCAGATCGGCGGGCAGGCGCGCCGGGCCGAACAGCCCGCCCCAGGGCGAGATGTTGACCAGCGGCTGGCCGGCCTCGGCCATGGTGGGCACCTCGGGCATGGTGGCGGTGCGGCGCGGCAGCAGCACCGCCACCGGCCGGAACTTCTCCTTGAGCAGCTGGGGCATCACCGCCGGCGTGGCGAACATCATCTGCACCCGCCCGCCGATGAGGTCGATGGCGGCCTGGGCCTCGCCCTTGTAGGGCACATGGGTCATGTCCAGCCCGTTCTGGCGGGCGAGCTGGCCCATGCTCAGGATGCCGGTGCTGTTGCCGGTGGCGTAGGCGAACTTGCCGGGATTGGCCTTCACATGCGCCACCAGCTCGGCCAGGGTGCGCGCCGGCAGGGTCGGCGCCACCATCAGGTAGAAGGTGAAGATGCAGAAGGTGGAGATCGGCGTGAAATCGGCCACCGGGTCGTAGGGCGGCTCGCGCTTGAGCGAGGGCACATACGACATCGAGGTGGCGGTGCCGAAGAACAGGGTGTGGCCGTCGGGCGCCGAGCGCTTCACCTCCAGCGCCGCCACCGCGCCGTCGGCGCCGGCGCGGTTCTCCACCACCACCGGCTTGCCGAAGGCATTGCCCAGGTGCACCGCCACCGCCCGCGCGCCGAGGTCGGCGCCGCCGCCGGCCGGGAAGGGCACCACCAGCCGCACCGACTGACGCGGCCAGTCGGACTGGGCCCGGGCCAGGCCGGGCAGCGCGGCGCCCAGGGCGAGGGCACCCGCGGCCTGCAGGGCCTTGCGCCGCGACTGGCCGGAGGCGGGCGCAGCCAGCGGGGCGGCATCGGGAGTGGAAGGGGAAGCGGGCAGGCGCGACACGGGGTTCTCCTGGAGAGGCCGGGGAAGCCGGGTGGAAGGACGATGGGCCGCGATTCTATGCCGCGGCCCGCGCGCGGCCGGGGTGGCCGCAATGCCGCCGGGGCTTCAGCCCGCGGATTCGCGGGCCACGAAGCCGTAGGCCAGGTTCGAGCGCGAGGTGCCCGCCTTCTGGTAGGCGCGTCGCGCCACGCTCAACAGGTCGCCGGCGAGCGCCTGCCGCTGGGCCTCGGTGTAGCCGTAGAGGCGGGCGTTGTTGCCGCCGAAGATCGCATTCTTGACCGGACCGTCGGCCGCCCCCAGGGGCTGGAAGCCGTGGCGGCGCTGCATGTCCTCGGGGATCTCCAGCCGGCGCAAGGCCTCGATCTGCCATTGCGGCGAGCCGGTCCAGATCGCGTCGGTGCCCCACACCACCCGCTCCACGCCCAGGCCGCGGATGAGCGTGCCCATCATGAAGGCCGCGAGGTGCGGATCGGCCATGGTGCTCTGGGCGAAGATCTGGCCGAGGTCGCCGTAGACATTGCTCACGCCGTGACGCGCCGGGATCTCGGCGAGGTCGCTCACCCAGTCGACCCGGCCGCTGGCCTGCGCCTGCGCCCACGCGTCCTCGGTGCGGCCGCCGGCGGCGTACCGGTAGCCGGAGTGGTAGATGATGAAGTTCAGCTGCGGCCAGTCGCGCGCGGCGCGGGCGACATCGTCCACGCGGCAGTAGGGCAGCAGGTGCGGGAACTGCTGCTCGGTGTGCGGCGGGAACAGGCCCTTGTGCACGCAGACATTGCGGATGCCGGCCTTCAGCGCGCGCTCGTAGTACGGATAGGCAAGCTTCTCGTCGTCCATGCGCCAGGGCCAGCGCGCCATCGGCTTGTTGGTGTTGTCGCCGATGGTGTAGCCCTTGATGGAATCGGGCGCGAGCTCGACGAGCTCGCGCTCGAAGCGCTCGAGCGCCCCGGGCACGCCCGGGGTGAAGATCAGGTGCGAGAAGGCGCGGCGGGTGCCGCCGGCAGTGGCATTGATGCGGGCGCGCGCGTCGCGCTTCTGGTCGTTGCTCAGGAACCAGTCGACCGGGTCGTGCGAGGCCGAGCCGCTGATCAGCGCCACCTTGGTGTCGGAGTCGAGGAAGACCTCCTTGAAGTAGTTCGCGTACTTCAGGTCTTCCAGCGACTGCGGCTTGCCCGCGAGTGCGGGATTCCAGCCCGCGCGGCCCACCGCCTCGCGCGAGCGGATGAAGCCGGCGAGCCGGGTCTGGTCATGCAGGAAATGGGTGTGCATGTCCATGATGAACTGGCCCGACAGCCCGGCCGCGCGCTCGGCCGCCCGCTCGGGGGTGGCCGCCTCGGCGCGCGAGACCGCGAAGAGCGGCCCCCAGGTGTCGTTCATCGCCAGGAAGGCGGCCGCCATGCCGGCCGCGGTCTGGAAGAAGCGGCGGCGGGTGAGGCCCTGATGACGCGCGAACTCCCGGCCGTAGGCCAGGGTGCGGGCCTCGAAGCTGCGCTGCTGGCGGCTCTGCGGCGCGGGCATGAACTCGTCGCTGGACACCGGCCGCGACGGGATCGGCAGGCGCAGCCGCAGTTCATCGGCATGGGCCAGGCGGGCGAGTTCCTCGGGCTGGAGATGGATCGGCATGGTTGGCCTCCGATGGCGGGGGATGGGACGACGGCCGGGCGATCGGATGCGCGGGCGCGGCGGATGCTCGGGCGCGCGCAAGGAGCGCGACCAGCCCTCAGGCGGCGACCCGCACCGCGTCGCGGCCGGCCCGCTTGGCTTCGTAGAGCGCGGCGTCGGCGCGGGCGAGCACCGCGTCGCGGTTGCTGTCGGCCGGATTGAGGGCGCTCACCCCGATGCTGATGGTGACCGGTATCGACAGGCCGTCGATCACGGTGGGCGTGCCGGCCACCCGCCGCCGGATGCGCTCGGCCAGCGCGACCGCGGCATCGCGTCCGGTGTCGGGCAGCAGCAGCAGGAACTCCTCGCCGCCGCTGCGCGAGAGCACATCGGGCCGACGCACCGTCTGGCGCATGAGCTCGGCGACATGGCGCAGGACCTGATCGCCGGCGGCATGGCCGTGGGTGTCATTGACCCGCTTGAAGTGGTCGAGATCGAGCGCCAGCAGGCAGGTCTGGTGCGTGGGACGACGCCGGAACCGGGAGAACTCGGCCTCCAGGCGGTCCATGAAGTAGCGCCGGTTCGCCAACCCGGTGAGGTAGTCGGTGGTGGCCTGCAGGCGCAGCTCCTGGCCGAGCAGCACCCGCTGGGTGATGTCCTCGAAACTGGCGTAGACCTCGACGAGTTCGCCGTCCTTGATGACCGGCATGGCGTTGACCGAGATCCAGACATAGCCGCGCTCCGGCACCGACACGCCCATGACCACATCGCGCACCGGTTGCGCGGTGCGCAGGGCCTGCATGGCGGGGTGCTCATCACCCGGGAAGTCGGCGCCGTCCTCGCGGATCGCCCGCCAGCGCGGGTCGACCGCGGTGCGGCCCTGCATCTGATCGAGACTCAGACCCAGGATGCGCTGCGCGGCCGGGTTGGCCGAGGTGATGCGTCCCTGACGGTCGTGGTAGACCACCCCGAGCGGGATGGTCTGGAAGAGCATGCGGTAGGTTTCCTCGCTGATCCGCAGATCCGCCTCGGCCCGACGGCGATCGGTGACATCGCTGAACAGGCCGGTGAACAGCGTGCCGCCGGCGCCGTCGGGCCGCGGCAAGGCCTGCGCCTGCACCCAGCGCACCGCGCCATCGGCCCCCTGGATGCGGTGCTCGCTTTCCCAGCGCACGCCAGCGGCGGCGGCCGACCGCAGGCTGCGCTCGCGCGCCTCGCGATCCTCGGGCAGCACCTGGCGGTCGATGCTGCGGGGATCGGCGGCCAGCCGCGTGGGGGCCACACCGAAGAGAGCGGCCGCGCCGGGGCTCAGGTAGCGGTAGGCGAGCGCGCCGTCGGGTGCGACCGCGAGCCGGAACAGCGCGCCGGGGATCGAGGCCGCGAGGTCGGCGAGCACCGCCTCGCGCCGGGCCAGGGTGAGCTGGGCGCGCTTGAGCGCGGAGATGTCGTCGTGGGCCACCACCACCAGCGGCGGATCGCTGTCGCGCACCCGCGAGACCCGGGCCATGAACCAGCGCTGCTCGGTGGCCGAATGGCAGGGATACTCGAACTCGAAGGCATCGACGCGGCCAGCGAGCACATCGCGCAGCCCGGCCGCGAACGAGGGCTGCTCGCCCACGCCGCAGCCGGCGCCCTCGCCGGCCTCGCACACCGAGAGGTAGCTGGTGCCCTCATGGTGGGTGTCGGGTGGCGCGCCGTTGGCCAGCGCGAACTCGCGCCAGGCCCGGTTGACCGTCAGGATCACGCCGCGGGCGTCGAGCAGGCAGACATGGGCGCCGAGGCCGTCGAGCACCGACCCCGGCAAGGACCGGGCGTCAGGGGGGGGCAGGCCGGCGGGCGCCGACGCATCGGACGAAGGTTCGGAGCGGGCCATGACGATCGGAATGCGCGGTGAGAATACACCAGCGAACCGCTCAGGCCGGGCCGCGTCCGGCCCGCCAGACCGCCCGCCAGCGCAGCCAGCCGGCCAGTGCCGTGCCGATGAACAGCGCATACAGCAGCGCGGTGAGCCAGAGCTGCTTGTAGGTGAAGAGCGCGATGCTCGAGACATTGACCAGCATCCAGACCGGCCAGTTCTCGAGCACCTTGCGCCCCAGCAGCACCTGACCAAGCAGGCTGCCTGCCGTGGGAAAGGCGTCCAGCCAGGGAACATCGGAATCGGTGAAGCGGGCCAGTCCCAGCCCCAGGCCCATCCACAGCGCCATCCAGGCCAGGGCGAGGCTCAGCATCTGGCGCGGCGCCAGCCGCACCACCCGCAGGGGTTCGCCGGGATCGGCGCCGGCCCGCCGGCCGAAGAGCCATTGCCACCAGCCCCAGAGCGAGGTGAGGGCGAAGAAGACCTGCAGGCCGGCATCGCCGTAGATGCGGTTGCGGGCGAACAGCCAGGCGTAGAGCGCGCTGCTGACGATGGCCAGCGGCCAGCCCCAGGGGTTCTCGAGGATGTTGCAGACCACGCAGGCGAAGGCGAGCACGAAGGCGATCACCTCCAGCCAGGTGACCGCCGACCCCCACCAGGTGAATGCCGTGCCGAACATCGCGGCAGTGTAGGGCCGATCGGCCCCGCGCCGCGTCAGCGCGGCGCCGCCGGCCCGCCGCCCGCCCCGTCGGTCAGCGCGACCGGCGCGCTGGCCTGGTCGTCGCCGCCCCGGATGCCGATCAAGGCGCTGGCCTGGTCGTCGGCGCCCCGGATGCCGATCGTCGCGCTGGGGGTGTTCAGCCGGTAGTCATCGCGCTGGCGCCGGCCGATCGCCCCGGTGACGGTGCGCAGCGCGCCCCGCATCAGGCTCAGGAAGCTGCGCTGCTCGGCAGTGTCGTACTGGTAGTCGTCGATCCGGAATTCGGTGTTCGGGTGAAGGGCCATCACCGCGCCGTCGGCAAAGCGCAGCGCGATGCGCCCGCCGTCCCGCGTGAAAAGCCGGTCGCCCGGCGCGATCTGCATGCCCGACCGCACCGGCGAGGTCAGCGACCCCGCCCGCAGCAGCACGGTGTCGCCGCTCGCGCTCGAGACCACGGCCAGGGATTCCCGGGCGATGCCCACCGGCGCCGGCCGGCCGCCCGGCGACTGGGTCTGGGCAATGGCGCAGGCCACCGCCACCAGCAGGCTGCCGGCCACGAGCAGCGGTAGCCGGCGGCGCGCAAGGGCGGCGCGCACCCGCGCCACCGGTGCCGCCGCCGAATCCCTGCTGGACGCGCGAAGAGCCATACGACGGTTTTCGGCCTGCGGCGCAGGAACTGGATACCGTCTGGCGGCAGATTCCGTCCGCCGCCACCGTCCAGGATCAAGGCCGGAACCCGCCTGACGCGGCATCCTGCCGGCAGGACGCGAAACGGACTCCCCGATCGCGCCCGGCAGGCGGTGTTAATGTCCTGCCATCCCCGGAAACGGGTCTGCCCCGAAAGGCACTCCATGTATCCCTTCTCCTACCAGCGGGCCACCGGTCTGGCGCAGGCGCTGGCCGGCCTGAAGGCCGACCCGCAGGCCCGACTGCTGGCCGGCGGCATGACCCTGCTGCCCTCCATGAAGCACCGGCTGGCCGCGCCCTCCACCCTGATCGACATCGGGCGGCTCGACGAACTGCGGGGCATCGCCCGCGACCACGACGCGCTGTCGGTGGGCGCCGGCACGCGCCACGGCGAGATCGCCGCCGACGCCACGGTGCGGGCCAGCCTGCCGGCCCTGGCCGATCTCGCCGGCCGCATCGGCGACCCGCAGGTGCGCGCCCGCGGCACCCTGGGCGGATCGATCGCCAACAACGATCCAGCCGCCGACTACCCGGCCGCGGTGCTGGGTTGCCGCGCGGTGGTGGTCACCGACCGGCGCGGCATTCCGGCCGACGAATTCTTCCAGGGCATGTTCACCACCGCGCTCGAGCCCGACGAGATCATCACCGCGGTGCGCTTCGGCTGCCCGCGGCGCGCCGCCTACGCCAAGTTTCCCCACCCCGCCTCGGGCTATGCCATGACCGGCGTGTTCGTGGCCGAATTCGATGACGAGGTCCGTGTCGCGGTGACCGGCGCCGGGCCCGGCGTGTTCCGCTGGCAGGCCGCCGAGGCCGCCCTCGCCCGCGACCTGTCGGCCGCCGCCGTGGGCTCGCTCAGCCTCTCGCCCGAGGGCCTGAACGCCGATCTGCACGCCCCTGCCCAGTACCGCGCCCATCTGGTCACGCTCATGACCCAGCGCGCGGTGGCCGCGCTCGCCAGCGCCTCGGCCTGACCCGGAGACCTCCCATGAAGATCGAACTCGTCGTCAATGGCCAGCCCCGCACCGCGCAGTGCGAGGAGCGCACGCTGCTCGCCGACCTGCTGCGCGACAGCTTCGGGCTGACCGGCACCCATGTCGGCTGCGACACCAGCCAGTGCGGCTGCTGCACCGTGCATGTCGATGGCCAGGCCGTGAAGTCCTGCACCATGCTCGCCGCCCAGGCCGACGGCTGCTCGGTGGTCACCATCGAGGGCCTGGCCCGGGGTGAGCGCCTGCACCCGGTGCAGGAGGCCTTCTCGGCCTGCCACGGCCTGCAATGCGGCTTCTGCACGCCGGGCATGATCATGGCCAGCGTCGACCTGCTGCGCCGCCACCCCTCGCCCTCCGACGAGCAGATCCTCGAGGGGCTGGCCGGCAACCTGTGCCGCTGCACCGGCTATGTGAACATCGTCGAGGCCGTGCGCACCGCCGCCGGCCGCCTGGCCGCTGCCGAGGGAGGCGCCCAATGAGCGTGAACATCGATCCGCGAACCGGCGGCCTGGCACCGGCCCGCGACGAAGACCGGCGCCTGGTCACCGGCCAGGGCCGCTACACCGCCGACTGGAACCTGCCCGGCCAGCTCCACGCCGCCATGGTCCGATCCGACCGCGCCCACGCCCGCCTGCTGCGGGTGGACAGCTCGGCCGCCAGCGAGGCCGCCGGCGTGGTGGCCGTGCTCACCGCCTTCGATGTCGCCGAGGCCGGATTCCAGCCCATCCCGGGCGGGCCGCCGGTCACCGGCGCCGACGGCAAGCCGCAGGTGAAGTGCCCGCTGCCCATCCTCGCCACCGACCGGGTTCGCTTCGTCGGCCAGCCCATCGCGATGGTGATCGCCGACACCGCCCGCGCCGCGCAGGACGCGGCCGAGCTGGTCGCCATCGACTATGAGGACCTGCCCGCGGTGGCCTCCCTGGACGCGGCGCTGGCCCCCGGCGCCCCGCTGGTGCACGAGTCCATGCCCGGCAATGTCAGCGTGGTCTACGAGGCCGGCGACGCCGCCGCAGCCGATGCCGCGTTCGCCCGGGCGGCCCACACCACCACCCTGCGCATGCACAGCCAGCGACTGGCCGGCGCGCCCCTCGAGCCGCGGGCCTGTCTGGCGGTGCACCACCCCGACACCGATCGCTTCACCATCCACACCCCCACCCAGGGCATGCTCGGCATGCGGCAGTCGCTCACCGCGATCACCGGCTACGACGCCAGCCGCATCGAGGTGATCGCCCATGATGTCGGCGGCTCCTTCGGCCTGCGCGGCGGGCCCTATCCGGAGCAGGCGCTCGTGATGCTCGCCGCGCGCAAGCTCGGCCGGCCGGTGAAGTGGGTGGGTTCGCGCAGCGAGATCTTCCTCAGCGACTGGCACGGCCGCGCGCTGGTGCTGCAGGCGAGCATCGCGCTCGACGCCGATGGCAACATCCTGGCGCTGCGCTACGAGAACCAGGCCGATCTCGGCGCCTATACCTGCTACTTCCAGTCGATGATCGGCACCCGCAACCTCACCGTCACCATGGGCGGGGCCTACCGGGTGCCGGCGCTGCATGCGCGCTCCACCCTGGTCTACACCCACACCGTGCCGGTATCGGCCTACCGGGGCGCGGGGCGGCCCGACATCGCCTACGCGATCGAGCGGCTGATCGACCAGGCGGCGGCCGAGCACGGCTTCGACCGGGTGGCGCTGCGCCGGCGCAACTTCATCCCGCCCTCGGCCTTCCCCTACACCACCGCCAACGGCACCGAGTACGACAGCGGCGAGTTCGCCGCCGTGATGGACAAGGCGCTCGGCCTGGCCGGCTATGCCGGCTTCGACGCCCGCCGCCAGGCCAGCGAGGCCCGCGGCCGGCTGCGCGGCATCGGCTTCGGCTGCTACCTCGAGGCCTCGGGCGGCGGCGTGGCCCCCAAGGACCAGGTCTCGGCGCGTTTCCGCGACGACGGTCTGCTCCACCTGCACGGCGTCACCGGCCCCTCGGGCCAGGGCCACGAGACCTCGTTCACGCAGCTGGTGGCCGGCCTGCTCGGCGTGCCGCGCGAGCGGCTGCGCTACCACGCCAGCGATCCCGCCGAAGAGCTGGTGGGCAACGGCACCGGCGGCTCGCGCTCGCTCTACGGCGCCGGCAGCGCGCTCAAGGTGCTGGCCGGCAACCTGATCGAACGGGCGCGGCCGCATGCCGCCCGCGCGCTGTCACTGCCCGCGGCCACGCTCGAGTACCGCGACGGCGCCTTCCATGGCGGCGAGCACCGCATCGGCCTGTTCGAGCTGGCCGAGTCGCTGCGCGGCGCCAGCCCGCATCCGCTCGACTGCGAAGGGGAGTCCACCTCGGGCACCACCTTCCCCAACGGCTGCCATGTGGCCGAGGTCGAGATCGATCCGGCCACCGGCATCACCGAGATCGTGGCCTACACCTCGGTGGACGACCTGGGCCATGTGGTCTCGCCGCAGCTCACCCAGGGCCAGGTGCACGGCGGCGTGGTGCAGGGCGCGGGTCAGGTGTTCGGCGAGCAGCTGCTGTATGACCCCGACACCGCGCAGCTGCTCACCGGCAGCTTCATGGACTATGTCATGCCGCGGGCCGACTGGCTGCGCCACATCCGCACCGATTACCACCCGGTGCCCACCCGCCTGAACGCGCTCGGCGCCAAGGGCGTGGGGGAATCGGGCTGCTCGGGCTCGCTGCCGGCGCTGGTCAATGCGATGAGCGACGCGCTGCGCCGCCGCGGCGTGCCGCCGATGGACATGCCGTTCACGCCGCCGCGGGTCTGGGAGGCGCTGCGCGCGAAGGGCTGAGCCCGCTCGGACGGGCGGGCCTGCCCGCGGCGGGCTCGGTCGGCGCGAGCCGGCCTGCTCAGCTGGCCTGCTCAGCCGGGCCGCAGCCGCGCGTAGGCGGCCGCTGCCACCAGGCTGAGCGAGGTGGCCAGCAGCAGGGCCAGACCCACGCCCAGGGCGTGGGCATCGGCCCAGTCATCAAGCGACGGCGCGAGCTGACGGGCCGCCCCCAGCGCGGCGGTGCCCAGCGCGGCCAGCCCGACCAGCCAGCCCGCCAGGCGGCGCCCCCGGCGCTGCTGCAGCGCGCCGGCGCCGCTCAGCCGGTTCACCCACCAGCCCGAGAGGCCGTCAGCCGTCAGCATCCCGAGGGCGAAGGCCAGGGCCAGCAACGCGACCGCCGGCCAGCCGCCCAGGCGGGCGCCCGAGCCGGCAAACATGGCCGCAGTGGCCAGCGTGTCGAGCGAGAAGGCGAAGAGCCCGCCCGCCAGCGCCGCGGCCCAGGCCGGCAGATCGGCCGGCAGCAGCCGACCGAGCAGCCCCCGTCGCCAGGCAAGCGGCCCGGGGCGGTGGTGATCGGCCGAGCGGATGCTCAGCATGCCGATCAGGCCCAGGCAGCCGATGGAGAGCCAGGCGCCCGCGGCATCCAGCCAGTCGGGCAACAGCGTGCCGCCCGCCCGGAAGACAAGCAGCGCCGCCGCCAGCATCACCAGCGCATGCCCGCCCGAGAACAGCGCGCCGCTGGCGGCCGCCGCGCCCAGCCGACCGGCCTGACGGTGCATCCGCCCCACCGCGTCGATGGCCGCCAGGTGATCGGCGTCAAAACCGTGCTTCAGCCCGAGCAGCGCGGTGGCGGCCATGGCCGCCAGCAGGCTGCCGGTCTCGGCACCGGGAATCAGCGCGAGCGGCATGGCTTCAGGCGGCGCGGTACCAGTTCACGCCCTGCTCGTCGGTCTCGAGGACCGCCTCGCCGCGCGCGATGAGGTAGTTGAGGTGGGCGAGGCTCTCGCCGGTGGCCATGCCCAGCAGATGCTTGTCGCCGTCGATCTTGCGCGCGAACAGCGCGCCGAAGACATCGATCGCCCGGCAGCGCCGGTCACGCAGCGAGCGACGCAGGCGCTCGAGCCCGACCTCGTGGCCGCGGATCAGGTCGTCGAGCCGGGCGTGCAGGCCTCGGAATGGCTCGTTGTGGGCCGGCAGCACGAGCACCGCATCGGGCACCTCGCGGCGGATGCGCGCCAGCGAGCTCAGCCAGTCGCCCAGCGGATCGGCCTGGGGCTCGGTGGGGAACACCGAGACATTGGAGGAGATGCGCGGCAGGACCTGGTCCCCCGAGATCAGCAGGCCGAGCTCGGGGCAGTGCAGGCAGGCATGCTCGGGCGAGTGGCCGTTGCCCACCACCACCCGCCAGGCATGCCCGCCGATGCGCAGCTCGTCGCCATCCTTCAGGCGCCGGAAGCTGTCGGGGATCTTGTAGGTGCTCTTGCCGAAGCCGCCGAAGCGGGTGCGGTAGTGCTCGATGGCTTCCTCGTTCCAGCCGGCACGGCGGTAGAACAGCACGCCGTCCTCGGGCGCTTCGCGGCCGGTGTCGGCCACCAGCACCCGGCAGTTGAGGTACTCGAGCTTGGTCATCCACAACGCGGCGCCCGGGAACTTGCGGATCAGCCAGCCCGCCATGCCGACATGGTCGGGATGCATGTGGGTGACGATCACCCGCGTGACCGGCAGTCCGGCCATCGGCCCGGCCAGCACCTCGCGCCAGGCGGTGGCGGTCTCGGGAGTCTGGATGCCGGTGTCGACCACCGTCCAGCCCTCGCCGTCGCGGATCGCCCACAGGTTGATGTTGGCCAGCGAGAACGGCAGGGGCATGCGGATCCAGAGCACGCCGGGCGCCACCTCGGTGGCCTGGCCGGCCGCCGGCGGCTCGCCACAGGGATACTCAAGCACCGGCCGCACCCGGCGGGTGCGGTCCACCGACACATCGCTCATCAGGAGATCCTTGTCGCCGGTCGACGGGCCAGGGCGGGATGCGCTGCGGACGGCGGCTGGGGTCGAGGATAGCAAAGCGCCGGCCGTTCACGCCGGGGATCCGACCGGCCGGAGCCCGCGCGCCGGCGGGGGCGTCGCAGCCGCGCTAGGATGAACCGCCGGCGGCAGCGTGGCCACCGGCCTCACCCGACGAGGAGATCCATGCCCGAGCCTGCGCTGCCGGCCGTGTCCCGACCCACCCCGATACCCCGCCGACCGGCGGGTGACGCACCGGTCCCGCCAGGCTTGCGCCGCGTGCGCAACGGGCTGTTCGCACTGATCGCCGCCCTGCTGCTGCTGCCGGCATCGCTGCTGTGGCCTTCCGGGGTCCGGGCGCAACCGGCGGTGGGCGCCGTCATCCAGGGCATGCTCGATCTGGGGGGCGGCAACCTGGTCGGCCTGCCCGATGGCCGCTGGCGGGTGATTTCGGTCTTCAAGCAGCCGCGCAAGATCGCCGGCATGGACACCGTCGCCCACACCGTGGCCGTGCAGTCGGAGGATCCGGCCGCCGCCGTGCCGCTGCTGGTGCTGCGCGCGGTCACCGACCGCATGAACTGGGAGCGCTCGGTGTGCGAGGAGACGTCCGCCACCGCCTGGCTGCTCGACCGCCACGACACCCTGCACAGCCAGCTGATCACCAAGTGCTCGCGCTGGTTCAGCATCACCCGCTTCTCCGACTGGACGCGCACGGTCGAGACCAACATTGCCTGGACGCCGATCCTCACCGCCCTCGGCAGCAGCCCGCCCTGGGCCACGGAGACCACGGCCTTCCTGGAATTCAGCGTGCGCCGCTGGCAGGGGCCGGGCATCTTCGTGAACGCCTTCGTCCGCACCGCGCCGATGGGCATCGACCCGTTCAAGCTGCGCGATCTCGCCCGGGAAGGGCGCGAGGAGCCGGCCCACGCGGTGCTGCGGGCCTGGGCGCGCGGCATGGTCAGCGCCAGCGGCGCGGCCTTTCTCGACGGGGTCCGGACCGTGCGCATGCCCGCGCTCGGCGGCGCGCTGCAGGCGAGCGCCACGGCCGCGGTGCGCAGCGGCACGGGATCGGCTCCGCCGCCGGTCGCCGGCCGCAGTGATGCGGTGATGTCGGAACAGGCCGCCCGTGACCGAATCCACGCCATGCTCGACCAGTCGCGACCGGCCTCGCCCGCCGCCCCCCTGACGGCCCAGCCGATCGCCCCGGTGACGGCCCAGCCGGTCAGGCCGGTCACCGCAGCACCGGTGATCGCGGTCGGCCCCGCGCCCCTCGTGACCCCGGCCAGCCCCGCGCCCGTGATCAGTCC
>JAGWVN010000083.1 GCA_018970865.1 Betaproteobacteria bacterium
GACGCATCTTCATCGGCTTCGGCGTGGCGGCGCTGCTTGGCGTGACGCTGGGCATGCTGATCGGCCGCTACCGGCTCACCCGGCAACTGCTGTTTCCGGCCTTCGAGTGCCTGCGGCCGATTCCGGCGATCGCCTGGGTGCCGATCTCGATCATGCTCTGGCCGGACAACGAGGTGAGCATCGTCTTCATCACCTTCATCGGCGCCTTCTTTCCCATCCTGCTGAACACCGTGAGCGGGGTCCAGGGAGTGGAGGCGGTGCTGCTGCGGGCCGGGCAGTGCCTGGGCGCCCGGGAGTGGCGGGTGATGTGGCACATCGTGCTGCCGGGATCGGGGCCGCAGATCTTCACCGGCCTGGCGGTGGGCATGGGCGTGGCCTGGGTGTCGCTGATCGCCGCCGAGATGATCTCGGGCCAGTTCGGCATCGGCTACTTCACCTGGGAAGCCTATTCGCTGATCACCTACCCCGAGATCGTGCTCGGCATGATCACCATCGGCGTGCTCGGACTGGGCTGCAGCTGGCTGATCCGCGCCGCCGGCAGCCTGCTGATGCCCTGGCTGGCCTTTTCCCGAACCGGAGACCGGACATGAGCGACACCGCCACCGCCGCCACCCGCGGCCTGATCGAGGTCCGGAACCTCGGCATGCGATTCGGCAGCTCCCGACAGGCCGTGGTCGCGATCGACGATGTCTCCCTCACCGTGAACCCCGGCGAGTTCGTCTCGCTGATCGGACCCTCGGGCTGCGGCAAGTCGAGCCTGCTCAATGTGGTCGCCGGCTTTGCGCGGCCAAGCAGCGGCCGCGCGAGCCTGGACGGGGTGGCGATTGACGGGCCGGGCGCCAACCGCGGCGTGGTGTTCCAGCAGTACTCGCTGTTCCCCTGGATGACCGTCCGCCGCAATGTCGAGTTCGGCCTGAAGATGCAGGGCGTGCCGGCAAGCAGTCGCGAGACCACGGCCCGAACCCTGCTCGGCCTGGCCGGTCTGCTTGCTTTCGAGAATCACTATCCCGATCAGCTCTCGGGGGGCATGAAACAGCGGGTAGGCATCGTGCGGGCGCTGGCCACCAGCCCGCAGGTGATGCTCATGGACGAGCCTTTCGGGGCGCTCGATGCCCAGACCCGGGTGGTGATGCAGCAGATCCTGACCAACATGTGGCAGAAGTTCCGGCTCTCGGTGCTGTTCATCACGCACGACATCGAGGAGGCGATCTTCCTGTCGGACCGGGTGTATGTGATGACCGCCCGACCCGGCCGCATCAAGGCCGAGGTGACCATCGACCTGCCCCGGCCCCGCACCGCCGAGATGATGTCCTCGCTCGCGTTCACGCAGATCCTGCACAAGCTGCGCAACCTCATCCGCGAAGAGAGTCTGGCCGCGATGGGCAGCGAGCTGCATGACGGCGGGCTGGAAGGCTTCGGCACCGAGGTCGGGCCCGAGGGCCTGAGGGAACTGGTCTGATGGCCGCGGATGCGACCGCCGCGGATCGCGTCGCCGAGCCGGTGTCGATCGTGAGCCACCAGGGCAGCGGCGTGCTCGAGATCGTGTGGGCCGACGATCATCGATCGCGCATCGCCCACGCGCGCCTGCGCGAACAGTGCCGCTGCGCCGCCTGCGAAAGCCAGTGGCGTCGCCAGGGCACCCGGCTGCAGGCCGATCCCGGCCTGCGTCTGGCGCAGATCCACCCGGTGTCGGTGCAGGGGCTGAACCTGGTGTTCAGCGACGGGCACGGGCGTGGCATCTACCCCTGGTCGCTGCTCAGACAGATCGGTGAACTGCCCGAGCCGCTCACGCCGGCCAGCCCCTGAGGCGCGGCCCGACCCTCCCCTCTCCACCCCACGCCAAGCCCCTCCCACGCCATGTCCGCCTTCGGTACCGAGACCGTCCTGCAGGTGCATCACTGGAACGAGACCCTGTTCTCGTTTCGCACCACCCGTGACCGCGCGCTGCGCTTTCGCAACGGCCACTTCGTGATGCTGGGCCTGCCGGTGGGCGGCAAGCCGCTGCTGCGCGCCTACAGCGTGGCCAGCGCCAATCATGCCGAGCACCTGGAGTTCCTCAGCATCAAGGTGCCCGACGGGCCGCTGACATCGCGCCTGCAGCATCTCAAGGTGGGCGACGAGGTCATCGTCAGCCGCAAGCCGGTGGGCAGCCTGGTGCTCGACGATCTGCTGCCCGGCGAACGGGTGTTCCTGTTCGCCACCGGCACCGGGCTGGCACCCTTCATGAGCATCATCCAGGACCCGGAGACCTACGAGCGGTTCCAGACCGTCGTTCTGGTGCATGGCGTGCGCGAGGTGAGCGAACTTGCCTACGCCGACTTCATCGGACGCGAGCTGCCCGAAGACGAGCTGCTCGGCGAGCTGGTGCGCGGCCGGCTGCACTACTACCCCACGGTCACGCGCGAACCCTTCCGCAATCGCGGCCGGCTGACCGACCTGATGCGTTCCGGCAAGCTGCTGGCCGATCTCGGTCTTCCGCCGCTCGATCCCGCGCGGGACCGCGCCATGATCTGCGGCAGCCCCTCGATGCTCGCCGACACCTGCGCGATGCTCGACGAGCGCGGATTCCGGATCAGTCCGCGCCAGGGCGAGGCCGGCGACTATGTCATCGAGCGGGCATTCGTCGAAAAATAGCGCATGGGCCTGATCGCGAGCGCCGCCCCGGCGCGCCACCTCACCCCGATGCAGGCCCTGGCTGGGCTGCGTCGGGCCCTGCCGGGCGTGGCGCTGTGCGGCGTGATCGCGTTGGCCGCCACCTTCGTGTCGCGGCAGTACGGCGGCCCCCAGTTCCTCTATGCGCTGCTGCTGGGCATGTCCCTGCACACGCTCGGCGACAACGATCAGGCCCGGGCCGGCATCGAACTGTGCATGAAGTGGCTGCTGCGCCTGGGCGTGGCGCTGCTGGGCGCGCGCATCGCGCTCGCCGACCTCGCCTCCCTCGGCTGGGCCACCGGCCTGCTGGTGGTGGCCTGCGTGGCCTCCACCCTGGCGATGGGCTGCCTGCTCGCGAAGCTGCTGCGGCTGACGCCGGCGCAGGGGCTGCTCTCGGGCGGGGCCACCGCGATCTGCGGCGCCTCGGCGGCGCTGGCCATCGCCGCGGTGCTGCCGCGATCGCGCGACCAGGAGCGCTTCACGCTGCTGGTGGTGGTGGGCGTGTCCACGCTGTCGACCATCGCGATGCTGATCTACCCGATGATCACCGCCGCGCTCGCGCTGCCGCCGACGCTCGCCGGCGTGTTCCTGGGCGCATCCATCCATGATGTGGCCCAGGTGGTGGGCGCGGCCTTCATCGCCGGCCCGTCAGTGGGCGAGCCGGCGGTCATCGTGAAGCTCGCGCGCGTGGCGCTGCTGGCGGCGGTGGTGCTGGGCATCGGCATCTGGGCCCGCTCCGCCTGGCCGGCCACCGACGACACCGTCGCGCCGCGCAAGCCCGCGCTGCTGCCCTGGTTCCTGCTGGTGTTCCTGGCCCTGGCCGCGCTCAACACCCTGGGCGCCGTGCCCGCGGCGGCGCAGGGCCCGATCGGCGATGCGTCGCGCGCGCTGCTGGTGATGGCGATCGCCGCGCTCGGCCTGCGCACCTCGGTGGCGGCGCTGCGCGAGGCCGGCTGGCGGCCGCTGGCGATGATGGTGGCCGAGACCGCCTGGCTGGCGATGCTCGCCCTGGCCGGCGTGCTCTGGATGGCCGCGCGCTGAACCGCTCCGGCCGCGCTGCGCGGGGCGTCACGCCCGCGCGCGAGCCGGCGTCTTTCAGAGCACGCAGCCGAAGTGCGCCGAGGACACCAGGCGCACATACTTGTCGTGCACCGATCCCGGCCGCACCCGATCCGAAAGATCGGGCGCGCGCCAATCGGCCATTCGACGGGCGATCTCCTCGTCGGAGGCCTCGAGCTGCAGGGTGCGCGCCTTCGGATCGATCACGATGGTGTCGCCGTCGCGCACCGCCGCGATCGGACCGCCGCGGGCCGCCTCGGGCGAGATGTGGCCGATCAGGATGCCGTGCGAGACCCCGGAGAACCGGCCATCGGTGATCAGCGCGACATCCTCGCCCAGCCCACGGCCCTGCAGCTGGATGGTGAGCATCACCATCTCGGGCATTCCGGGCCCGCCCACCGGCCCGACATTGCGCACCACCACCACGGTGCCCGGCACGATCTCGCCGGCGCGGATCGCCGCCATGGTGGCCGCCTCGGACTCGAACACCCGCGCCGTGCCCCGGAACACGCCCTTCTCGAGCGTCTTGCCCGAGAGCTTGAGCACGCAGCTCTGCGGCGCGATATTGCCCTTGAGCACGCTGATGTGGTTGTTGGGGGCGGCCAGCGGGCGCGACACCGGCCGCACGAGATCCTGGTCGCCGAGCTGCTCGAGCGTGGGCACATCGGCGAGGTTCTCGGCCAGGGTGCGGCCGGTGACCGTCATGACATCGCCATGGAGAAGACCATGGCGCAGCAGCTCCTTCATGACCACCGGCACGCCGCCGAGCTGATGCAGGCTCACCATCGCATAGCGGCCATGCGGCTGCAGGTTCGCGATCAGCGGCACGCGCTCGCCCACCGCCTGGATGCGCTCGATGGTGATCGGCACCTGCGCCTCGCGCGCGATGGCCAGCAGATGGAGGTAGACATTGGTGGATCCGCCCATCGCGTACACCGTGGTGATCGCGTTCTCGAAGGCCTTCTCGGTCATGATGTCTCGCGGGCGGATGCCGGCGGCCATGAGGCGGTAGAGCGCGTCCACGCTGGCGCGGGCCTGGGCGCGGACATCGGGGTGGATGTCGCTCCTGGCGTCGAAGTCGGCGGGATGCGAGGCGCCGTGCGGCAGCATCATGCCGATCGACTCGGCCACGGTGCTCATGGTGTTGGCGGTGAACATCGCGCCGCAGGTGCCGCTGCCCGGCATCACATTGCGCTCGAGCTCGAGCAGCTCCTGCGCCGAGATGCGACCGGCCTCCTGCGCCGCCCGCCCCTCGGCATAGTCCATGATGGTGATGTTGTTGCCCTTGGAGGCCCAGGGCTCGAAGGGCACCTGCCCCGGCGAACTGGTGCCCGGATACAGCACCAGCCCGAAGGCGTTGGTGCGCGCCAGCGGCATGAGCGCCGCCGCGCCGGTCTTGTCGCAGCCCGAGATCACGATCATGGCCTCGCCATGGTGGGCGTAATGGCCGATCTCGAAGCAGTCGGCGGCCACATCGCGCGACACCAGGCTGTAGCCGGCAGTGGGCGTGCCCTGGGTGAGCGCGTCGGACACCGCCGGGGCGCCCACCACCAGGCCCTGGCCGCCGCGCTCGGCGAGCAGATCGATCAGCAGGTCGGTGACGGCCCGCACCCGGTTGTTGCAGCGATGGGCGTTGGTCCAGGCGCTGGCGATGGTGACCACCGCATTGGTGTCGGCAGCCTTGTCGGGGTCGAAGCCGGCAGCGCGCAGTTCGACGCGGGATTTCTTCCAGAAGATGGGGCTGTCTTGGCTCATGGCGCATCCTTGTGGGGGCGGCGCTCAGGGTAATGCAGCCGGCGGTCCGCGGCCAGCGCGGGGCCGGCGTCGTGGACCGGTCCGCATCGGCTCAGGCGAACAGGCCGATGTCGCGCAGCGAGTAGTTGCCGATCTGCGGCAGGACCGTGGGGAGATCGCTTGCCGACACGCCGAACCAGGTGGCCAGGGTGGCGCCGAGCTGATCCACCGCGGTGGTCGGCAGCAGACGGCCCTGGCCGACATCATCGGGCCCGTTGTTGGCCAGCACCGGCGCGCTGCCCACCAGGCGACGGCCACGCACCGCGCCGCCCATCACCAGGTGATGCGACCCCCAGCCGTGATCGGAGCCGTCGCCATTGGAGGTGAGCGTGCGGCCGAAGTCGCTGGCGGTGAAGGTGGTGACCTGGTTCTGCAGGCCGAGCTCGGTCAGGGCCGCGTCGAAGGCCTGCATTGCGCCGGCCACCTGGGTGAGCAGCGCGGGATGATCGACCAGCAGGTTGTCGTGGTTGTCGAAGCCGCCCAGGCTCACGAAGAACACCTGCCGACGGGCGCCAAGCGTGGCCCGCGCCGAGAGCATGCGCGCCACCATGCGCAACTGACCGCCGAGGCCGGTGGCCGGGAAGGCCGTGCTCAGGCTGGGCGCGGCGGCCAGCGCCGCGCTGACCTCGGTGCTTGCGCTGATCGAGCGGCTGACCAGGCGGGCGTGTTCACGCTCATGCAGGTTGCCGCCCGGGGCGCTGGTGCTCAGCGCGCGCAGCGCCTGCGCCGCCGCGGCCGAGCCGAAGAGCGTGGCGCCGATGCCGGTGATGGCGGTGGCCCCGGCGCTGCTCATCTGGTACTGCACCGCGGACCGGCCGGCGAGGTAGACCGCATTGCCCGAGACGCTGATGCAGGTGAAGGTGGCATTGCCGTTGCCGGCCGCGAACAGGTCGCCGATCCGCCCACCCCAGCCGGAGGTGGCGCCCTCGGGCAGGCAGGCCTGCCAGACCGACTGCTGATCGTTGTGCGAGAAGAGCTTGGGCGGCAGCGGCACCGATCGGGCGGCGTACTGGGCCTTGGTGGTGGGCTGCACCAGCGGGCCCACATTGAGCAGCACCGCCAGCCGGCCGGCGTCGAACACCGGCAGCAGCGGCGCGAGCTCCGGCGCCAGCGCGAGCTGCTGGCCGCCCGGCAGCGGATTGAGCGGGCTGAGCACCGTGCCCGCGAGCCGGCTGCGGGCGATCGCGAGGGTCGAGCGCAGCGTGGCGTAGTTGGCGTGGCCGGCGGCGTCCCAGGGGATGACGGTGTTGCCGTAATCGTTTCCGCCAAACAGGAACACGCACACCAGCGCCTTGTGATCGCTTGCCGACTGGGCCGCGGCTTCGCCGATCGCGGCGAGGCTGAGCGCCAGCGGCGTCGCAGCGCCGCCGATGCCCAGGGCGGCGGCACGGCGCAGGAACTCACGGCGGCTGGCGGCGGCGCTCATGGCAGCGGGCTCACTTCTGCACCAGATATTCGGGGCAGGCCATCACCAGCAGCACGGCGGCGCGCACCCGGTTCAGGCGCTGTGCGTCGGTGCCTGCGGGCATCGCGGCCAGCGCGCTCGCCACGGTGGCCACGGCGGCGGCGCCGAGCTGATCGGCCGCCAGCACCAGATTGAGCTCGGCAACCAGGGCCGCCGGGTCCCCGGCCAGCGGCAGCCAGGCGGTGTAGTCGGGACGAAGGTCGGAGCCGGCGAGCGTGGTGGTGCTGGAGATCGCGGTCTGCATGAAGTTGAGATAGCCCGCCACGCTGGTCTCGGTGGCGATCTGCATCTCGGGAGAGACCAGGCCCGCGGCGGCCAGCGTCGTGCCCGGCGGCACATAGCCGGGCCGGTAGAAATTGAACACCGAGCTGCTCTGCAGGGGACTCTGCCCGAGGCGGGTGGCCGGATCGGACAGGCTGCCCAACGCCCAGCGTCCCGAGGGCGAGCTCACGCCGAAGGCTCGGGCCCACTGCGCGAACCGCAGGACGGGCTCGCGCAGCTTGCCGCCGCCCTCGGCGCTGGCCGGGCTCCTGGCCTCGGGGTCGAGCAGCAGCGCCTTGAGCACGGCCCGCAGGTCGCCCCGCACCCCGGCGCCATTGTTGGCAAAGACCGCGGCCACGCGGCCGACATAGGCCGGCGACGGGTTGGCGCACACCAGGCGCTGGATGAGCTGGCGCGAGATGAAGGGGCCCACATTGGGATGCGCGGCGAGGGTGTCGAGGGCGATGGCGAGGCTGGCCGGGCCGGAGGTGCCCGCGGGGATGGTCACCCCCAGGAAGGACTTGGCGCCGGTCTCGTGGCGACTGGCCACAGGCGCCATGGCGGTGATCGCCCGCACCGGCGTGGTGTCGTCGATGCCGGCGCCGCTGACATAGTCCCAGCCGGTGAACACCCGCGCGAGACCCGACACATCGTCGGCCTCGTAGGCATCCACCGGCGCGCCGTTGACCAGGCGCAGGGTGCCATCAGGATTGAGCAGCTGCAGGCCGATGGTGAAGAGCTGCATCACCTCGCGGGCGTAGTTCTCGTCGGGCTGGCGGCCGGTGGCATCGGCCTTCTGGCTGCCGCGCATCGACAGGTACACGCCCATCGCGGGCGAGAGCGTGACTGCCTCGAGCAGGGCCCTGAATCGGCCGAAGGCATGCTCGTCGAGGATGTCCAGGAAGCGCGCCGCCGCGAAGGCCGGCCAGGGCGTGGTGATGCCCGGAATCGCCACCACCATGATCTGTGACAGCGCGTAGACCATGCGCTGGCGCAGCTGGTCGGGGCGGGTCAGGAAGGCTCGCCAGATCGCGTAGTTGGCGTGGGTGTTCGCCGTGGCAAAGCTGCCGGCCTCGTAGCCCTGGGCCCGCAGCCACTCCACCTGGCCCTGACCGCGCGGCAGGGCCAGTTGCTCCTCGACCCATGCGCTGGCGCCCATCGCCTGCACGCGCACCACCTCGGCCTTGCCGGCCCCGAAGCTGGCCTGCCCGAGCAGGCGCGAGGCCGCGGCCAGATCGAAGGGCTGGACCACTGCCGTCACCGGGGCGGGTGAGGGCGCGGGGGACACGGCCGGCATGGGCGAGACCCCGACCGGCGCGGGCGCCGGCACGCCGCCTGCCTGAGCCGGCGCGGGCAGCGTCCCGGCGCCCGAGGCCGGCGCGGGGGCCGCCGATTCCGGCGCGCCGGAATCGGCCGCGCCGCAGCCCGCCAGCAGGATCAGCGAGGCCACGGTCAGGCCGGTCTGTCGCCCGCGGTGGAAATGGGGCGACAGGGATTCGGGGGCTGCCGACGGCGCAGGGGCGTCGGTTTCCGGATCGGGCATCGATCGCCCGACAACAGGGATGGCGTTCATGCGGCGGTGGCGGGCGGGACATGGGGCCCTGCCCCGGGGCGGACGGGCCTTGCCCGAGCATGCTCGCCCGCCGGCGATCGGTCGCCGCTCGGGCCCGGATGAACGGCTGTTACCGGCCGATGGGCAGCGGGCTCGGTTGCGAAGCATCGTATGCTTGCCAGCTTCCTGACGCTTACTTCACCGCCATGACCGTCGTCCTGCGCAAGCCCGTTCCGGGCGCCGTGCCCGTTCATCTCGCCGATCGCGAGTCGTTCCCGGCGATCATCGGACAGCAGTCAGCGGTCACCCGACGCTGGCTGGGGGCCTGCGGCTTCAAGGCCGCGCCCGACAGCTACGCGCTCGTTCCCGATGAGCAGGGCGGCCTGCGCGAGGTCTGGGTGGGGGTGCATGGCGCGGCCCATCCCTGGGCGCTGTCAGCCCTGCCGCGGGCCCTGCCCGAAGGACGCTATCGTCTCGGCACCGAGGGACTGCCGGCCGATCCGCTGGCCGCGGCCCAGTCGTGGGCGCTCGGCAGCTACGCCTTCAGCCGCTACAAGCCGCCGCGCCGGGCGGCCGCCGAGCTGATGATCGCGCCGGGCGCCGCCGCATCGCAGGGGTTGCTGATGGCGACGGCGATCAGCCAGGCCCGCGACCTGATCAACACCCCCGCCGAAGACCTCGGCCCGGCCGAACTGGCCGATGCGGTCAAGGCGGTGGCCGGCGCCCACGGCGGCCGCTTCCGCCAGATCGTGGGCGACGAGCTCCTGGAAGCCGGCTTTCCCGCCGTGCATGCGGTGGGTCGGGCGGCCAGCCGGGCCCCCCGGCTGATCGAGCTCACCTGGGGCAGCCCGAAGGCTCATCGCCTCACCCTGGTCGGCAAGGGCGTGTGCTTCGATTCCGGCGGGCTGGACATCAAGGCGCCCGAGGGCATGCGCCACATGAAGAAGGACATGGGTGGCGCGGCCACCGCGCTCGCACTGGCCCAGCTGGTGATGGCCAGCAAGCTGCCGGTGCGCCTGCAGTTGCTGATCCCGGCGGTGGAGAATGCCATCGCGGGCAACGCCTACCGGCCCGGCGACATCATCCGCACCCGCCAGGGCCTGCACATCGAGATCGGCAACACCGACGCCGAGGGCCGCGTCATCCTCTGCGACGCCCTCGCCTACGGCGCGCAGTCGCGCCCCGAACTGATGATCGACCTGGCCACCCTCACCGGCGCCGCGCGGGTCGCGCTGGGTCCGCAGTTGCCGGCGCTGTTCTGCCGGCAGATGGCGCTCGCCCGCGAGATCGTCGACCTCGGGCTGAGCACCGAAGATCCGCTGTGGCACCTGCCGCTGTGGCCGGACTATCGCCGCGGCATCGAGAGCGAGATCGCCGACATCGTGAACACCGGGCGCAACGCCATGGGCGGCGCCATCAATGCGGCGCTCTTCCTCGAGCACTTCGTGCCGGCCGAGATCGACTGGCTGCACATCGACCTCTTTGGCTGGAATGACGCGCCCAGGCCCGGCCGCCCGGTGGGGGGCGAGGCCCAGACGCTGCGCACCCTGTTCCGCTATCTCGGCAAGCGCTTCGGCTGAAGGCCGTCGCGCCCATCACTGGGGGCGCCGACCTGCCCCGTCGTCTGGCGCGCCGCGGACTCAGGCCGCGGCGGCGCGCGGCGCGAACAGGCGGAAGGTGCCCTGAGCCAGGGCCACCACGGCGCCCTGCGCATCGACGAGTTCGGCGCGAACGAAGGCCGTCCGACCGGTGCGGCTGACGGTGCGCGCCTGGCACTGAAACGGCGCCTGACGGGCGGGCGCGGTGTACTGGATGCTGCAGTCGACCGTGGCGCTGCCGCTGCCTTCCTCGCCGTTGGAGAGGGCGGCGAAGGCCATGGTGGTGTCCATGACCGTGAACACGATGCCGCCATGGGGCTGGCCGGGGGTGGGCCAGCACACCGACGACTCGGGCGCGAGGCTCGAGACGGCCTGCCCGTCGAACACCGAGTGCAGGCGGATGCCGGTGGTGCGGTAGAGGGGATTGGCGTTGTGGCGCGCGAGGGTCTCGTCCGAGAATCTCACCGGAAGTCTCCGTTCAGGTTGGAAGCGAGCAGGCCGCGCGGGCGGGCCTCCCGCGCCATGGCGCGGGCCGGATCGCCGCCCGCGCGGGAATCGCCGAAGAGGCGCACAATAGCGGAAACAACATCATGGGGAGGCAGCCTTCGGGCTGCCTTTTTGCGTCATGAGCCCTTCCAGGTCCTCCCTGGGCGCCCTCACCCTGGGCGCCATCGGCGTGGTTTACGGCGACATCGGCACCAGCGTGCTGTATGCCGTGAAGGAGGTGTTCCACACCGGACACCTGCCCCTGACCCCGGAAAACATCTACGGCGTGCTGTCCATCTTCGTCTGGACGCTCACCCTGATCGTGTCGCTGAAGTATGTGACCCTGGTGCTTCGGGCCGACAATCATGGCGAAGGCGGGCTGGTGGCCATGCTCGCGCTGGCCTCCCAGTCGGTCCGCGACAAGCCGCGGCTGCGCAGCGTGATGCTGCTGATCGGCATCTTCGGCACCTGCCTGTTCTACGGCGACGGCGTGATCACTCCATCGATCTCCGTGCTCTCGGCAGTGGAGGGGCTGGAGGTGGTCTCGCCGGCGCTGCGCAGCGCGGTGATTCCCATCACCCTGGTGATCCTGCTGGCGCTGTTCGCGGTGCAGAAGCACGGCACCGCCGGCATCGGCCGATTCTTCGGCCCGATCACGCTGGTCTGGTTCCTCGCGATCGCGGTGCTCGGGGTGGTCAAGATCCTCGATCATCCCGAGATCCTGTGGGCGGTGAGCCCGCATCACGCCCTGCGCTTCATCTGGGAACACCCCGGCACCACCTTCATCATCCTGGGCGCGGTGGTGCTGTGCGTGACCGGCGGCGAGGCGCTGTATGCCGACATGGGCCACTTCGGCAAGAAGCCCATCCGCCTGGCGTGGTTCTCGGTGGTGATGCCGGCGCTGATCCTGAACTACTTCGGCCAGGGCGCGCTGCTGCTCAGCGATCCGCAGGCGGTGAGCAATCCCTTCTACAAGATGGCGCCCAGCTGGGCGCTGCTGCCGCTGGTGGGCCTGGCCACCATGGCCACGGTGATCGCCTCGCAGGCGCTGATCACGGGGGCGTTCAGCGTGACCAAGCAGGTGATCCAGCTCGGCTATCTGCCGCGGCTGCAGATCCAGCACACCAGCATCAAGGACACCGGCCAGATCTACATCCCCTTCGTGAACTGGGGCCTGTTCGCCGCCATCGTGCTGGCCGTGGCACTTTTCAAGACATCCAGCAACCTCGCTGCGGCGTATGGCATCGCGGTCACCCTCGACATGCTGATCACCACGGTGCTCACCTTCTTCGTGATCCGCTATGGCTGGGGCTACCCCTGGGCGCTGTGCGTGGCCGCCACCGGCTTCTTCTTCGTGATCGACCTCGCCTTCTTCAGTTCGAATATGCTCAAGCTTGCCGACGGCGGCTGGTTCCCGCTGCTGATCGGCGGCGCGGTGTTCCTGCTGATGACCACCTGGCACGAGGGACGCCGCCTGCTCAACCGCTCGCTCGAGGCCGACGGGCTCGAGCTCTCGGGATTCCTCGATGCGGTGTTCGCGGTGCCGCCCGCTCGGGTGGAGGGCACGGCGGTGTTCCTGTCGGCGCAACCCGGCACCGTGCCGCACGCGCTGCTTCACAACCTCAAGCACAACAAGGTGCTGCACGAGCACAACCTGTTCGTGACGGTGCGCAGCCATGAGATCCCCTGGGTGGGGCTCGACAAGCGACTCGAGATCGAACCCCTGGGGCACAACGCCTGGCAGGTGGTGGTGAACTACGGCTTCAAGAACGATCCCGACCTGCCGCTGGCGCTCGAGCAGCTCAAGGGCCGCGGCGTGGCGCTCGAGCCGATGACCACCAGCTACTTCCTGTCGCGTGACATCGTGATCCCCACCCTGGGCGGCGGCATGGCGCCGTGGCGCGAACGGCTGTTCGCCCAGATGCACCTGAACGCCAGCGCCGCGGCCGAGTTCCTGAAACTGCCCAACAACGCGGTGGTGGAGCTCGGCAGCAAGATCGCGATCTGAGGAAGCGTCCGGCCGCCATGTCCGTGCTGCGCGATGCGCTCGCCGTGGCCCGCCTCGAGATCGGCCTGCTGGCGCGGTTTCCCCGCTTTCGCCTGTCGCTGCTGGGCATCGTCCTGATTCCGGCGCTGTATGCGCTGATCTATCTCGAATCGGTCTGGGATCCGGCCAGCCGCACCGGCGCGCTGCCGGCGGTGATCGTCAATCTCGACCAGGGCGCGCGCTTTCACGGCACCCAGGTTCATCTCGGCGAAGAGCTGACCCGCAGCCTGCAGCAGCGCCGCACCTTCGGCTTCACCCTGGGCAACGACGAAGCCCAGGCGCGCCGCGATGTGCGCGCCGGCCGCACGCTCTTCGCGCTGATCATCCCGCCAGACTTCAGCGCCGAGGCCCTGGCCGGAGAGCGTCCCGGCGGCGGCAAGCTGGTGGTCTATGCCTCCGAGGGCAACAACTACACCGGCGCCGGCTTCGCGCGCCGCTTCGCCGACGAACTCGGCCACCGGGTGAACGAGGCCATCAACGAACGACGCTGGACGCTGGTGCTGGGCGAGGCTGCCGGCACCGGCGATCGCCTGCAGCAGTTCCGCGCCGGCCTCGCCCAGCTTCGCCTGGGCGCGCAGGCCCAGTCGCAGGGCCTGGCGCAGGCGGCCGAGGCGGCTGATCGGCTGGCCACGGGCGCGGGGCAGGTGTCCGAGGGCACCACCCAGTTCACTGAGGGCGCCCGTCGCGCCGCGGCCGGCGTGCGCCAGCTGACCGAGCGAGCCGGAACCCTGGATTCCCAGGCTCGCGGCGTCCTGCTCGGGCCAGGGTCCGCTGCCGGCGCGCAACTGCCCGAGGAAACCGGACAGACCGCCGTCGCCCCCCTGCCTGGCGGCGCGACGGGTCCGGCACGGGCGGCCGGCGCCGACACCCTGCGCGGACTGATGCCGCTCACCGAAGGACTGAGCGCCCTGGCCGCCGGACTGGCCAGCCTGAGCGCCGCCTTGCCGGCCGACGAGCAGCTCGAGCCGCTCACCACGGGCGCCCGGCAACAGGCCGACGCGGCGCGCCAGTTCGCGGCAGGAGCGGCCGAGCTCAAGGCCGGGGCCTTGCGTCTGGACGCCGGTCTGGCGCTGCTGGCCGGCTCCCTGCCGGCGCAGGTGGAATCGATCGGCGGCACCGCGCGCGGCCTGGCGGCGCCGGTGGAGCCGCAGGTGCAGATCGACGCCCCGGTGAGCAACGAGGGAACCGGCTTCGCGCCCAACTTCCTGCCGCTGGCGCTGTGGCTGGGGGCCGTGATGACCGGCTTCATCGTCAACCTGCGACGACTGCCGCGGGAGCTCGAATCCACCCACCGGCCGGCGCTGCTGCTGGGCAAGGCCTGCCTGCCGGTGCTGATCGTGCTGGCACAGGCCCTGGCCGTGCTGCTCATGGCGCGGTTCGCGCTCAACATCCAGGCGGCCCACCCCGTGGGGCTGGTGCTCACACTGGCCGCGGCCTCGGTGTGCTTCATGATGATCACGCTCGCGCTGGTGCGGGCCTTCGGCGATGCGGGCATGGCGCTCGCCTCGATGCTGCTGATCGTGCAGCTGTCGTCGGCGGGCGGGATCGTGCCGATCGAGCTGACCAGCGAGTTCTTCCGCCACCTCAATCCCTGGCTGCCCTTCACCTGGGTGGTCAGGGCGGTCCGCGCCAGCATGTTCGGCGCCTTCGACAGCGAATGGCTGTCGGCGCTGGCGCTGGTGGTGCTTGCCGCGCTGGTGGCCGGGATGCTGGCCACCTGGGTGGGCCGCTGGCGCTTCGTCCCTGCCAGCGACTACCGGCCGGCGCTCGATCTCTGAGCGGCCGCCGCCCGGCTCAATCGCCGAGCTCGATGCGCGCCGCCAGCGGCGCGTCAGCGAGTTCGTCGGGCAGGGCATGATCGGCCAGCACCAGCGCCTGCGTGGATGAGCCGGCAGCGTCCCTGAACATGCCGCCGAGAAAGCGACGCGAGGGCAGGTCGAGCGCGGTGAAAGGCGTCTCCAGCAGCACCAGCGCGGCGCCGCAGGCCAGGGCCGCCGTGAGCCAGACCTTGCGGCGTGTGCCGGTGGACAGCATGAACAGGCCCTTGTCGAGCTGGGCCTCGAGCGCGAATCCGCGCGCCAGTCGCTGCTCATGCGAGGCATCCCAACCGGGGTGCTCGGCTCGCCGCCGGGCCAGCCACTGCCGCGCGGTGAGGGGATCGTCAGCAGGATCGCGGGGGTTGGCCGCGAACAGCGACGGGACCTTGCGCTCGAGCACGCCCGCGGTGGCGGCGAGTTCGCCCGCCATCAGCCGCAAGAGCGTGGTCTTGCCACGACCGTCGCCGCCGAGGATCACCGACAGGCCAGGGCCGATCGCGAAGCTCAGTCCCTGGAAGACCGGCTGATCGGGGTAGGAGTAGCCGAGCGCGTCGGCGCGCAGCCAGACGGGGGAGGGCGAGCTCGCGGACATCGGCCTGGCGAAGCAGCGCGGACTCAGCGAACGCACTGGCCGGGGAAGAGCCGCGGCCGCTGCAGTTCCCGGTCGACTTCCATGAAGCGCGGCGCCGCCGGCAGCACCCGGGGCGGCGCGGTGGTGCCGAGCACGGGCGCGAACCCGCCCTGGCTGGCCGGGATGAAGATCCGGCCGGTGGGATTGCCCATGGTGATCACGCCCTCGAAGACGGCCGCGTAGATCCCGGCGCCAGGGCGCTGGGTGCTGATCGGCGGACGTACCGCATCCACCGGCAGATCGGCGGGATCGAACAGCCCGCGCACAGCCGGCATGGGCGCGCCGCCAGGGGCGAGCTGCACGGGCAAGAGGCGGCCCTCCCGAGCGGGCGGCGGGACGGCACCATCTTCCTGCGCGGGCGCCCAGCGCGGCCAGACGCTCGCCATATCGAGCGGCGGCGCCATTCCCGGCCAAGGCGCGCAGGCGAGCGCCTCGTCAGACGGCAGGCTGCCGGAAGCCGGCGGCGGGATGGCGGGCCGCAGGGGCTCGGTGCCGGCACCCGACTGGCTTGCCGCATCGCGCAGACGCACCGGCTGACCGGCCCGCAGCGAGCGCAAGGCCGTGGTCGAGAGCACATCGGACTGTCCGCTGCGCAGCAGGGCCGAGCTCTCGTCGCAGGCGAAGCCGGCGCTGCGCGCCGGACGCTCGCAGCTGATGTCCAGCGTGGCGCTCTGGCGCATGCCGATCAGTTCGCCGGCATTGACCAGCAGGCCGTAGAGCCGGGCGCCGGGTTGCGGCGGCGTGGCCAGGCGCAGCGCGCCGCGCAGGAGGTCCAGCCGGATGGCACGGCGGCCACGGTCGTCTTCCTCGGCCCGCAGGGCGAGTTCGGTGCCCGGGCCCATCACCACCCGCGTGCCGTCATCGAGGCCGAGCACCGCCTCGGTGTCGGCGGTGGTGATCACCTCGCCCAGAAAAACCGCCGAGTTCACGCCGGCTTCGGCCGTGGCCACGCCATCCCGGGTTCGGAGCAGGGCCTGGGCGGTGGCAAGCACCTGCCCCAGGCGACCGGACTGCGGCAGCACGCCCTCCGGCACCGGCTCGGGTTCGGCGGCGCAGGCCTCGTCGCACAGGCGCACCGCGAAGTCGGTGCCGCGGATGCCGATGGTGGTGTCGTTCACCTGCAGCTGGTAGGCCGCGTCATTGCCGCGCTTGCCGATCTGGCCCGAGACATTGCGCAGCCAGCCCTTGAGCAACTGCACCGACATCTGATCGTTGGCGGGATCGTCGGCCTTGTAGCTGTAGCCGCGAATGATCATCGCGCTCTCCGGGCGCAGGGCCACGCGCGATCCATCGGCGAAGACCAGCAGGGCGAATGCGCCCTTCTGGGTGCCAACGGTGTCGCCCACCTTCAGTTCGGTGCCCACCGACACCAGCCGCGGCTGGCCGCCGGCCGGCTGCGCGAAGACGGTGCCGGTGACGCTGCGCAGCACCGCCGCCACGGTATTGGCCAAGGCTGCGGAGTGGCCGAGGAGCATCAGCACGGCGAACAGGCCCGCGCATCGAACCTGCCGCATCAGCACGCCGGCTCCTTCGTGTCGGTCTTGTCCTTCTTGTCGTCCTTGAGGTGGCGGACTTCGCGGGAGGAGGACTTGTCGGCCGCAGCGGCCGGCGCATCGGGCAGCTCGAGAGAGCGCACAGTGGAGCGACGCACCACCGGAAGGTCGGTGGCGCTTGTGGACGGCGTGCCGCTGCCGGAACTGCCGGATGGGGGCGCGCCGCCGGCATTGCCAGTGCCCGAGCCGTTGGCGGTGCCGGAGCCCGCGGCAGCACCGTTGTTGGAGCCGTTGCTGGTTGAACCTGACCCGCCGGTGCCGGTGGCACCGCTGCCGCTCGAACCCGCTGACCCGGCAGCGCCACCGCTCCCCGTCATCGCGCCAGAGCCCGACAGCCCGCCGGGCGATGCGCCGGCCGAAGACGCCGAGCTTGTCTGGGTGCCGGCCTGCGTGGTGAGCAGGCCGGTCTGGATGGCGGAGACCACCGACGGGTCAGGAACCGCGGCGGGGAACGGCAGGTTCTGCAGGACACCACCGACCTCGGCCTTGAGCTGCGTGGTGAGGAAGCCGGCCATCGCAGCGCCGCTGGTGGTCATGCCGGTAAAGGCGCCGCTCAGCGAACCGCTGCTCAGCACCGTGAAACTGTCCGAGGCGGCAGGGACGAAACCGTCAACGCTGCCCATGGACAGCGTGCCACCGAGGCGGGCTGCGCCCTGCACCGCGAGGCTGTCATAGCTGCCCGCTCGGGTGCCGCCAAGCTCGAGCGCGAGCTTGGCGCCCGACCCCAGGCTGAGATCGCCACCGATGCCGATGGCACCCGGAGAGTTGCCCGGTGCGAGGGTGCCGCCGGTGACGCTGAGCGAGCCCGTGATCCGCCCGGTGCCCTCAAGGACGCCGCCCTCGATCGCCACCGTTGCTGCGGCCAGCGTGGGCGGCGCGCCACCATCGGGGCCGAGATTCGTGCTGCCGGCGCTCTGCGCATAGCGTCCGGCGAGCGTGGTGGTGCCCTCAGCGAGCGTCACCCGGCCGCTGTTGGTCACCGAGCCCACGCGGTTGATGCCGGAGAACACAACCGTGCCGGCGTTGACCAGCGCGCCTTCGAGGCTGGTCCCGGCGAGTTGCAACGCGCCAAGATTGCTGAGCGTGCCGGCGCCGCTGACGGTACGGCCCGACAGATCGAGACTGATCCCGGCCCCCACCGTGAGGCGACCTTCGTTGCTGATCCGCGCAGCCTCCAGCCCGCGTGCCGCCAGCACGAGATCGCCCGTGTTGGTCAAGGACTGCAGTCGCACCGCGAGAGCCTCGCCATCGAACACCACCGGGGCGCCGCCGGTCGACGGGATCAGCACTGAGGCGACATTGGCGCCTTCGGGCATCACATCCCAGTTGGCCGGGTTGCTCCACGCGCCGCCGGCCACGCCGCGGAAGACCGATTGCGGCCGCACCTCGATGTTTGCTGTGGTGGTGCCGCCGGTGCTGGTCAGCGTGTAGTTGCCGGCATCATCGCCCGTCAGGCTCGCGCCGCTGACGGTCACCGTCTTGCCGGTGCCCGCGTTCTTGTCGGCGAACAACGCGCTGCGCGTGATGCTCAGGCTGTCGCCCTGCACCCGGTTGTCGGTGCTGCTGACCGTGGCTGCGGTGCTGCCGTCGTAGGTCTTGTTCACGCCGGTGTAGCTCACCGTCAGCGCCCGCGGGTCGATGGTCGCCGTGGTGGTGCCGCCGGTGCTCGCGAGAGTGTAGTTGCCGGCGTCCGA
>JAGWVN010000084.1 GCA_018970865.1 Betaproteobacteria bacterium
GCCAGATCGGCCAGGCCGGCGAGCGCGCCGGCCGGCATGGTCTTGGCCGCGAGGGCGACGTCGATCGCGTCGGCGAGATCGGTATCGTCGGGAGCGGGATCGTCGGGAGCGGGATCGTCGGGAGCGGGCTGGCTGGGCATCGGGGCGCGCGGCGGGGCGGGCAGACTCGGTCTCTCGGGCGCGCCGCGGCGCGTCGGTGGCGGCCCGGGGCTGTCGTAGAATTCGGCGCATCTTATCCGACCGTGCGGCCCCGGCCGCCATCGCCCATGAGCACCCCCTCCGATTCCGCCGCGCTCGCCCTCGCCGGTCACCAGAAGGTCGCGATCCTCGCCGAGGCCATGCCCTACATCCGGCGCTTCCACGGCAAGACCATCGTCGTGAAGTACGGCGGCAACGCCATGACCGACGACCAGCTCAAGCGCAGCTTCGCGCAGGATGTGGTCATGCTGCGCCTGGTGGGCATGAACCCGGTGGTGGTGCACGGCGGCGGCCCGCAGATCGAGCAGCTGCTCGCCAAGGTCGGCAAGAAGGGCGAGTTCGTGCAGGGCATGCGCGTGACCGACGCCGAGACCATGGACATCGTCGAGATGGTGCTCGCGGGTCAGGTCAACAAGGAGATCGTCGAGCTCATCAACCACGCCGGCGGCAAGGCGGTGGGCCTCACCGGCCAGGACGGCGGCCTGATCCGCGCGCGCCGCATGACCCTGAGCTCGCGCGAGCAGCCCGAGGCGCGCATCGACATCGGGCAGGTCGGCGAGATCGAGTCCATCGATCCCGATGTCATCCGCACCCTGGGCGCGAGCGGGTTCATCCCGGTGATCGCCCCGATCGGCTCGGGCCGCGACGGCGAGACCTACAACATCAATGCCGATGTGGTCGCCGGCAAGATCGCCGAAGTGCTCAAGGCCGAGAAGCTGGTGCTGCTCACCAACACCCCCGGCGTGCTCGACCAGAAGGGCAACCTGATCACCGGCCTCACCGCCCGCCAGATCGACGAGCTCTTCGCCGACGGCACCATCTCGGGCGGCATGCTGCCCAAGATCTCCTCGGCGCTCGATGCCGCCAAGGGCGGGGTGCACTCGGTGCACATCGTCGACGGCCGGGTCGACCACTGCGTGCTGCTCGAGATCCTCACCGATCTCGGGGTGGGCACCATGATCCGCTCGCACTGAGCGCGCAGCCCGCGTGCGCGCCGGCCCGCCGATCTGGCTCCTCGACCTCGACAACACCCTGCACGACGCCGGCCGCGAGATCTTTCCGTGGATCAACATCGCGATGACCGAGTATGTGTCGCGCCGGCTCGCGCTGCCGGCCGACGAGGCCAGCGCCCTGCGGGTGCACTACTGGCGCCGCTACGGCGCCACGCTGCTCGGGCTGATCCGCCATCACCAGATCGACCCGCACGAGTTCCTGCGCGAGACCCATCCCTTCGACGATCTCCACCGGCTGGTTTGCCGTGACCATGGCCTGCGCGACGCGCTGCGCCGGCTGCCCGGGCGCAAGCTGGTGGTCACCAACGGCCCGCGGGACTACGCCGCCGCCGTGCTGCGCCGGCTCGGCCTCACCCCGGTGCTCGACGGTCTGGTCAGCGTCGAGGACATGCGCTTTGCCGGGCGCTGGCTGCCCAAGCCCTCGCGCCGCATGCTGCGGCTGATCATCGCGCGCCTGCGGGTCTCGCCGGCGCGCTGCGTGCTGGTCGAAGATTCGCCCGAGAACATCGCGAGCGCCCGCGCCCTGGGGCTGCGCACCGTGCTGGTGGCCGGGCACGGCCATCTCGGCACGCATCCGTCGCGCCGGCCGCGTGCCGGTCCCGGTCGCCGCGCGGGCCTTCAGCTACAATCGGTTGTCGCCCTGCCGCGGGCCGTGTCCCGACTCCGATGACCCCCGACAGCCCCGCGCCGGCCCGCCGGTCCCGCCCCAAGCCCGGCGAGCGTCGACTGCAGATCCTCCAGACCCTCGCCGGCATGCTCCAGGAGCCCGGCGGCGAGCGCGTCACCACCGCGGCGCTGGCCGCGCGCATCCAGGTCTCCGAAGCCGCGCTCTACCGGCACTTCGCCAGCAAGGCGCAGATGTTCGAGGGCCTGATCGAATTCATCGAAGCCACGGTGTTCGGGCTGATCAACCAGATCGGCACCCAGGATGGCGACGGCCTGCGGCAGCTGCGCGCCATCGTGCTCATGCTCACCGGCTTCGCCGAGAAGAATCCCGGCATGACCCGCGTCCTGATCGGCGACGCCCTGGTCACCGAGCACGACCGCCTGCAGCAGCGCATCAACCAGCTGCACGATCGCATCGAGACCTCGATGCGGCAGTGCTTCCGGCTCGCGGTGGCCCAGCAGCGGCTGCCGCCCGACACCGACGCCGCCGCGCGCGCCGGCATCGTCATGGCCTTCGTCCAGGGGCGCTGGCTGAGCTATGCCAAGAGCGGCTTTCGCCGCCGGCCCACCGACCTCGTCGAGCAGCAGATCCCGCTGCTGATCGGCTGATCCGCCGCCCCGGGCGCGCGCCCGGCGCCCGCCCCCAGGAGACCCGCATGACCGACGACATCACCGCGCTGGGCGCCCTCGAGCTCTCGGCCGCCATCCACGCCCGCGCCGTTTCCTGCGAGGAGGTGATGCGCGCCTACCTCGACCGCATCGAGCGCATCAATCCGCAGCTCAACGCGATCGTGGCCCTGCGCCCTCGCGACACCCTGCTTGCCCAGGCGCGCGAGATGGACCGGCTCGCCGCCGAGGGCCGCTGGCTGGGCTGGATGCACGGCATGCCGCAGGCGATCAAGGACCTCTCGGCCACGAAGGACATCCCCACCACGCTGGGTTCGCCGCTCTACCGTGACTTCCGGCCGCCCGAGGACGGGCTGATGGTGCAGCGCATGCGCGCCGCCGGCGCGATCCTGATCGGCAAGACCAACACCCCGGAGTTCGGCCTGGGTTCGCAGTCGTACAACCCGGTCTATGGCGTCACCCGCAATGCCTGGCAGCCGCAGCTGTGCGCCGGCGGCTCCAGCGGCGGTGCGGCGGTGGCCCTGGCCGCGCGCCTGCTGCCGGTGGCCGATGGCAGCGACATGGGCGGCTCGCTGCGCAACCCGGCGGCCTTCAACAATGTGTTCGGCTTCCGGCCCTCCACCGGCCTGGTGCCGCGGCTGCCAGCCCCCGAGGTCTTCATCGAGCAGTTCGGCACCGAGGGCCCGATGGCCCGCTCGGTGCCCGATCTCGCCCGCTTGCTGGCCACCCAGGCCGGTGCGCATCCGCACGCGCCGCTGTCGCGCACCGGCGATCCGTCGGTGTTCGCCGCGCCCCTGGAGGCGCCGCCGTCCGGCCTGCGGGTGGGCTGGCTGGGCGATCTCGACGGTCACCTCGCCTACGAGCCGGGCATCGTCGAGTTGTGCCGCGGCGGCCTGGACGCGCTGGCCGGCCTGGGCATGGCCGTGTCGGATGCGGCCCTGGGCTTCGACCCCGACCGGCTGTGGCAGATGTGGCTCACCCTGCGCAGCTGCGTGGTGGCCGGCGGCCGCTGGGACGACTACGCCGACCCTGCCCGCCGCGCGCAGATGAAGCCGGAGGCGGTGTGGGAGGTGGAGCGCGGCGCGGCCACCAGCGCGCTGGCGGTCTACCAGGCCTCGCGCGAGCGCACCGCCTGGCATCGGCACCTGCTCGGCCTGTTCAGCCGCTACGACATCCTGGTGCTGCCCACGGCGCAGGTGTTCCCGTTCGCGGCCGAGACCCACTGGCCGGAGCGCATCGGCGACCGCAAGATGGACACCTACCATCGCTGGATGGAGGTGGTGATCGGGCCCACCCTGGCCGGCGCGCCGGCGATCAGCGTGCCGGTGGGCTTCGGCCCCGGCGGCGCGCCCATGGGCATGCAGCTGATCGGCCCGCCTGGCGCCGACCTGCGGGTGCTGCAGGTGGCGCATGCCTACGATCAGGTCACCGGCTGGACCCGCCGCACACCGCGCATTGCGGATTCCGCGGCAGGCTGACTTCGGTGAAGCGGCCGGCCCGGCCGTCGATCAGCAGCAGCCGTCCCACCAGGGGCTCGCCGAAGCCGCCGATCAGCTTGAGCGCCTCGGCGGCCTGCATCGTGCCCACGATGCCGGTCAGGGGCGCGAACACGCCCATGGTGGCGCACTGCACCTCGTCCACGGCGCTGGCGGCCGGGAACAGGCACTCGTAGCACGGCGAGCTCTCCCGCCGTGGGTCGAACACGCAGAGCTGGCCGTCGAAGCGGATGGCCGCGCCCGAGACCAGCGGCACGCGGTGCGCCACGCAGGCCCGGTTGACCGCGTGCCGCGTGGCGAAGTTGTCGCAGCAGTCGAGCACCACCGTGCTGGCGGCCACCGCGTCGGCGAGCGCCGCGCCTTCCAGCCGCCCGACGATCGCCTCGACGCGGATGTGCGGGTTGATCGCCAGCAGCGCGTCGCGGCCCGACTCGGCCTTGGCCCGCCCCAGGCTGGTCTGCCGGTGCAGGATCTGGCGCTGCAGGTTGGTCAGGTCGACGCTGTCGCCATCGGCCAGCAGGATGCGGCCCACGCCGGCGCTGGCCAGGTAGAGCGCCGCGGGCGAGCCGAGGCCGCCGGCGCCCACCACCAGCGCAGTGGCGCCGAGCAGGCGCTCCTGGGCCTCGATGCCGATCTCGTCCAGCAGGATGTGCCGGCTGTAGCGCAGCAGCTGTTCGTCGTTCAAGGCGTGCTGCCGCCGGCCACGGCCGGCCTCAGGGTGTCTTGGCGGCGCCGGCCTCGGCGGGCGCGGCGCTGTCCTTGGGCTTGGCCAGCTGCACCGGCTTGCCCTTGAGGTGGTTCATGGCCTGGGCGAGCTGGTGATCGTCGGCCGATCCGAACTCCACCGGCTTGCGCTCGCGCAGCCGCGCGTCGCCGCCGGCCTCGGTGGGTTTGGGCACGCTGGGCTTGGCTTCGGATTCCTTGTCGTTGGACAGGTGCCGGGTGAGGTCGGCCTCGCGCACCCGGAACTGGTTCAGGTCGCCCTCGGGGGTTTCCTCGACCAGCAGGTCGGGCGCGATGCCCTTGGCCTGGATGGAGCGGCCGCTGGGGGTGTAGTAGCGGGCGGTGGTGAGCTTGATCGCGGTGTTGTTGGTGAGCGGCAGGATGGACTGCACCGAGCCCTTGCCGAAGGTCTGGGTGCCCAGCACCGTGGCCCGCTTGTGGTCCTGCAGCGCGCCGGCCACGATCTCGGAGGCCGAGGCCGAGCCGCCGTTGACCAGCACCACCATGGGCACCGAGCGCACGCCGGCGGGCAGGCGGGCGAGGTAGTCCTCGCGGGTGCCGCGCAGGTAGTCCTCGGGCACCGCGAGGTACTTGCGCTTGGCGTCGTCGGTGCGGCCGTCGGTGCTGGTGACCAGGGTGCGGGGCGGCAGGAAGGCGGCCGACACGCCGATGGCGCCATGCAGCAGGCCGCCGGGGTCGTTGCGCAGGTCGAGCACCAGGCCCTTGAGCGGGCCCTGCTGCTGCTTGTACAGGCCGTCGATCGCCTTGACCATGGTCTCGACGGTGTGCTCCTGGAACTGGGTGATGCGGACATAGCCGTAGCCCGGCTCGATCAGGCGCGACTTCACCGACTGCACGCGGATCACATCGCGGATGATCTGCACCACGATCGGCCGCGCCTCGCCCTTGCGGGAGATGGTGAGGGTGATCGGCGTGCGCGGCTTGCCCCGCATGAGCTTGACCGCGTCGTTCAGCGGCATGCCCTTGGTGGGCTTCTCGTCGATCTTGATGATCAGGTCGCCGGCCTTGATGCCGGCCTTGGCCGCCGGGGTGTCCTCGATGGGCGACACCACCTTCACGAAGCCGTCCTCGGTGCCCACCTCGATGCCCAGGCCGCCGAACTCGCCCTGGGTGCCCACCTGGAGCTCCTTGAAGGCGTCGGCGTCGAGGTACTGCGAGTGCGGATCCAGGCCGGAGAGCATGCCGCTGATCGCCTCGGTGATCAGCTTCTTGTCCTCGACCGCCTCCACATAATTGGACTTGATGGCGCCGAAGACATCGGAAAACTGCCGCAGCTCGTCGAGCGGCAGCGGCGGCCGGCTGTCGCGCTGGGCGACCGCCGAGATGCCGATGCTGATCAGCACGCCGGCAATGGCGCCGACGGTCAGCAGTCCGACTTGCTTCACTTTGCCATTCATGGGTTCGCCCTGGAGATCGACCCAGTATAAACCCGCGGCGGCGCCCCGGTGGGCTCAGGCCTTCGACTTGCCCTGGGCGGCCACCGCGGCCATGGCGGCGGCGATCTCGGCCTGGTCGCCGAGATAGGCCCGGCCGAGCGGCCGCAGCTGGTCGTCGAGCTGGTAGACCAGGGGCCGCGCGGTGGGGATGTTCATGGCCACGATCTCGTCGTCGGAGAGCTTGTCCAGATACTTGATCAGGGCGCGCAGCGAGTTGCCGTGGGCGGCCACCAGCACCCGGCGGCCCGAGCGGATGGCGGGCGCGATCACCTCGTTCCAGTAGGGCACCACCCGGGCCACGGTGTCCTTCAGGCACTCGGTGCGCGGGATCAGGGCCGGGTCGACGCCGGCGTAGCGCGGATCGGCCTCCGAGCCGCGCGGATCGCCGGCCGGCAGCGGCTCGGGCGCGATCGCGTAGGCCCGGCGCCAGACCAGCACCTGCTCCTCGCCGTACTGGGCCGCGGTCTCGGCCTTGTTCAGGCCCTGCAGCGCGCCGTAGTGGCGCTCGTTCAGGCGCCAGGAGTGCTGCACCGGCAGCCACATGCGGTCCATCTCGTCGAGCACGCCCCAGAGGGTGCGGATCGCCCGCCGCAGCACCGAGGTGTAGGCGATGTCGAAGTCGTAGCCCTCGGCCCTGAGCAGCGCGCCGGCGCGGCGCGCCTCCTCCCGACCGTTCGGGGTGAGGTCGACATCGGTCCAGCCGGTGAACCGGTTCTCGAGGTTCCACTGGCTTTCGCCGTGGCGCAGCAACACGAGGGTGTGGGGCATGATCGGGCGGGGAGGATGAAAGGGGCGGGCACGGCGCATGGCCGCGCCAGACCCGAAGGATACCGGGGTCGGCGTCCGGGCTTCGCTTATACTGGGTGACCAGGTCGTCCGGCTGCCCCGGTGCCTGCGCCGGCTCGCGCCGGCCCGTCCCGCCGCGCGCGCCGCGCCGGCCGTGTTCCTTCCGCTGGTCGTCCCATCCCGCCCGTGAATTTCGTCACCGAGAACATCGTCCTCATCGCCATCGCCGTCGTCTCGGGCGCGATGCTGCTGTGGCCCGCCATCCAGCGGCGCACCGGCGGCCCCGCCCTCGACAGCCTGGCCGCCACCCGCCTCATCAACGACGCCCATGCCGTGGTGCTCGACATCCGCGACGCCGCGGAGTTCGAGGCCGGCCACCTGCCCAATGCGCGCCACATCCCGCTGGCCGAGCTGTCCGGCCGGGCCGGCGAGCTGCCGGCGGGCAAGCCGGTGCTGGTCTGCTGCAACACCGGTCAGCGCTCGGCCGGCGCGGCCGGCGTGCTGCGCAAGGCGGGGCGCGATCAGGTCTTCAACCTCGCCGGCGGCCTGCAGGCCTGGCGGCAGGCTGGCCTGCCGGTGGTGCGGCAGTAGCCGGTCCCGCCTTTGCGCCGCGTTCGCGCCCTGCCGCCGTCATCACCGTCCGCCCCGCCGTCCAGGCCGTTCCCACTCCGGAGTCCGCCATGACCGCCAAAGTCACCATGTACAGCACCTCGGTCTGCCCCTACTGCGTCCGCGCCGAGCAGCTGCTGCGCCAGCGCGGCGTGGCCGAGATCGACAAGATCCGCATCGACGCCGATCCCGCGCTGCGCGACGAGATGATGGCCCGCACCGGCCGCCGCACCGTGCCGCAGATCTACATCGGCGACACCCATGTCGGGGGCTTCGATGACCTCGCCGCCCTCGATCGCGCCGGCGGCCTCGTGCCGCTGCTGGCTGGCTGAGCGCCGGCCCCCTCCCCAGGAACCGCCATGTCCGCCCAGCCCAGCACCGACACCGTCTTCGGCATCCAGCGCATCTACCTCAAGGATCTCTCCCTCGAGATCCCCAATGCGCCGCAGGTCTTCCTCGAGACCCAGCCGCCCGCGGTCGAGATCCAGCTCGATGTCGGGGCCCAGACCGTGGCCGACGGCATTCACGAGGCCACCGTCACCGTCACCATCACCACCCGCATCGGCCAGAACACCGCCTTCCTGGTCGAGGCCAAGCAGGCCGGCATCTTCGAGATCCGCAACCTGCCGGCCGAGCAGCTGCCGCTGGTGCTGAATGTGGTGTGCCCGAACATCGTCTACCCCTACCTGCGCGCCAATGTGGCCGATGTCATCCAGCGCGCCGGCTTTCCGCCCATGCACATGGCCGAGATCAACTTCGAGGCCCTCTACCAGCAGCGCCTGGCGCAGCAGCAGGCCGAAGAGGCCGCCGCGAGGCCGGGCATCTACGTGCCCAACGGGGCGCGCTAGCCGCCTGCCGGCACCGCGCCGTGGCTGTCCCGCTGCCCTTTCGCGCCCTGTGCCTGCTGGCCGGCGGCCTGCTGTCCGCGGCCGCGGCGGCGTCGGAGTACCGGTCGGTGGGCGTGGCGGCGGCCATCCTCTACGACGCCCCCTCGATCCAGGGACGCAAGCTCTGGCTGGCGCCGCGGCACTCGCCGCTCGAGGTGGTGTCCACGGTCAACCAGTGGGTCAAGGTGCGTGACGCCTCGGGCGACCTCGCCTGGGTCGATCGCGCCGACCTCTCCGCCACCCGCACCGTGGTCACCCGCCTGCAGGCCAGCGTGCGCAGCGCCGGCCAGGAGGGCGCCGAGGTGCTCTTCACCGCCGATCGCGGCGTGGCGCTCGAACTGCTCGACCCGGCCCTGGTGTCGGGCTGGGTGCGGGTGCGGCACCGCGACGGCACCGCCGGCTGGGTGCGCGCCGCCGATGTCTGGGGTCTCTGAGGGCGCGCGGTGCGGATCGCCGTGATGGGGGCGGGCGCCTGGGGAACCGCGGTGGCTGTCCATGCCGCAGCGGCTCACGCCGTGCTGCTCCATGCCCGAGACGCCGGCCTGGCGGCGCGCTTGCAGGCCGATCGCCGCAACGAGCGCTACCTGCCCGGCGTCATCCTCCCCCCCACGCTGCAGGCCAGCGCCAGTCTCGCCGCCCTGATCGATTTCCTGGCCGAAGCCGGCCCGCGGGACGGCCTGCTCGTGCTGGGCACCTCGGTGGCCGGGCTTCGGCCTTCGCTCGCCGCCCTGCGGGAGGCCGCGGGCGCGCGCCTCGCGCAGGTGCCGCTGCTGTGGTTGTGCAAGGGACTCGAACGAGACACCGGCTGCCTGCCGCACCAGGTGCTGGCCCAGGCCTGGCCCGAGGCGCTCGGCGCGGCGCTCTCGGGGCCGAGCTTCGCTCAGGAGGTCGCTGCCGGGCTGCCGGTGGCGCTCACCGTCGCCGGGCCGCCGCCGGTGGCCGAGGCGGCGCTGCGCGGCCTGCACCATGGCGCGGTGCGTCTGTACCGCTCCGACGATGTGGTCGGGGTCGAGATCGGCGGCGCGCTCAAGAATGTCATCGCCATCGCTGCCGGCATCTGCGACGGCCTGGCCCTGGGCCACAACGCCCGCGCGGCGCTGATCACCCGCGGGCTGGCCGAGATCGCGCGCTTCGGCGTGGCGCGGGGCGCGCGGCCCGAGACCTTCATGGGGCTCACTGGCCTGGGCGATCTGGTGCTCACCTGCACCGGCGATCTGTCGCGCAACCGGCGGGTCGGGCTGGCGCTGGCCGGGGGCGCGCCGCTGCCGCGGGTGCTCGCCGAGCTCGGCCATGTCGCCGAGGGCGTGCCCTGCACCGCCGAGCTGCTGCGCCAGGCCGCCGAGGTCGGCGTCGAGGTGCCGATCGCGGCGGCGGTTCAGGCGGTGATGGACGGCCGTCTGAGCGCCCGGGAGGCGGTGCTCGCCCTGCTGGCCCGCGAGCCGCGGCATGAGTAGCGGCGCCGCCCGCGCGGTCTGCGTCTTCTGCGGCGCCAAGAGCGGTAACGATCCCCGCTGGGTGAACGCGGCCTTCGACTTCGGCCGGGCGCTGGCCGGCCGCGGCTGGTCGCTGATCTACGGCGGCGGCAACGTCGGCCTGATGGGCGCGCTGGCCGACGGCGTGCTGGCCGGTGGCGGCGAGGTGGTGGGCGTGATTCCGCGCAAGCTGGTCGAGCGCGAGGTGGCGCATCGCGGCCTCACCCGCCTCGAGGTGGTTGCCGACATGGCCGAACGCAAGACCCGCATGATCGCCATGGCCGACGCCTTCGTGTCGCTGCCGGGCGGGCTGGGCACCCTCGACGAGCTGTTCGAGGTGCTGACGCTGGCGCAGATCGGTTACCACGCCAAGCCCTCGGCGCTGTTCAACCTCGACGGCTACTGGGATCCGCTGCTCGCCGCCTGCCGCGCGATGGTTGCAGCCGGCTTCGTGCACGAGGCCGACCTGCGCACCCTGCGTGCCGCCACCAGCATCGAGGCCACCCTCGACGCGATCGCCGGCTGAGCCCCGCTCAGGGCGCCATGCCCTCGAAGCCGAACTGACGCCAGGCCTCGAAGACCGTCACCGCCACCGCGTTGGACAGATTCAGGCTGCGGTTGCCGGGGCGCATCGGCAGCCGCAGGCGCTGCGCCGGCGTGAAGTGCGCGAGCACCGGCTCGGGCAGACCCTCGGTCTCGCTGCCGAAGACCAGCCAGTCGCCGCGCTCGAAGGTCACCTCGTCGGGCCGGCGCCCGCCGCGGGTGGTCAGAGCGAACAGCCGCCCGCCCGCGCTGGCGGCGAGCAGCGCGGGCCAGTCCTCATGCACGGTCATCCGGGCGAACTCGTGGTAGTCCAGGCCGGCCCGGCGCATGCGGGCGTGGTCGATCGGAAAGCCGAGCGGGCGCACCAGATGCAGGCTGGCCCCGGTGTTCGCGCACAGGCGGATGACATTGCCGGTGTTCGGCGGAATCTGCGGATGGACGAGGACGACTTGGATCACGGTGCGGTTGCCATTGGGCGCGAGCCGCCATGGTGCCAGCCCGGCCGGCGCCCCGGCACCGCGACCCGCGCCGGCCGGGGGCTTGCCGGTGACGCCTGGCCGGCTCAGGGAGTGCGGGCCACCGCGGCCACGATCACCCGCCGCGCGCCGGCCGCGATCAGCGCCCGGGCGGCGGCGTCGGCGGTGGCGCCGGTGGTGATCACATCATCGACCAGCACCACCCGGGCCGGCAGCCGCGGGTGCAGGGCCCGCGGGCGAAAGGCGTCCTGCAGATTGCGGCTGCGCGCGGCCAGGTCGAGCCGCGATTGCGCCTGCGTGGCTCGCGCCCGGGTCAGCGCGGGCAGCAGCGGCAGACCCAGGCCGTCGGCCAGCGCCCTGGCCAGCACCGCAGCCTGGTCGAAGCCGCGCTCGCGCAGCCGCTCGGCCGACAGCGGCACCGCCACCACCGCCGCATCGGCCCCCGCCCCCAGCGCGGCTCGCAGCGCCGGCGCGAGCCCCCGTCGGAGCTCTCGTCCCAGGGCGTGCGCCAGGCCGAGCTGGCGATCGAACTTGACCGCGCCGATGAGGCGGTCAAGCGGCGGCGCATAGTCGGCCAGCACGCGACTGGCCTGGAAGGCGAAGGCATGCCCGGCACAGGCCGCGCAGCCGGCTGCGTCCAGGCCGAGCGCGCATCGCGGGCAGCGGGCCCGGTTGCGGCCGGGCAGGGCCAGCCGGCAATGCCCGCACAGGCCGGCGCCGGCCTGGCGCAGCGGCCCCTCGCACAGGGCGCAGGCCCGTGGCAGCCAGGCGTCCAGGGCGGAGTCCGCGAGCGCCCGGACACGGTGCCAGACGGCGGCGGGGCGGGGCAGGCTGTCAACCCGGGACATGCCAGGAAGCATAGCGGCCCGCGCCTATACTTCGCCGCCATGCTCGAACCCTGCGACCTAGACCGCAAGGCCGTGCGCCTGCAGGCCGATCGCCGCGCGTCCAGCCCGCTCGAGCGCGACTTCATCGCCCGCGAGGTGCAGGGCCGCATGCTCGAGCGGCTGGACTTCGTGCGCCTCGATCCGTCGCGGATCCTCGATGTCGGCTGCGGCCGGGGCGCCGGCAGCGTCGCGCTGGCCGCCCGCTACCCGCAGGCGCTGTGCCTCGGGGTCGACCTCTCGCCCGTGGCGCTTCGCCATGGCCGGCCCGACCCGGCGCCGAACCGGCCCGGTGCCCGCCTGGCCGGCTGGCTGCGGCAGACCCTCGGCCGGTCGGCGCCGACGCCGGTCGCGCCGCCCGCCGGCCCGCCCGCCCTGCTGGCGGCCGACACCCACCGGCTGCCGCTGCCCGATGCCTGCGTCGACCTGATCTGGTCGAACCTCGCCTGGCACCAGTTCGCCGACCCGCTCGCGGTGCTGGCCGAGTGGTACCGGGTGATCCGCCCCGGCGGGCTGCTGATGCTGTCGGCCTTCGGCGTGGACACCCTGCGCGGCCTGCCCGGGGCGGCGCCGGGCCTCGGCCCGTTCCCGGACATGCACGACATCGGCGATGCGCTGGTCTCGGCGGGCTTCGCCGAACCGGTGATGGACGCGGAACGGATCGCGCTGGGCTACCGCGCGCCGGACGACCTGATCGCCGAGTGGCGGGCCGCGCTCGGCGGCAATCCCCGGGCCGACCGCCGCCGCGGCCTGGCCGGCCGCGCCGCGTACCAGCGCGCCCTCGACGCGCTGGCCGCCCACCGCGATGCCGAGGGTCTGATTCCGGCTGGACTGGAGCTCATCCACGGCCATGCCTGGTGCCCGCCGCAGAAGCGGCTGCCGGCCGGTTTGGCTCCGGTGCGTTTCATTAACCGCAACGGTGCAGGGGTCGCCGACCGCCCGCGCGGGGAATGAAGCCAGTCTGCTCCCGGGGGGGCGGTCGAGGCCGCCGCGGGTGGAAGATCGGCCGCGGCGCGGATTTTGCCCAGTCCACCGGCCCCCGTATAATGCGGCGCAACACGCGGTTGCCGTACCGGATGTCCCGGCCCGGGCCGCCCGCCTCTCGTCCAGCCATGCCGTATCGGTGGGTTCATCAGGCGCAAGCCGGTTCGCAGCAGTGGCTTCTGCGGCGCAATTGCGCGCTGTCGCCCCGGCAGCTGGCGGCCTGCTTCGGTGCCGTCGGTGTCGTCACCCTGCTGATCTCGGCGGTGTTCGCCGCGCAGGGCGCCTGGCTGGTGGTGCCCTTCGCGGGGCTCGAGCTGCTCGCGCTGGCTGTCGCCTTTCTGGTTCACGCCAGGCACGCCGGCGACTACGAGCGCATCGTCCTGGCGGATGGCAGCGTGCTGGTGGAACGGTTGCACGGCGGCAGCCTGGCGCGGGTCGAGTGCCAGGCATCGTGGGTGAGGGTGGAGTACCGGGGGGCCAGGCGGGAACTCATCCGGCTGGTGGCCGCGGGCAGAGAGATGGCCGTCGGGCGGTTCGTGCCCGATGCCGAACGCACCCGGCTGGCGCGTGAGCTGCGCGCCTCGATCGCCGGCTGGCAGGCTTAGCTGACGGGAACTCGGAACGAGACATGGCACGACACACTGGTGAACGCATGATCCTCAAGAAACTCGCCCACTGGGCCACCGCCGCGCTGGTTTCGGGCGCCTCGGGCCTCGCCATGGCCGTCTCCGACATGCCCGGCGGCCCGCGGGTCAATCAGCTCAACATCGCCGATCCGGTCACCGCCATCGCGCGCGGCCAGCACTGGATTCACAATGTGCTGCTGTGGGTGTGCCTGGTCATCTTCGTGGCGGTGTTCGCGGTGATGTTCTATTCCATCTTCGCCCACCGCAAATCGAAGGGCGCAAAGTCGGCTGACTTCCACGAGAGCACCTCGGTCGAGATCGCCTGGACGGTTGTGCCCTTCATCATCGTGGTCGCCCTGGGCGTCATCGCCACCGGCGATGTGGTGGCCCAGAAAGACACCTCCAACGCCGACCTCACCGTCAAGGCCACCGGTTACCAGTGGAAATGGGGCTATGACTACCTGAAGGGCGAGGGCGAGGGCATCAGCCTGCTGTCCACCCTGGCCACCCCGCGCGAGCAGATCGAGGACAAGAACTACCCCGATGCCCGCGCCAAGCGCGAGGCCAACCCCACCTACCTCATGGAGGTGGACAACCCGCTGGTGGTGCCGGTGGGCAAGAAGGTCCGGGTGATCACCACCGCCAACGACGTGATCCACGCCTGGATGGTGCCGGCCTTCGGCGTCAAGCAGGACGCCATCCCCGGCTTCGTGCGCGACACCTGGTTCCGTGCCGAGAAGGTGGGCACCTACCGCGGCCAGTGTGCCGAGCTCTGCGGCAAGGACCACGCCTTCATGCCGATCGTGGTCGAGGTCAAGTCCGAGGAAGACTATCGCAAGTGGGTCGAGGCCAAGAAGAAGGAGATCCTCGCCCGCCAGGACGATCCCAACAAGGAATGGCAGGTGGCCGACCTGCAGGCCCGCGGCGAGAAGGTCTATGCCGCCAACTGCGTGGCCTGCCATCAGGCCACCGGCAAGGGCGTGCCCGGCGCCTTCCCGGCGCTCGAGGGCAGCAAGGTGGTGCTCGGGCCCCAGGACAGCCAGATCGAGCTGCTGCTCAAGGGCAAGGCGGGCACCGCGATGGCGTCTTTCAAGCAGCTCTCCGACACCGAGCTGGCCGCGGTCATGACCTACACCCGCAATGCCTGGGGCAACAAGGCCGAGGACAACATCATCCAGCCCAAGGAAGTCCTCGCCGCCCGCGGCAAGTAATCGAGCGCCGGCCGGGCCGCCCGCGGGCGCCGGTCGCTTCGCCCTTTCCCGAGATTCATCAGGAGCCGATCCATGAGTGCAGTGCTCGACCACCACGACGATCACGACCACGCGCATGACCATCCCCACGGTTGGCGGCGCTGGCTGTACGCCACCAACCACAAGGACATCGGCACGATGTACCTGTGGTTCTCGTTCACCATGTTCATCGTGGGTGGCCTGAACGCGCTGCTGCTGCGCACCGAGCTCTTCCAGCCCGGCCTGCAGATCGTCAACCCCGAGTTCTTCAATCAGCTCACCACCATGCACGGGCTGATCATGGTGTTCGGCGCGATCATGCCGGCGTTCGTGGGCTTCGCGAACTGGCAGATCCCGCTCATGATCGGCGCCTCCGACATGGCGTTCGCGCGCATGAACAACTTCAGCTTCTGGCTGCTGCCGCCGGCGGCGCTGCTGCTGATCGTGTCGTACTTCGTGCCGGGCGGCGCCACCGCCGCGGGCTGGACCCTGTACGCGCCGCTGTCGGTGCAGATGGGCCCCGGCATGGACCTCGGCATCTTCGCCATGCACATCATGGGCGCGAGCTCGATCATGGGCTCGATCAACATCGTCACCACCATCCTGAACATGCGCGCGCCCGGCATGACGCTGATGAAGATGCCGCTGTTCGTCTGGACCTGGCTCATCACCGCCTACCTGCTGATCGCCGTCATGCCGGTGCTGGCTGGCGCGATCACCATGGTGCTCACCGACCGTCACTTCGGCACCAGCTTCTTCAACGCGGCCGGCGGCGGCGACCCGGTGATGTACCAGCACATCTTCTGGTTCTTCGGTCACCCCGAGGTCTACATCATGATCCTGCCGGCCTTCGGGATCGTGTCCGAGATCATCCCCACCTTCGCCCGCAAGCGCCTGTTCGGCTACAGCTCGATGGTCTACGCCACCGCGTCGATCGCGATCCTGTCGTTCATCGTCTGGGCGCACCACATGTTCACCACCGGCATGCCGGTGACCGGGCAGCTCTTCTTCATGTACGCCACCATGCTGATCGCCGTGCCCACCGGCGTGAAGATCTTCAACTGGGTGGCCACCATGTGGCGCGGGTCGATGACCTTCGAGACCCCCATGCTGTTCGCGATCGGCTTCATCTTCGTGTTCACCATGGGCGGCCTCACCGGCATCATCCTGTCGGTCGCGCCCCTGGACATCGCCCTGCACGACACCTACTACGTGGTGGCGCACTTCCACTATGTGCTGGTCGCGGGTTCGCTGTTCGCGCTGTTCGCCGGCACCTACTACTGGCTGCCCAAGTGGACCGGCCACATGTACAGCGAGACGCTCGGCAAGGCCCACTTCTGGCTCAGCCTGATCACCTTCAACATCACCTTCTTCCCGATGCACTTCCTCGGCCTGGCCGGCATGCCGCGCCGCTACGCCGACTACCCGATGCAGTTCGCCGACTTCAACGCGCTGGTCACCGTGGGCGCCTTCGGCTTCGGTCTGTCGCAGCTGGTGTTCCTGTGGGCGGTGATCAAGTGCATCAAGGGTGGCGAGAAGGCGGCCGACAAGCCGTGGGAAGGCGCCCAGGGCCTGGAGTGGACGCTGCCCAGCCCGGCGCCCTTCCACACCTTCGAGACCCCGCCGGTCGTCAAGTAAGCACCGAGGTCCCCGCGATGCCTTCCGGCCAACCCCGCCACAACCTGCGCACGGCGCTGGTGCTGCTGTCGGTGGCGGCCGTCTTCTTCGCGGGCGTCATCGTCAACCGCATGCTGTTCGGGCCGTGAATCTGTCCATCGCCAACTGGCACCTGTCGGTGAAGCTGCTGGTCATCGCCCTGGCGATGTTCGGCTTCGGCTATGCCATGGTGCCCATCTACCGGGCGATCTGCGAGGTCACCGGCGTGGGCCTCATGACCCAGCGCGACGAGAAGGCCGCGGAGTTCGCCCGCAACACCCAGGTGGACACCTCCCGCTCGGTGGTGGTCGAGTTCGATGCCAACAGCCGCGGCGCCTGGACCTTCCGGCCGCGGGTGCCTTCGGTCACGGTGCACCCCGGCGAGCTCGTCACGGTGGTCTACGAGCTCACCAGCACCGTTGCCCGGCCCACCACCGGCCAGGCCATTCCCAGCTACGCGCCCGACGGCTCGGGCAAGTTCTTCCGCAAGCTCGAGTGCTTCTGCTTCAAGCAGCAGGCGCTCGAGCCGAACCAGACCCGGGAGTTCCCGGTGGTCTTCGTGGTCGACCCCAAGCTGCCGGCCGATGTCACCACCATCACGCTGTCCTACACCTTCTTCGAGGTGGCCGGCCAGCCGGGCGTGAAGCCTGCCGCGGGCGCCCCGGGCGAGCCGGTGCGGGGGTCATGATGGACCGCCCCCCCGGCGCACCGGCGCCCCGAGCCAGCTTCGGCCAGACCCTGCGCGCGGTGGGCGCCTCGTTCTTCGGCGTGCGGGGCAGCCGGGCTCATCAGGCCGACCTGCGCAGTCTGAATCCCGTGCATGTCATCCTCGCCGGCATCGGCATGGCTGGCGTGTTCGTGCTGGCCCTCGTTCTCATCGTGCGGATGGTCGTGCGATGAATCCTCCGCATCGTCGCCGGTCCCGCGGGGCTGGCACCGTCCTCGTCCCGAACCGCTCCGGATTCCAACAGGGAGACACCGCATGAGTGCAGCGTCCCACGGCATTGCGCCGTACTACTTCGTTCCAAACCCCTCGCAGTGGCCGGCGGTCGGTTCCGTCGCGCTGCTCTCGGCGGGTCTGGGCGCCGCTGGCTGGGTCAATGGCGCGGCCTATGGCCCATGGCTGCTGATGCTCGGCTTCGCGGTGCTGATCTACATGATGTTCGGCTGGTTCGGCACGGTGGCCCGCGAGTCCGAGGGTGGCCTGTACAACGACCGCGTCGATGTCTCCTTCCGCTGGAGCATGGGCTGGTTCATCTTCTCCGAGGTGATGTTCTTCGGGGCGTTCTTCGGGGCCCTGTTCTACGCCCGTGTGATCACCATGCCCTGGCTGGGCGATCTCGATCACAAGTCGGTGCTCTGGCCGGGCTTCACCGCGGCCTGGCCCAATCTCGGGCCGGCGGGGGTGGTGGAGGCCTTCCAGACCATCGGGCCGTGGCCGATCCCCACCATCAACACCGCGCTGCTGCTCACTTCGGGCGTGACGCTCACCATCGCCCACCACGCGCTCAAGGACAACCACCGCGGCAGCCTGAAGTTCTGGCTGCTGATCACCGTGCTGCTCGGCGCCGTGTTCCTTGCGCTGCAGGCCTTCGAGTACGCGCACGCCTACCAGGATCTCAACCTGAAGCTGTCCTCCGGCATCTTCGGCTCCACCTTCTTCATGCTCACCGGCTTCCACGGCTTTCATGTCTGCGTGGGCGCGATCATGCTCACCGTGGTGCTGTTCCGCATCCTCAGCGGCCACTTCACCGCCGAGAACCACTTCGCCTTCGAGGCCGCCGCCTGGTACTGGCACTTCGTGGACGTGGTCTGGCTCGGCCTGTATGTGGTGGTGTACTGGCTCTGAGGCGACTGGCTGGGCCAGCGTCAGCGGGCGCCCCTGAGGGGCGCCCCCCATACCGGGGCTGCCGCGCGCAGCCCCGCGTCTTTTCAGGGGCGGGCGCCTGAGCGGTTCATCCGCCCACCCGCACCGGGATTCCGGTGCTCTGGATCCAGCCCATCGCATGGGCAAACAGGATCAGCAGGAACAGCAGGACGGAGAATCCCACCCGGAAGCTG
>JAGWVN010000182.1 GCA_018970865.1 Betaproteobacteria bacterium
CCGGTGGGCGCCTCCCAGTCGAGCATCTCGCCAGCGCAGAACACCCCGGGGATCGCGCCGAGCATGAGGCGCGCATCGCAGGCCTCGCGGCGCACGCCGCCGGCACTGCTGATCGCCTCGTCGATCGGGCGCGGCGCCAGCAGGCGCAGGGGCAGCGCCTTGATCAGCCCGGCGCAGGCGGCCGGATCGGCCAGCGACCCGGCCGGCGCGCACTCGCGCAACAGGCCCGCCTTGACCCCGGTGAGCCCGAGCCGGGCCCGCCAGTGGTTGCTCAGCGATCGCGCGCCGCGCGGCCGGGCAAGCTCGGCCTGCACCCGCTCGCGGGATCGATCAGGCAGGAGATCCAGCCAGAGCGTGGCCGCCCCCTCGGCAAGGATGCGATCCCGCAGCTCGGCGGCGAGCGCATACACCAGGCTGCCCTCGACGCCGTTGGCCGTCACCACGAATTCGCCCTGACGCATCGGCGCGTCAGCGGCGGCAGCCGCGGCCACCGACTTGACCGGCGCGCCGGCAAAGCGCGGCGAGAAGTGGGCCGACCAGGCTGCATCGAAGCCGCAATTGGCCGGCAGCAGCGGGGCCAGCGGCACGCCACGGTCAGCCAGCAGCGGCCACCAGCGGCCGTCGGAGCCCAGGCGGGCCCAGCTCGCGCCACCGAGGGCGAGCACCACCGCCGCGAAGCGCTCGCTGCGGTGGCCCTCGGGCGTGTCGAAGCCGAGAGACAGGCCGTCGCGGGAGGGGCCCGCGGACGCGTCATCCTCGAAGCCGGTCCAGCGATGGCGCATGCGCAGGCGCACGCCCTGGCCGCGCAGGCGATGCAGCCAGGCGCGCAGCAGCGGCGCCGATTTCATGCCCTCGGGGAACACCCGGCCGGAGCTGCCGACGAAGGTGTCGATACCGTGGGCGTGCACCCATTCCCGCAGCGCCCGCGGGCCGAAGGCCAGCAGCGCCGGCTCCAGCCAGTCGCTGGCCTCGCCGTAACGCCGGCGCAGCCGCGACTCGTCTTCGGCATGGGTGATGTTCAGGCCGCCTCGGCCGGCGAGCAGGAACTTGCGGCCCACCGAGGGCATGGCGTCGAAGAGCTCCACCGCGCAACCGCCCCCGGCGAGGACCTCGGCGGCCATCAGGCCGGCCGGACCGCCTCCAACCACCGCCACCCGCGATGGCGGAGCGGCCAGGTCAGGGGCGGTAGCGCTCATCGCGCCCGGGCGTGGGCCGGGGGTCGGCCCTGGGCCGACGCGCCGGGTCGACCCGGACCCCGCGGCCCTGCGCCACCGCGGGCCGGGCCGTGACCGTAGCCATCGCCGCGACCGGCGCCATGGTCGGCGCCGTGCTTCGCGCTGTATCCCGGCCGAGCGCCGTGACCGGGCTTGCCGGGCACCCAGGCCGGCTTGGCCGGGCGGCGCCGCGGCTCGAGGCCGGCGATGGTCTCGATGCGCAGCGGCTGGCCGGTGTAGCGCTCGATGTCGCGGGCGCGATGACGCTCATGGTGGCCCATGAGGGTGACCGCCGTGCCGGTGCGCCCGGCCCGGCCGGTGCGGCCGATGCGGTGCACATAGTCTTCGGCCTGGCGCGGCGAGTCGAAGTTGATGACATGCGAGATGCCGGCGACATCGATGCCGCGCGCGGCCACATCGGTGGCCACCAGCACCCGGGTGCGGCCCTCGCGCAGGCCGCGCAGGGTGCGGTTGCGCTGGCCCTGGTGCATGTCGCCGTGCAGGGGCGCGGCGCTGAACCCGCTCTCCTCGAGCTGCAGCGAGATCTGCTCGGCCGCCATCTTGGTGGCGGCGAAGACCACGCACTGGGTCATGGACGGATCGCGCAGCAGGGCATCGAGCAGCTTCGACTTGTGGGCGAGGTCATCGGCATAGAGCACGATCTGCTCGACCTTGGCCTGCTGCTCGCCCGAGGTGGCCACCTCGATGCGGCGGGCGTCGCGGGTGAGCCGGCGAGCCAGATCGCCCACCACCCCTTCCAGCGTGGCCGAGAACAGCATGGTCTGGCGGGTGGCCGGGGTGCGGGAGACGATGGTCTCGACATCGTCGACGAAGCCCATGTCGAGCATGCGATCGGCCTCGTCGAGGATCAGCACTTCCACCCGGGAGAGGTCGATGCGGCCGCGCTCGATGTGGTCGATCAGGCGACCGGGCGTGGCCACCACCACATCGAGCGGACGCTCCAGCGCCCGCAGCTGCAGCGCGTAGGAGCTGCCGCCGACCAGCGCCGCGGTGCGCACCTGGCGCAGGCCGCGGCCATAGTCGAGCGCCGCCTTGTTGACCTGCAGCGCCAGCTCGCGGGTGGGCGTGAGCACCAGCACCCGAGGGCCGCGGCCGCGGGTGGCCGAGGGCTGCAGCAGACGCTGGAGCGCCGGCAGCATGAATGCGGCGGTCTTGCCGCTGCCGGTGTGCGAGGACACCAGGAGATCGACACCCGACAGCGCCGCGGGGATGGCTTCGCGCTGGACGGGCGTGGGATCGGTATAGCCGGCGGCGGACACCGCCGACAGAAGGCCGGCGTCAAGGCCGAGATCGGAAAAACTCATGGGAAAGACCTTTCAGGCCGCCACGGGCGTTGCGAGCGGGGCGGTGGTGCCGTGCGGCTAGGCACGGGCTGGCGTGGAACATCGACGCCAACCGGAAAGCCGCAATGCCAGCCCGCGGCGCCAGCAAGCGCTGCGGGGGAAAGGTCGGGGGCGATGGAAAAGTTGCCTGTGAAAAAGGCAACCCAAGATCATAGCCCTTTTTCAGGTGGTGCGCCAGCCGAGTGAATGACGCCCCAGAACGCAGCCTCGGCGCCCGATCACGGTGCGAGCGGGTGCTGTCGCACAGCCACGCGGCGGCTCGGCGCTCATGGCATGGGCCGTGCTTAGGGCTGACGGGGCGCCAGCCGGCAGCCCGACCGTTTCCCGATTTCCCGGAGCCGATGCCAT
>JAGWVN010000183.1 GCA_018970865.1 Betaproteobacteria bacterium
AGGCGGCGTGGGTGGGGTACATGGCGATCTTCACATCGAGCACCGTGCTCAGGCCGCCGAGGCCCTGCGCGCCGATGCCCAGCGAGTTGACCTTCTCGTAGAGTTCGATGCGCAGCTCCTCGAGCTTGCTGGACGGGCCGCGGGCGAGCAGCTCGTGCATGTCGAGCGGCTCCATCAGCACCTCCTTGGCCATCATCATCGCCTTCTCGGCGGTGCCGCCGATGCCGATGCCCAGCATGCCGGGCGGGCACCAGCCCGCGCCCATGGTGGGCACGGTCTTCATCACCCAGTCGACCACCGAGTCGGAGGGGTTGAGCATCACGAACTTGCTCTTGTTCTCGGAGCCGCCGCCCTTGGCCGCCACCGTCACCTCGACGGTGTTGCCCGGCACGATCTCCATGTGGATCACCGCGGGGGTGTTGTCGCGGGTGTTCTTGCGCTCGAACTGCGGGTCGGCCACCACCGAGGCGCGCAGCACATTGTCCGGATGCAGGTAGCCGCGGCTCACGCCGGCATTGACCGCATCGGCCAGCGACCCGGTGAAGCCCTGCCAGCGCACATCCATGCCCACCTTGAGATAGACATTGACGATGCCGGTGTCCTGGCACAGCGGCCGGCGGCCCTCGGCGCACATCCGCGAGTTGGTCAGGATCTGCGCGATCGCGTCGCGCGCCGCCGGGCTCTGCTCGCGTTCATAGGCCCGCGCGAGGTGGCGGATGTAGTCCACCGGGTGGTAGTAGCTGATGTACTGCAGGGCGGCGGCCACCGATTCGACGAGGTCGTCCTGCTTGATCACGGTCATGCGTGTCTCCGGAGCGAAGTGGGGCAGGGGGTCAGTGCCGGGGCGAGCCCCGGTCGGGTTTGGGCGCGGGGTGGTGCATCACCCGGTCGATCAGGGCGATGGCCAGCGCCGACACCAGGAACAGGGCGTGGATCACGCTCTGCCAGAGCATGGTCTTGTCCGACAGCGTGCCGGCCGAGATGAAGGTCTTCAGCAGGTGGATCGACGAGATGCCGATGATCGCGGTGCCCAGCTTCACCTTGAGCACATTGGCGTTCACATGCGAGAGCCACTCGGGCTGGTCGGGATGGCCTTCCAGCCTCAGGCGCGACACGAAGGTCTCGTAGCCGCCGACGATGACCATGATCAGGAGGTTGGAAATCATGACCACATCGATCAGCGAGAGCACGATGATCATGATCACCGTTTCCTTGTTTCGCTCGGCGATGCCGAGCCGATCGACCGTGGCGTCCAGCGCCGCGGGGTTCCACAGCAGCTCGACGAGATGAATCAGTTCCTCCACGAACAGGAACACATAGACCACCTGGGCCACGATCAGGCCGAGGTAGAGCGGCACCTGCAGCCATCGGCTGGCGAAGATCAGCCGGGGCAGGATTTTCAGGGGTTGGTTCTCGTCCATCGTGTTGCTGCGTCCAGCGATCGGGAAGCGCGCAGTTTATCGGATGCGCCGCGGGGGGTTGGCGGTGCCCCCCGTAAGCCGTCCGTAAGCGCCCCCGGATAATTTTCAGACCAATGAAGCCGCGACCCCACGCGGCTCGATTCCACTGCGGAGGAGTGTTCAGATGGCGGGTCAGATCGAGACTGTCATGCAGGAGAACCGCGTGTTTCCGCCCCCGGCGGAGTTCGCGAAGCGGGCAACCATCTCGGGCATGGCGCAGTACCAGGCGCTGTGCGACGAGGCCGAGCGCGACCACGCCGGATTCTGGGCCCGACTGGCGCGCGAGCAGGTGCTCTGGCACAAGCCGTTCACCCGTTCGCTCGACGACTCCGCGGCGCCGTTCTACAAGTGGTTCGAGGACGGCGAGCTCAATGTCTCCTACAACTGCCTCGACCGCCATCTCGGCACGCCCACCGAGAACAAGACCGCCCTCATCTTCGAGGCCGATGACGGCGCGGTCACGCGCGTCACCTACCGCGAGCTCCACCAGCGGGTCTGCCGGTTCGCCAACGGCCTGAAGGCCCAGGGGTTCGGCAAGGGCGAGCGCGCCATCATCTACATGCCGATGTCGATCGAGGGCGTGGTGGCCATGCAGGCCTGCGCCCGTCTGGGCATCATCCACTCGGTGGTCTTCGGCGGGTTTTCGGCCAAGAGCCTGCAGGAACGCATCCAGGATGCCGGCGCCACGCTGGTCATCTGCGCCGACGGTCAGATGCGCGGCGGCAAGGCCATTCCCCTGAAGCCGGCGGTTGACGAGGCCTTCGCGCTGGGCGGCTGCGAATCGATCCGCACCGTGGTGGTCTACCAGCGCACCGGCGCTCCGGTGGCCATGCAGGCCGGCCGCGACATCACCTGGGCGCAGGTCGAAGCCGGTCAGGCCGACACCTGCGAGCCGCAGTGGGTGAGCGCCGAGCATCCCCTGTTCATCCTCTACACCTCCGGCTCCACCGGCAAGCCCAAGGGCGTGCAGCACGCTTCGGGCGGGTACATCCTGCACGCGATGCTCACCACGCGCTGGACTTTCGACATCAAGCCCGATGATGTCTTCTGGTGCACGGCCGACATCGGCTGGGTCACCGGCCATACCTATGTGGCCTACGGCCCGCTGGCCTGCGGTGCCACCCAGATCGTGTTCGAGGGTGTGCCCACCTGGCCGAATGCCTCGCGCTTCTGGACCATGATCGCGCGCCACAAGGCGAGCATCTTCTACACCGCGCCCACCGCCATCCGCTCGCTGATCAAGGCCTGCGATGCCGACCCGGCCACCCACCCGCGCAACTTCGACCTCTCCAGCCTGCGGCTGCTCGGCTCGGTGGGCGAGCCGATCAATCCCGAGGCCTGGATGTGGTACCACACCCAGGTGGGGGGCGGGCGCTGCCCGATCGTCGACACCTTCTGGCAGACCGAGACGGGCGGCCACATGATCACGCCGCTGCCGGGCGCCACGCCGCTGGTGCC
>JAGWVN010000085.1 GCA_018970865.1 Betaproteobacteria bacterium
GCGGCCACCAGCATCGCGCGGGCGCTGGCCCCGGCCTCGCGCATCGGCAGCCAGAGGTCCTTGATGCTCGAGGAGCCGCCAGTGGCCATCAGGCCGATCTCGCGCATGCCGCGAGCAGTGAGATGCTCGGCCGTTCCGCGCAGCCAGCCGCGGTCATCGGGATGGAAGGGCAGGCCATCGACGATGGTGGCGATGTTGTTGTAGAGGTCGTCGATCGGCGCGGCCTCGGTGCGGACCTGATCCCAGCGCGCGTCGAGCTCGTCGGCCAGCAGCATGGCCAGCCCGGTGCTCACGCCCTGGCCCATCTCCACCCGGGCCATCATCACCGTCACCCGGTCATCTGCCCCGATCTTCACCCAGCCGTTGAGGGCCGACTCGTCGGGCTTCACCGGCAGCGGGCGGGATCCGGTCAGGCGCTGGCGCGGCGGCGCGGCCAGCCAGCCGATCACCAGGGCGCCAGCGGCGGCGGTGCCGCCGAGGATCAGGCGTCGTCGACTTACCATGAGGGTCTCCTGAAAGTCACCCGCGGGGTGAGTGCATGCATCGTGAGGATCTCGGTTCGCAGTGGGCGCGGAGCCCGGCGCGCGCGCAGGCCCGCGCCTGCCTGTTCGACACGGCCCTGGGCCGCTGCGCGATCGCCTGGGGCGCGGGCGGCGTGCTCGCGGTGCAGTTGCCCGACGCCGACGACCCCGCCACGCTGGCGCGGCTGGGCCGGGGCCTGCCGGCGCTCGTCGGCGTGGCCCAGGACGAGTCGCCGGCGCCGGTCCGCGGCGCGATCGACGGCATCGTCGCGCTGCTGCGCGGCGAGCCCCGCCACCTGCGCGAGGTACCGCTCGACATGGCGCGCATCCCGGCCTTCCACCGTCAGGTCTACCGGCTCACGCGCGACATCGCCCCCGGCAGCACGATCAGCTACGGCGAGCTCGCGCGGGGGCTGGGCGAGCCCGGCGCGGCGCGTGCGGTGGGGCAGGCGCTGGGCGCCAATCCCTTCGTGATCGTGGTGCCCTGCCACCGGGTGCTGGCGGCTCGCGGCCGGGCGGGCGGTTTCTCGGCGCCGGGCGGGCTGCGCACCAAGGCGCGGCTGCTCGCCATCGAATCGGCCTGCGCGCCGCCCCCGGCCCCGGGCAGCACCGGTTCGCTCTTCGCCTGAGGGGCGTCGCGCCGCCCGATCGTCCGCCGCAATCGACATCCGTCGATTGTGGCAGACTGGGCCGCCGCCCTCATGAGGAACGCCCATGACCCGCGAATCCCTGCCCGGCCGGCGCCGCTGCTGGGTGGACGTCACCGAGAACCTCGACCTCGGCACGCTCGATGCCGGCGCCACGCCGGGCTTTCGCGGCGAGGAGGCCAGCGCCCGTGAACAGACCGAGGTCCTGCGCTCGCAGCTGGTGGCGTTGCAGGCACGCCTGTATGCCGAGTCGCGCCAGCGGCTGCTGGTGGTGCTGCAGGCCATGGACACCGGCGGCAAGGACGGCGTGATCCGCAAGGTGTTCTCGGGCGTGAATCCGCAGGGTGTGCGGGTGGCCCGCTTCGAGCGCCCGAGCGTGTCTGAACTCGCCCGCGATTATCTCTGGCGGGTGCATGGCCAGGTGCCGGCCGCCGGCGAGATCGCCATCTTCAACCGCTCCCACTACGAGGATGTGCTGGTGGTGCGGGTGAACAGCCTGGTGCCGCGCGCGCAATGGAAGCGCCGCTACCGGCACATCCGCGGCTTCGAGCGCATGCTGGTCGACGAAGGCACCACGGTCGTGAAGATCTTCCTGCACATCGACCGCGACGAGCAGGCCCGGCGCCTGCAGGCCCGCCTCGACGATCCCGATCGACACTGGAAGTTCGACCCCCACGACATCGAGCAGCGTCGGCACTGGGATGCCTACATGGCGGCCTTCCGCGAGGCCATCCTGCAGACCCACCGGCCGCAGGCGCCGTGGTTCATCATCCCGGCCAATCACAAGTGGTACCGCGACTGGGCGGTGATGAACATCCTGGTGCGCACCGTGGCCCGCATGAACCCGCAGTTCCCGGCCGCCACCATCGACCCGGCCAGCGTCCGCATCGACTGACATCGCGCCCCGGGCCACCACACCGCGTCGGCCTGCCGCTCAGGCCTCACCCCGCCGCTCACCCCGCCCCGCGCGGCCGCCTTCCGGAGACAGAGCCATGCCCGTACGAGAATTCCAGACCCTGGCCGAGCTCGGCCGCTGCGTGGGCACCGAGGTGGCCGTCAGCGACTGGGAGACGGTCACCCAGGAGCGCATCGATCTCTTCGCGCAGGCCACCGGCGACCATCAGTGGATCCATGTCGACCCGGCGCGCGCGGCCACGGGGCCCTTTGGCGGCACCATCGCCCACGGCTTTCTCACGCTGTCGCTGCTGCCGATGTTCATGGGCCGGACCATCGCGGTGCGCGACGCGCAGATGAGCGTGAACTACGGCCTGAACCGGGTCCGGTTCACCGCGCCCGTGCCGGTGGGCAGCGAAGTGCGGGTGCGGCTCACGCTGCTGGGCTGCGACGCCATGCCCGATGGCGGCACGCAGGTCACCTGGCAGGCCACCTTCGAGCGCAAGGGCTCTGACCGGCCGGTGTGCGTGGCCGAGCAGATCTCGCGTCGCTATCCGCAGCGCAAGCCGGCCTGAGCGCTTCAGCAGGTCACCGGGAATCGCGCGCGCAGCGCGGCCACCTCGGCCGCGTCCAGGCATCGGCAGGCGCGGCCGTGCAGGCTGAGATGCAGGCGGGCGCTGGCCTCGATCTCCTCCACGGTGTCGCCCGCCGCGGCGAGGTCGGTTCCGGCCGCGAGCGGGCCGTGATTGGCCAGCAGCATGGCGTGATGGCGGCCGGCGCGGGCGCGCACCGCGTCGGCCAGCGACAGGTCGCCGGGCGGGTGATACGGCACCAGGGGCAGCACGCCCACCCGCATCACCTGATACGCGGTGATCGGCGGCAGGGCGTTGTCGGGATCGACATCGGCCAGCACCGACACCGCGGTGGCGTGATGCGAGTGCAGGTGCGCCACGGCGCCGGCCCGGGGCCGCTCGGCATAGACCGCCAGGTGCAGGAAGCTTTCCTTCGTGGGCGCATCGCCCGCTACCAGCCGGCCCCGCGCGTCGAGCAGCGACAGCCGGGCCGGGTCGAGCTGGCCGAGGCTCACGCCGGTGGGCGACATCAGGAAGCCGTCACCGGCGCGCGCGCTGAGGTTGCCGGTGGAGCCATGGGTGAGGCCGCGCTCGAAGAGCGAACGGCCGATGCGGCACAGCGTGTCGCGCAGCGCGGCATGGCTCACGCTCACGCCGCGGCCTCCAGCTGCGCGAGCGCCTTGGCGAAGAAGTCGGTGCTGCCGAAGTTGCCCGACTTCAGCGCCAGCGCGAGGGGCGGGCGCTCCGGCGGGGCCTCGGCCAGCATCCAGGGCACGCCGGGATCGATCTGCGGGCCCACCCGCAGGCAGCTCAGCCCGAGCGCCTCGACCACCGCGCCGGAGGTCTCGCCGCCCGCGACCACCAGCCGATCGACGCCCGCGGCCACCAGTCCCCGCGCCAGGCCGGCCATCACGGTCTCGACCAGGTGGCCGGCGGCCTCCACGCCGAGCGCCTGCTGCACCTCGCGAACCTGCGCCGGCTCGGCGGTGGCGTAGATCAGCACCGGCCCCTGCGGCAGACGCTCGAGCGCCCACTGCAGGCTGCTCTCCAGCACCGGGTCGCCGGCGGCGATGCGCAGGGGGTCGATGCGCAGCGAGGGATGCTGTTCGCGCCAGGCCGCCACCTGGGCGTTGGTGGCGCTGGAGCAGCTGCCCGACAGCACTGCCGCGTGGCCGCGAAGCGCCGGCATGGCCGCGGCCAGCGCCGGATCGGCGGGCAGCAGCCCGGCCCGCGCGAAGTTGGCCGGCAGACCCAGCGCCACGCCCGAACCGCCGGTGATCAGCGGCAGCTCGGCGCAGGCCCGGCCGATGGCGAGCAGGTCGGCATTGCCGAGCGCGTCGACGATGGCAATGGCCACGCCCTCGGCCTGCAGGGTCTGCAGGCGCGCGGCCAGCGCGGTGGCGCCCGCGGCCACGGTGTCGAACCGGGCGAGCCCCACCCGCAGGGCGGTCTGGCGCTGCAGCACCCGCACCAGGTTGGCGTCGGTCATCGGCGTGAGCGGATGGTTCTGCATGCCGGATTCGCTGAGCAGCGCGTCGCCCACGAACAGGTGACCCCGGTAGATGCTGCGGCCATTCTCGGGAAAGGCCGGACACGCGATGGTGAAGGCGGCGCCGGTGGCTCGCATCAGCGCCTCGGTCACCGGACCGATGTTGCCGGCATCGGTGGAGTCGAAGGTGGAGCAGTACTTGAAGAAGCACTGCCGCGCCCCGGCCGCGCGCAGCGCCTGCCAGGCGGCGAGCGATTGCGCCACCGCCTCGGCGGCGGGGATGGTGCGCGACTTCAGCGCCACCACCACCGCGTCGGCCTGCAGTCCGGCCAGGGTCTGCGGCGTTGGCACGCCGATGACCAGCAGGGTGCGCATGCCGCCGCGCACCAGCATGCCGGCGAGGTCGGTGGCGCCGGTGAAGTCGTCCGCGATGCAGCCGAGCAGCATGGCGTCAGGCCTTCGGCTCGGGCAGCGCGATGTCGGTCAGGCGCTGGAACATCTTGATCACGGCCGAGTCATCCTCGCCACCCAGGCCGCAGGCGCTGGTGGCGAGATACATCTGGTGCGCCGCCGAGGTGAGCGGCAGCGGGAAGGTGAGCTGGCGCGCGGAGTCGAGCACGATGCCGAGATCCTTCACGAAGATGTTCACCGCCGACAGCGGCGTGTAGTCGCCGGCGAGGATGTGCGGCACCCGGTTCTGGAACATCCAGCTTGCGCCGGCGCTGTTCGAGATCACCTCGTAGAGCTGCCCGGCATCGATGCCGGCGCGGATGCCCAGGGCCATCGCCTCGGTGGCCGCGGCGATGTGCACGCCGGCCAGCAGCTGGTTGATCATCTTCACCTTGGAGCCCATGCCGGGCGCGTCGCCCAGCCGGTACACCCGGGCGGCGATCGCGCCCAGCACATCCTCCACCGCGGCGAAGGTGTCGGGCGCGCCCGAGGCCATCACCGTCATCTCGCCGCTGGCCGCGCGCGCGGCGCCGCCCGACACCGGCGCGTCGAGCAGGCGCAGGCCCATGGCGGCCAGGCGCTCGCCGAGCCGCTCGGCGACATCCGGGGCCACCGTGCTGGAGGCGATCACCACGCTGCCGGCGGCCAGCGCCTCGGCCGCGCCCTGCGGACCGAACAGCACCGCCTCGGTCTGCTGCGCGTTGACCACCAGCACGATCAGGGCCGACACCCGCTCGGCGACCGCGGCCGGCGTCTCGTGGGCATGACCGCCGGCCGCGCGGATCTCGGCGCGCGCATGCTCGCGCAGGTCGCAGGCATGCACCTCGAAGCCCTTGCGCACCAGGGTGCGTGCCACCCCCATGCCCATGGCCCCCAGGCCGATCACGCCCACCGGGCGCGGCGATGCCGGACGCGTGGCCCGGTCGGATGATTCCTGCATGCGGTTCTCCTGCGGATGCGCGGCCAGCCCGCGCCGGCCGGTCGCCCTGGCGGGCAGCGTCCGATTATAGGGGTGGCTTCTGATACCCTTGCCGACGCCCGTCGAAAGCGTTCCTCCATGAAAAATCCCCTCGCCTGGTTCGCCGCCCTGATCACGCTCCTGCTGTCGGCCTGCGGCGGCTCGCCCTCGGTCCCCGGCATGCCCACCGGCGTGTCCGTCACCGCGGGCGACAGCCGCGCGGTGGTCAGCTTCACCCAGGAGGCCGGCCTCGAGTACTGGATCTTCTACGCGCCCGGCGACACCGTTGCCTTCCCCGGGTCGATGCAGGTCAGCGGCTACCGCTCGATGCGGCTGGCCCAGTCGCCGCAGGCGATCACGGGCCTCACCAACGGCACCCAGTACGCGTTCATCGTGGCGGCCTCCAGCAGCGGCTCCAAGGCCGGTCCCACCTCCGCCCCGATCGCGGTCACGCCCCGGCCGGCGGGCAGCGTCTGGAGCGCTGGGGCCGTCACCGGCACGGTCACCCTGAACGCGCTGATCTTCGACGGCACGCGTTTCGTGGCGGTGGGCGATGCCGGCACCATCCTGATCAGCACCGACGCGGTCACCTGGACCGCCGCCGCCTCCGGCACCTCCGCCAACCTGCAGGCGATCACCTTCGCCGGCGGGCGCTATGTGGCGGTGGGCGCTGGCGGCACCGTGCTGGTCAGCACCGACCGGATCACCTGGAGCGCCGCGGGCTCGGGCACCACGGCCACGCTCAACGGCATCGCCTACCTGCTCGGGCAGTACTACACGGTGGGCGACGGCGGCACCCTGCTGCGCAGCACCGATGCCGGCACCTGGATCGCGGTTGCCAGCGGCACCACGGCGTCGCTCTACGCCGCGGGCGCCTATGGCGATCGCGCCGTGGTGGCCGGCGCCGGCGGCACGCTGCTCACCAGCGCCAATCTCACCGACTGGGCGCCGGCCGCCTCGGGCACCACCGCCACGCTGCGCGCCCTGGCGCAGGGCAACGGCCGGGTGGTGGCGGTGGGCGACGGCGGCGCGCTGACCGGCAGCGCCGATGGCCTGAACTGGGCGCCGGCCGCCTCGGGCACCGGCAGCAGCCTGCGCGCGGTGGCCTACGGCAGCCGCTATGTCGCGGTGGGCGCGGCCGGCACCGTGCTCGCCAGCACCGACGGGCTCACCTGGGCAGCGGCCACTTCGGGCACCACGGCCTCGCTGGGCGCCGCGGGCTTCGGCCTGAACACCTATCTCGCCACCGGGCCGGCCGGCGCGCTGATCGTCTCGCAGTAGCGAGCGCGTCCGCCTCCGCCCCGCGGCATCGCTGCGCAGTCATGGCCGAGCGTTCATTCCGGGCCGAGGTCGGCAAGCTGCGGCTTGGCGAGGGCGAGGAGTTCCTCGGCGAGGGCATCCTCGCAGTCACCAAGGCGCTGCTGCAGGCCGGCGTGGCCTATGTGGCCGGCTACCAGGGCGCGCCCATCTCTCACCTGATGGATGTGCTCACCGACGCCGACGACATCCTGCGCGAGCTCGGCGTGCACTTCGAGCACAGCGCCAGCGAGGCCACCGCCGCGGCCACCCTCGCCGCCTCGGTGCACTATCCGCTGCGCGGCGCGGTCACCTTCAAGAGCACCGTGGGCACCAATGTGGCGGCCGATGCCCTGGCCAATCTCGCCTCGGGCGGGGTCACCGGCGGCGCCATGCTCATCGTCGGCGAAGACTACGGCGAGGGCTCGAGCATCATGCAGGAGCGCTCGCACGCCTTCGCCATGAAGTCGCAGGTCTGGCTGCTCGACCCGCGGCCCAATCTGCCGAGCATCGTGGCCATGGTCGAGAAGGGCTTCGAGCTCTCCGAGGCCACCCGTACCCCGGTGATGCTCGAACTGCGCATCCGCGCCTGCCATGTACGCGGCCGCTTCACGGCCCGCGACAACCGCCGCGCCGCGTTCACGCTGAAGGACGCCATCGAGCATCCGCGCCGCGACGTCGACCGCATCGTGCTGCCGCCGGCCAGTTTCCTGCACGAGCAGGAGAAGATCACGCAGCGCTGGCCGGCCGCCCAGCGCTTCATCCGCGAACACGGCCTGAACGAGCGCTTCGCGGCGCAGGCGCAGCCCTTCGGCATCATCCTGCAGGGCGGCATGTACAACGCGGTGGTGCGCGCGCTGCAGCTGCTCGGGCTGGCCGATGCCTGGGGCGAAACCCGGGTGCCGCTCTATGTGCTCAATGTGACCTACCCGCTGGTCGACGACGAGCTGCTCGACTTCTGCGCGGGCAAGCACGCGGTGCTGCTGGTGGAGGAGGGGCAGCCCGCGTTCATCGAGCAGAACATCGAGACCATCCTGCGCAAGGCCGACAGCGCCACGCGGGTGCACGGCAAGGACATGCTGCCGATGGCCGGCGAGCTCACCGGCGCGGTCATGCTCAAGGCGGTCGTGCGTTTCCTGCGCCGCTGCGCGCCGCAGCTGCTCGAAGGGGTGACGCTGCCGGCGGCCGCCCACACCGCGCTGCCGGCGGTGGTGGCCGCGCCGGCGGCCGATCGCAGCCCGCGCCTGCCGGGCGCCGACACCGCCGAGCGCGAACAACTGCTGCGCGAGGCCGATCCGCACATCCACGCCCGCCCGCCCTCGTTCTGCACCGGCTGCCCGGAGCGGCCGATCTTCACTGCGCTGAAGCTGGTCGAGCGTGAGCTCGGCCACCACCATGTCAGCGCCGACATCGGCTGCCATCTGTTCTCGATCCTGCCGCCCTTCGACATCGGCGCCACCACCATGGGCTACGGGCTGGGCTGGGCGGGCGCCGCGGCGCTCAACACCGACCAGACCCGGCGCCGCACGATCAGCTTCATGGGCGATGGCGGCTTCTGGCACAACGGACTGACCAGCGGCGTGGGCAACGCGGTGTTCAACCGCACCGACAATCTCCTGGTGGTGGTCGACAACAGCTACAGCGCGGCCACCGGCGGACAGGACCTGCCCTCGTCGCGCGCGCTCAACCCCATCCGCTCCACGCGCCACAGCATCGAGGCCGCGGTGCGCGGCGTGGGCGTGTCCTGGGTGCGATCCGTGAGCCGCACCTACGATGTCGCCGGGCTGCGCGACACCTTCCGCGAGGCGCTGACCACCCCTGAACCCGGCCCCAAGGTGATCGTGGCCAGCAGCGAGTGCATGCTCAACCGCCAGCGCCGCGAGCGACCGGCGATGCGGGCGCGGATCGCCGCCGGCGAGCGCACCGTGCGGGAACGGTTTGGCGTCGATGCCGAGACCTGCACCGGCGATCACTCCTGCATCCGGCTCTCGGGCTGCCCCTCGCTGTCGGTGCGCGACAATCCCGACCCGCTGCGCCGCGATCCGGTGGCCACCGTGCTCGAGAGCTGCGTGGGCTGCGGCCTGTGCGGCGAGGTCTCGCACGCCGCGGTGCTGTGCCCGTCCTTCCATCGGGCCGGCATCATCAGCCATCCTGGCCGCCTGGAGCGCTGGCGCGCCCGCCTGGGGCGCTGGCTGGCCGGCTGGCTGTCGCGCGGCGAGCAGGCCCGCCTGCGCGCCATCCACGGATGATCGCCGCGCCGCGGCCGATCACCATCGCCATCCTCGCCATGGGCGGGGAGGGCGGCGGGGTGCTCGCCGACTGGCTGGCCGATCTCGCCGAGCATGCCGGCTGGCACGCCCAGGCCACCTCGGTGCCCGGCGTGGCGCAGCGCACGGGCGCCACGATCTACTACCTGGAGCTCTTTCCGCGCGACCATCCCGCCGCCGGCGGGCGCGAGCCGGTGCTCGCGCTGATGCCCACCGCCGGCGAGGTCGACCTCGCCGTGGCCTCCGAGCTCATGGAGGCCGCGCGCGCGGTGCAGCGCGGTCTGGTCACGCCCGATCGCACGGTGCTGGTGGCCTCCACCCACCGGGTCTATGCCATGACCGAAAAGATGGCGATGGGCGACGGCCGGGTTGATGCGCAGCGGCTGTTGCAGGCCTGTCGTGCGGCGGCGCGCGCCGGCGTGCTCGCCGATTTCGCCGCGCTGTGCGCGCCTTCGCAGGCACCGATCGGCGCCGCGCTGTTCGGCGCGATCGCGGCCAGCGGCCGGCTGCCCTTCGCGCTGGCCGATTTCCGCGCCGCGATCGAGCGTGGCGGCGTGGGTGTGGCGGCCAGCCTGGCGGCCTTTCAGGCCGGCCACGAGGGCGCGGTACGGGCGCTGGCCGCCGAGGCGTCCGACGCCACCGCCACCGCGCCTCATGTCGCCACCGCGCTTCATGTCGCCACCGCGCCTCATGCCGGCAACGCGGCTCACGCGGCCGCCGCCGCGGCCGAACCGGCGCGGCCGGGCGACGAACCCGCGTTGCCGCGGGTCGGGCCGGCGCTCGCTGCCCTGGCCGAGCGCATCCGGGGGGCAGTGCCCGCGGGTGTGCAGGCCACCGCCATCCACGGCATCCGCCGGCTGGCCGAGTACCAGGACGTGGCCTATGCCGCCGAGTACCTCGGGCTGCTCGAGCGCATCCTTGCGCGCCGGCCGGCACCGGCCCTGCTCGAGGAACTCGCCCGGCACCTCGCCCTGTGGATGAGCTACGAGGATGTCATCCGCGTGGCCGATCTGAAGACCCGGCCCGACCGGCTCGACCGGGTGGCCGCGGCATCGAATCTCGCGCCCGATCAGGTGCTGGTGCTCGACGAATTCCTGCATCCCCGCCTCGACGAGATCGCCGATCTGCTGCCCGAGGCGCTCGGCCGGCGGGTGCTGGCCGGTGGCCTGCTGGCCGCGCTGCTCGGCCGTTTCCTGGGGCGTGGCCGGGTGGTGCGCACCTCCTCGCCGGGCGGCTATCTGAGCCTCTTTCTGCTGGCGCGGCTTCGCCGCTGGCGGCGCGGCAGCCTGCGCCATCGCCGCGAGCGCGCGCTGATCGACGCCTGGCTGGCCGCCATCGACGACCTGCTCGACACCGACCCCGCGCTGGCGCTGGAGCTCATCCGCAACCAGCGGCTGGTCAAGGGCTATGCCGACACGCATGCCCGAGGCCTGGGCAACTATCAGCGCCTGTTCGGCCTGCTGCCGGCGCTGCGCGCGCGCGCCGGCGCGGCAGCCGTGATGGCGGCGCTGCGCGAGGCCGCGCTTGCCGATGAGCAGGGCGGCAAGCTCGGCGCGGCGATCGTCGGCTTCGGACTGGCATCCACCGATTCATGAGGGGCACTCGCCCCGGGAAGGCATCTCGATGGACATGGGACTCACGGGGCGGCGCGCGCTGATCACCGGCGCCACCGCCGGCATCGGCTACGCGATCGCGCAAGGGCTGGCGGCCGAGGGCGCGCGGGTGTGGATCACCGGGCGCAGCCAGGCCGGCGTGGAGGCCGCGCTGGCGCGGCTGGCCGCTGCCGTGCCGGGCTGCGAAGCCGGCGGCACGGCCGCCGACTGCGCCACCGAGGCTGGCGCGGCCGCGGTCTTCGCCGCGCTGCCCGAGGCCGACATCCTGGTGAACAACCTCGGCGTCTATGGCCGCGCGGCCGCGTTCGAGATCACCGACGCGCAATGGCAGTCGATGTTCGACACCAATGTGATGAGCGGCGTTCGCTTCACGCGGCACTATGCGCCCGCGATGGCCCGACGCGGCTGGGGCCGGGTGGTGTTCGTGTCGAGCGAGTCGGGGCTGAACATCCCGCGCGAGATGATCCACTACGGCATGACCAAGGCCGCGCAGCTCGCGATCTCTCGCGGCTTCGCCATCGAGCTCGCCGGCACCGGCGTGACCGTGAACGCGCTGCTGCCCGGCCCCACCCGCACCGAGAACACCGAGCGGCTGCGCGCCGAGCGGGCCCTGGCCGCCGGCATCAGCGTGGCCGAACTCGAGACGCAGTTCTTCCGCCAGTACCGGCCCAGCTCGCTGCTGTCGCGCTTCACCAGCGCCCGCGAGGTGGCTGACGCCGCGGTCTACCTGTGCAGCGAGCGCGCCAGCGCCACCACCGGCTCGGCCATGCGCGCCGAGGGCGGCATCGTCAACCAGATCATGTAGGCCGACGCGGGAGCCCGCGCGCGCTCAGAAGCGCACCACATAGCCCGGGCCGTCGATCGCGGGGTACTGCGCGAACAGCGACTCGTCGACCACCAGGCCGATGCCGGGCGCGTCGAGCGGCTCGACGCAGCCGTCGGCGCCGATGGTGAAGGTGCTGCCGAACAGATCGCGCAGCGGGTTGAACGGCGACACGCAGGCCTCGAAGTAGCCGCCGTTGTCGAGCGCCGCCAGGAAGTGGATGGACGCGGCATGGTTGAGCCCGGTGGCCGAGCTGTGCGGATGCACCGGCAGGCTCCAGGCCGAGGCCATGGCTGCGATGCGCATGCCCTCGGTGATGCCGCCGGTCTTGGACAGGTCGGGCTGCAGGATCTGCACCGCGCGCTCCTCGATCATGCGGGCGAACTCGAAGCGGGTGTAGTGGTTCTCGCCGGCGGCCAGCGGCACCTGGGCCGACAGCGCCGCGCCGGCCCGGTAGGCGGCCCACTCGTTGCAGCCGAAGGGTTCCTCCAGCCAGGCCACGCGGGCCTCGGCCAGCGCCGGAATCACCCGGCGGGCATCGGCGAGGCTGTAGGCGGTGTTGGCATCAGTGAGGATCTCGATGGCGTCGCCCAGACCGGCCCGCACCGCCTGCACCCGGGCGATGTCGTCGCGCGGGTTGTCGCCCAGGCGCAGCTTGACCGCGCGATAGCCGCGCGCCACATAGCCCTGCGCCTCCTCCACCAGACTGGCCGGGTCCTGGAAGCCCATCGAGATGCCGCCGGCGTAGGCCGGCACGCGGCGCCGGCTGCCGCCGAGCAGGCGATAGAGCGGCATGCCGGCGGCCTTGCCGCGGATGTCCCACAGGGCCATGTCGATGCCCGAGACCGCGAGCGCGGCGCCGGCGCCCAGGCCATGCGAGGAAAGCTGCATGCGGTTGACCCGCGCGAACACGCCGACCACATCGCAGGCATCCATGCCGGCGATCATCGGGTTCAGGGTGCTGTTGATCAGGCTCACCACGGCGCCGGGGCTGCGGCCGGGATGGGCCTCGCCATAGCCGGTCAGGCCCTCGTCGGTCTCCACCCGCACGATGATCGCGTCGCGCTTGGTGGTGGCGCCCACGCCCAGGCGCACGGTCTTGCCTTCAGGCAGCCGGAAGGACAGCGGAATGGCGGTGACACGGGTGATCTTCATGAAAGACTTTCGAGGGCAGGTTGACCCAGGTCTGACCCCGCACCGGGGCCGCCGCCTAGGGTACCCTGAGGTGATGACCCGTTCCCCCTTCGATCGTTTCGGCGGCCGCCTGCCGCCCGGCCTGCGTCGCCCGGCCCGCGGGCCGCTCGCCTCGCTGCTGGCTGCAGTCGGCGCGGTCATCGCCGTGGCGCTGGGGCTGGTGTTCTGGGTCACCGCCCTGGCGGTGATCGCGGTGCTGGTGGTGGTGGCCCTGGGCTGGTTCTGGTGGAACACCCGGGCGGTGCGCCGCAGCCTGCGCGAGGCCGCGCAAGCCGCCCAGGCGCAAGCCGAGGCCGCGGCCCGCAGCGGCGGCACAGGCCGGTTCCCGGGCGGACCGGGTGCCGCAGACTGGCCCGACGCGCGTGGCCGCTGGCGGGAGGGCGTGGAAGATGCCCGCATCGTGTCCGACCAGGAGCGCGCGCCCCCCGGCGAGGGGCGGCCCTGATTCGGGGATGGCGCGGCGCGCAGCCAGCGCCGTCTCTGGTGCAGGAGCGGCGCGGCGCGCCGTGAGGGCTGTCCCCGGCGGCGGGGCCGCGCCCTCAGGGTGCCTCAGGAGAACGCCTGGATGCCGGTCTGCGCCCGGCCCAGAATCAGCGCATGGATGTCGTGCGTGCCCTCGTAGGTGTTCACCACCTCGAGGTTGACCATGTGGCGGGCCACGCCGAATTCATCGCTGATGCCGTTGCCGCCCATCATGTCGCGGGCCATGCGGGCGATGTCCAGGCTCTTGCCGCAGGAGTTGCGCTTCATGATCGAGGTGATCTCCACGGCAGCCGTGCCCTCGTCCTTCATGCGGCCCAGCCGCAGGCAGCCCTGCAGCCCGAGGGTGATCTCGGTCTGCATGTCGGCGAGCTTCTTCTGGATGAGCTGGTTGGCCGCCAGCGGGCGGCCGAACTGGTGCCGGTCGAGCACATAGCGGCGGGCGCGGTGCCAGCAGTCTTCGGCCGCGCCGAGCGCGCCCCAGGCGATGCCGTAGCGGGCGCTGTTCAGGCAGGTGAACGGGCCCTTGAGGCCTTCCACGCCCGGCAGCAGCTGCGACTCGGGCACCGGCACCTGGTCCATCACGATCTCGCCGGTGATCGAGGCGCGCAGGCCGACCTTGCCGGAGATCTTGGGCGCCGACAGGCCCTTCATGCCTTTATCGAGGATGAAACCCTTGATGCGGCCGTCGAAGTCGCCGCCCTGGCATTTGGCCCAGACCACGAACACATCGGCGATCGGGCTGTTGGAGATCCACATCTTGCTGCCGGTGAGCTCGTAGCCGCCGGGCACCGCGCGGGCGCGGGTGGCCATGCTGCCGGGATCGGAGCCGTGGTTGGGTTCGGTCAGGCCGAAGCAGCCGATCCACTCGCCGCTGGCCAGCCGCGGCAGGTAGCGCTGGCGCTGGGCCTCGGTGCCGAAGTCGTGGATGGGCAGCATCACCAGCGAGCTCTGCACGCTCATCATCGAGCGGTAGCCGGAGTCGACGCGCTCAACCTCGCGGGCGATCAGGCCGTAGGAGACATAGTTGAGCCCGGGGCCGCCGTACTGCTCGGGGATGGTCGGGCCGAGCAGGCCGAGCTCGCCCATCTCGCGGAAGATCGCCACATCGGTCTTCTCGTGACGGAAGGCCTCGGTCACCCGGGGCAGCAGCTTGTCCTGGCAATAGGCGTGGGCGGCTTCCCGCACCATGCGCTCGTCTTCGGTGAGCTGGGCGTCGAGCAGCAGCGGGTCATCCCACTGGAACTGGGCCTTGGCGGACTTCTCGGAACTCATGGATGGCTTTCCTGCGCGGAGGTCGAAACCGTGATTTTAGCCGTTGCCGAGACCATGCCCCTCGAAGGCCCGCCCGGGCGGCGTCGGGGCCCGGCAGGCCGATATCATGTCGAGCGCGGCCTTTGCCGCACTTCTCGGGAGGCGATCGCATGGGAACCGAAGTGGCAGTGCTGGGCGGCGGGTGTTTCTGGTGCCTGGAGGCGGTGTATCTCGATGTCGAGGGCGTGATCTCGGTGGAATCCGGCTATGCCGGCGGCAGCGTGCCCAATCCTTCCTACGAGGCGGTGTGCAATGGCGACACCGGCCATGCCGAGGTGGTGCGGGTGGAGTTCGACCCGCAGCGCATCGGCTATCGCGACATCCTCGGGATCTTCTTCGCCATCCACGATCCCACCACGCTCAACCGTCAGGGCGCCGATGTCGGCACGCAGTACCGCTCGGTGATCTTTCACACCAGCCCGGCCCAGCACGACACCGCCCGCGCCCTGATCGACGAGCTTGGCCGCGGCGATGTCTACGACCGACCGATCGTCACGCAGCTGGCGCCGCTGCCCGACTACTGGCCGGCCGAGGCCTATCATCAGCGCTACTTCGAGCGCCATCCCTACCAGGGCTACTGCATGGCGGTGGTGGCGCCCAAGGTGGCCAAGTTCCGCAAGCAGTTCGCGGCCCGGCTGCGCCGCGCCTGAGCCGGCGCAGCCGCCACCCGGCCCGGGGTCTTGCGGGCCCGGGCCCCGGCCCTCATCTTCGTCGCGCGGGGGCGCCCGGCGCGCCTGCCGGCCGGCCGACCCGCCGATCATCGCCGCCCATCGCACGGCATCGCACCGCACCGGAGAGTCCATGACCGTTTCCCAGACCCTGAAGCGCCTGCTGCTCGCCGTCACGATCGGCCTGCTGTCGGCCTGCGGCTACAACGACATCCAGAGCGCCGACGAGGCCACGCAATCCACCTGGGCCGAGGTGCTCAACCAGTACCAGCGCCGCGCCGATCTCATCCCCAACCTGGTGAACACCGTCAAGGGCTTCGCCGGCCAGGAGATGGAGGTGCTCACCCGGGTCACCGAGGCGCGCTCCCGGGTGGGCCAGGTGAAGGTCGATCCTGCCGACGCCGAATCCCTGCGCCGCTTCGAGCAGGCCCAGCGCGATCTCGGCGGCGCCCTCTCGCGCCTGCTGGTGGTCACCGAGAACTACCCGCAACTGAAGTCCGACGCCAACTTCCGCGACCTGCAGGCGCAGCTCGAGGGCACCGAGAACCGCATCGCCGTGGCCCGCAAGCGGCACATCGATGCCATCCAGCGCTACAACACGCTGGTGCGGCAGTTCCCGGTCAACCTCACCGCCATGGTCTTCGGCCACGGCGTCAAGCCGCAATTCGCGGTCGAGGACGCCAAGGCGATCGCCACGCCGCCGAAGGTGGAATTCAACTCGCCGGCGCCGGCGCCGGCCAGCCGGTAGCGTGGCGTGATCGCCTGGCTGCTGGCCCTGCTGCTGCTGGCCGGCCCGCTGGTGCCGGTGGGCGCGCAGGCCCAGCCGCTGCGGGCCGTGCCCGCGCTCACCGGGCGGGTGGTCGACCAGGCCGGGGTGTTGCAGCCGGCCGAGCGCGAGCGCATCGAGGCCGTGCTGGCCGCGCTCGAGCAGCGCAAGGGTGCACAGATCGCGGTGCTGACCGTGCCGGCGATCGCGCCCGAGACGGTCGCGGAGTTCGCGCTGCGGGTGGTCGAGGCCTGGCGCCTGGGGCGTGGTCCGGCCGGCGCCGCGCAGGCGGTCGACGACGGCGTGCTCCTGCTGGTGGTGCGCGATGAGCGCAAGCTGCGCATCGAGGTCGGCCGCGGGCTGGAGGGCGCCATCCCCGATGCGCTGGCCAAGCGCATCATCGCCGAGACCATCGCGCCGCGCCTGCGCGAGGGCGCGTTCGGCGCGGGCATCGAGGCCGGCGTCGCCGACCTGATCCGGTTGATCGATGGCGAGCCCCTGCCCGCGCCCTGGCATCCCGCCGAGGCGCCCACCCCAGACACCGACTGGCTGGCGCTGATCGCCTTCGCGGTGCTCTTCGGCCTGGCCGCCGCGCGGCGCATCGGCCGTCGGCCGGCCTCGCTCCTGTCGGGTCTGGGCGGCGGCGCGATGGCCTTCTGGCAGGGTCAGGGCCTGCTGGTGGCGCTGCCCGTGGCGGTGGGGGTGGCCATGATCGTGCTGGTGCTGGCGGCGCTGGGCGCAGGCCCGGGGGCGCGGTCGGGCGGGCGTGGCCGGGTCTGGACCGGTGATGGCGGCTGGGCGGGATCGGGCTGGGGCGGCGGCCGCGGCGGCGGTGGCGGTGGCGGCTTCAGCGGCGGTGGCGGCAGCTTCGGTGGCGGTGGCGCCTCGGGAGACTGGTAATGGGGGGCACCGCGAAGCCCGGCGGAACCGGCTCGCGCCTGCGGCGGGCGCTGCGCCATCTGCTCACCGATCATGCCGACCTGCGGCGGACCATCGACCCGGCGGCGCTCACCGCGGTGGCGGCGAAGGTCGGCGCGGGGGAGCGAGGCCACCTCGCCGAGCTTCGGGTGGCGCTCGAGCCCTCGCTCGCGCCGCTCACCGTGCTGCGCGGCCTGAGCCCGCGCGAGCGCGCGCTCGAGGTCTTCGGGCGCCTGGGCGTGTGGGACACCGAGGGCAACAACGGCGTGCTGCTCTACCTCCTGCTGGCCGACCACGCGGTGGAGATCGTCGCCGACCGCGCCGCCGCCCGCGCGGTTCCCCAGGCGCAGTGGGACGCCGTGGCCCACGACCTGGCGCGGGCCTTCGCAGCCGGGCAGGGCGCGGACGGGCTGCAGGCCGCGGTGGCGCGGATCAATGCGCTGCTCACCGAGGCCTTTCCGGCGCTGACTGGCGCCCGCAACCCCGACGAGCTGCCGGACCGGCCGGCCGTGCTCTGATGCGCGGGCGCCTCGGTCCTGGCGGCGCATGACGGGCTTGCTGATGCCCGGGCGCGGCGCGGGCCGCCAGCCGGCGCTGGCGCTCGCGGTGGCGGTGCTGATCATCGTCGGGCATGCGCTCGCGCTCCTGGCCCTGCAGCGCGGGTTCGACGGCATGCGGGCCGCCGCGCCCGCGCGTCCCCCGCCGGTGCGGGTCAGCCTGCTCGCTGAGACTGCGCCCCTGTCCTCGGTGTCGCAGACCCCGCCATCCCCGCTCCCGCCGGCGATGCGTTCGCGCGCGCCGGCCTCCGAGCCGGCACCCGAACCCGCCGGGCGCGAGCCGCAGACGCCGGCTGCGCCGTCTGGGGCCTCTTCCGACGAGGGCGGGGATCCCGGGGCGTCGGGCACCGCCCCCGGGCCCGCGGCGGTCTCCGGCTCGGCCGTGCCCGATGCGCCGGCGTCGGCCACGGCCGCCGGGACGCCGGGCGCGGCGTCGATCGCCGAGACAGGGCCGGCCCCGGC
>JAGWVN010000086.1 GCA_018970865.1 Betaproteobacteria bacterium
ATGTACGGCTTCATCGACGAACAACGAGACGCATTCGGGGTCGAGCCGATCTGCGAGGTCTTGCAGGTCGCCCCGTCGGCCTACCGCCGACATGCCGCGCGCGCCAGGGATCCATCCCTGCAGAGCCAAAGGGCGCGTCGTGACTTCATCGGACGTTACTGCAATTTGACAACACCGCCGGCCTGACCGTGTTGTGTCAGGGATGGAATCCCGTCAGGGGCGAGGCGCCGGTACCCCGGTGGCTCGACGCGCAGCGCGACAGCCCGGCCCCGCGCAGCGGGGAGACGCCCAGGCCCACAGGGAGCTGGCAGCAGCGCCAGGGCCACGACCGCGAGGTCCTCCAGCACCTCGAGGATCAAGACCCGCCCTGTTCCTTCCGTCGCCGGCCTGGCTCGTTGTTTCGCAAGATTCGAGTATTTCGAGTTGGCCTGCTAAACTCCGCGCATGAAGACCGTCCGCAAGCCCACCGGCGCCCTGCAGCGCATCGCGCCTCCCGCGCTGTCCGTGAACATCGACATCGACCCGCTGGTCGAAGTCGTGCGGCGCCACGTCAAGCTGACCCCCCAGGCCACACGGCTGATCAAGGATGAGTTCGCCCAACTCTTCCAGAGCCCGAGCATCAGCAGCAGCACCCACAAGCCGACGACCACCAAAGCCGAAGCGGCAGCCGACCCGGTCCTCACCACCCAGGATGCGGCCGACCTGGTCGGCGTCTCCCGACCGTACATCGTGGCCCGCATCGAAGCCGGTGACATCCCGCTGCACCAGCAGGTGGGCAAGCAGCGACGGGTCCTCAAGTCGGCCGTCCTAGCCTGGCACCGCCAGGAGCAGACCCGGCGCTGCAAGGCCCTCGGCCAGCTCGGGGTTGACCTCGACAGCGAGATCTTCGCGGGCTGAACGCCGTGATCCCTGTCGTCGCCGACGCCGACACCCTGTTCGGCGCGACCACCCGCGGCCTGCTGATCCACCTCGACTACCAAGGACTGATCCGCCTGCACTGGAGCCCCCTGATTCTCGACGAGCTGAGCCGCGCCCTCGTCGACACCGGCCGGAAGCCCGACACCGACTCCGCCAGACGCCACGAGAACCTCATGCGGGCCGCCCTGCCGCAGGCGGAGATCCCTACACAGCTGGTCCAGGCCCGGTTCGCCAGCGTGGCACCGGCCATGCGCTCCGCAAAGGACACCCACGTCGCCGCGTGCGCCGCAGCCATCCTCGCCGAAGGCTACTACCCGGGCACCCCGGTGGTCAGCCTGGTCACCAGGAACACCCGCGACTTCGGCATTCACAAGCTCGCCGCTCTCGGCATCGAGGTCCAGCGCCCGGACGCATTCCTGCTCGACCAGTTCAGGCAGCGGCCCGCAGCCTTCGCCCAAGCCTTCGCGGCGCTGCGAAGCACCCTGCGCTCGGACCCTGCACCGGACAGCCTGCTGGAACGCCTCGCGGCCGACGGCCAGACCCTGACCGCGGCGGCGCTGAGCGAGGGCCGGCAGCGGGGGGAATTGCAGCTCTGACGACGAACCATGGCCCATGCACCCGTGGGCTTTCCGCACTCGCTTCCGCCGCGATGGCGCGACATGCCCGGGCCACTGCCGCCGAAGGCGCCGTCCTGACGCCGGAAGAACTTTCGCCAGCCCGGAATCCGCACGTCATCAGAGCCGACCAGCAACCGCCACCGCCAGCATGGCCGAACTGCAGGACGAGCCCGTCGATGAGGTCGCCATGCCGATCAGGTCACTCGGTGCAGGCGGCGTATCAATCTCGGAAATTCCCGTTACTCTCTTTCGATGCCCTCCATGCACCCCTGCCCCTTCTGCACCCTCCCCGCAGACCGCATCCGCCTTTCCACCCCCCTCGCGCTCGCCCTGCGCGACGCCTACCCCATCTCCCCCGGCCACACCCTGATCATTCCCCGCCGCCACATCGCCAGTTTCTTCGAGCTGGCCGCCGAAGAGCGTGCCGATCTCCTCACCCTCCTCGATCAGGCCCGCGCCGGCCTCGACGCCGAGTTCCACCCCGACGCCTACAACATCGGCATCAACGACGGCCCGGCCGCCGGCCAGACCATCGGCCACCTGCACATCCACCTGATTCCGCGCTACACCGGCGACCAGCCCGATCCACGCGGCGGCGTGCGCTGGATCTTTCCCGACAAGGCCGACTACTGGACCGCCCGTGCGGACCCTTCCAGGCCCTGAGACGCGGATTCGCCACCGCCTACCTGCCGTTGCCGCGCCGCGCGAATCCCTGCAGCGCGCCAGCCAGCCTGCTGCGCCAGCGGGTGGTCGATGATCGGCATGACCGCCGCTCAGCCTGGCCTGATTCCCTCCCATGAAAATTCCGCCTAGAATTTCAATTCCATGAAATCTCGGGGCGGGTGATGACCGGTCGCAACCTCACGATCTTCCTGGCCCGACGCATCCACACCATGGACCCGTCGCTGCCCGAGGCCACGGCGGTGGCGGTGGCCGACGGGCGCATCGTCGCGGTCGGTGACCTCGATTCCATGGCGCCCTGGCGCGAGGGCCGCACGGTGCGCATCGACGATCGCTTCGCGGACAGGATCCTGCTGCCCGGGCTCATCGACAACCACATCCATCCTTTCCTCGGCGCCTTGCTGATGCCGATGGAGCTCATCGCGCCGGAGCCCTGGCGACAGCCCGACGGCAGCGTGCGCCCGGCGGCCCGCACGCCGGCCGAGTACCGGCAGGCACTGCTCGCCGGCGCCGAGGCCCGGCCCGACAAGGACGACTGGTACATCACCTTCGGCTATCAGCCCGCGCTGCATGGCCGGCTGCGCCGCCGCGAGCTCGACGCGCTGTTTCCCGATCGGCCGGTGATCCTCTGGCAGCGCTCCTTCCACGAGACCTATCTCAACACCCGTGCCACCGAGAAGCTCGGCCTCAGCGAGGAACTGATTGACCGGCATCCGCAAGTCGACTGGCCCGATGCCCACTTCTTCGAGACCGGCAACAAGCTGGTGCTGCAGAAGCTGATGTCGCACTTCCTGCGCCCCGAGTGGTACCACGAGGGCCTGCGCCGCACCGCGGCCCTGATGCACCAGGGCGGCATCACCACCGCCGGTGACATGCTCTTCGGCGGCATCTCGCCCGACTACGAGATCGACGCCCTGGAGCAGGTCCTGGAGCGCGGCAGGCTGCCGATGCGGGTGGTCAATGTCTTCGACGCCCGCGGCTTCGGCAACCGCGCCTCGCGCAATCCCCTGGGCCCGCCCGATCGCCCCATCGACTTCGCCGCCGGCCTGCCCGCCATGGAGGCGCTGCGCGCGCGCGCCTCCGAGCGCATCTGGTATGCGAAGGCGGTCAAGCTCTTTGCCGACGGCGCGATGTTCTCGCAGCTCATGCAGATGAACCCGCCCGGCTACATCGACGGCCACCACGGCGAGTGGCTGATGTCGCCCGAGGTGCTGGCCGATGGCGTGCGCACCTTCTGGAACGCCGGCTGGACCATCCATGTGCATGTCAACGGAGATCGCGGCATGGACGCGGTGCTCGCGGCGCTCGAGGCCGCGCAGGCCGAAAAGCCGCGCTTTGACCACCGCTTCCACGCCCACCATGTCGGCTTTCACGCGCAGGCCCAGACCGCGCGGCTGGCCGCGCTCGGCGCGCACGCCAGCGTGAACCCCTACTACATCCACGCGCTCGCCGACGACTACTCGCTCTTCGGGCTGGGCGCCGAGCGCGCCTCGCAGATCACCCGATGCGCCTCCATGCTGCGCGAGGGCATGCGGGTGTCCTTTCACTCCGACTTCATGATGGCGCCGCCCGAGCCGCTGACGCTGGCCTGGTGCGCCGCCACCCGCCGCACCCGCAGCGGCAAGGTGGTGTCGCCCAGCGAGTGCCTCACGCTCGACCAGGCCTTGCGCGGCGTCACCATCGACGCCGCCTGGACCCTGCGCATCGAGCATGAGGTGGGCTCGATCGCCGCCGGCAAACGCGCCGACTTCGCGGTGCTGCTCGACGATCCCTACGAGCTCGGCGTAGATCGCCTCAACGAGGTCCGCATCGCTGGCACGGTGTTCCAGGGCGAGCCGCATCTGCTCGCGCGGCCTGCCGCCTCCACGCTCGCCGCGTCGTTGGCTCACGCCGCGCCCGCGCCGCGGCCCGCGCCGGGCCGGCTGCGTCCGATCACGCCCGACTGCTGCGGCTTTCTCGACCGCTGCGATCTCATCCGCCAGTGGAGCGCCTGGCTCGGCGCCGCCTTCACCGCGCCCGCGCGCACCTGAACCCGGCCTTTTCCGAGGAGACCGTCGTCATGCGAACCACCCTTCGCCGCATAGCGGCAGCCCTCGCCCTGACCTGCGCCAGCGGCCTTGCCGCCGCCCAGGCCGGTGGCGCCGGCACCCTGGTGGTCGGCTTCAGTGGCGTGCCCAACCACCTGAACTCGGCGGTTCAGTCCGGCCTGGTCACCGGGGTGCCGGCCGCGCAGATCTTCGCCAGCCCGCTGCGCTTCGACGAGGGCTGGAACCCGCAGGGCTATCTTGCCGAGACCTGGTCCTTCCAGGACGACGGCAAATCGCTGCTGCTCAAGCTGGTGCCCGGCGCCACCTTCCACGACGGCAAGCCGATCACCAGCGAGGATGTCGCCTTCTCGATCATGGCGATCAAGGCGAACCACCCCTTCCAGTCGATGTTCGAGCCGGTGGAGCGGGTGGACACCCCCACGCCGCAGATCGCCGTCATCCGCATGAAGCAGCCGCACCCGGCCATCCTGCTCGCGATGTCGCCGGCCTTCTGCCCGATCATCCCCAAGCACATCTACGGCGATGGCCAGCCCTTGCGCACCCATCCCCGCAATGCCGCGCCGGTGGGCTCGGGGCCCTACCGGGTGGTGGAGGTCAAGCCGCGCGAGGCGATCATCCTCGAGCGGCATCCCGGGTTCTTCATCAAGGACCGCCCGAAGTTCGACCGGATCATCTTCCGGGTGATGCCGGACATCTCCACCCGCACGCTGGCCATCGAGCGCGGCGAGATCGACCTGCTGCCCGGGTCGGTCACGCCGGGCCAGTTCGCCCAGCTTTCGAAGGCGCCCGGCGTCATGGTGTCGCGCAAGGGCGGCGAGGCGATCGGCCCCCTGGGCTGGCTGGCCTTCAACCTCAAGCGCAAGCCCTACGACGATGTGCGCGTGCGCCAGGCCATCGCCCACGCCATCGACCGCGAGTTCATCGTCCAGAAACTTCATCAGGGCGCCACCCAGATCGCCAACGGCCCGATCGCACCCGGTTCGCCCTTCCACAACCCGAAGCTGCCGCAGTACCGCCTCGACCTGAAGAAGGCCGAGAGCCTGCTCGATGCCGCGGGGCTCAAGCGTGACGCCGCGGGCCAGCGCTTCGCGATGACGCTCGACTTCCTGCCCGGCACACCCGACAACTCGCAGACCATCGCCGAGTACCTGAAGCCGCAGCTGAAGAAGATCGGCATCGAGGTCACCGTGCGCACCTCGCCCGACTTCCCCACCTGGGCGCGGCGCGTGTCCTCGTTCGACTTCGACGCCACGATGGACGGCTCCTTCAACTATGGCGACCCGGTGATCGGCGTGCACCGCACCTGGCTGAGCTCGAACATCAAGCCGGGCGTCATCTGGTCCAACACCCAGAGCTATGTGAACCCCCGGGTCGACGATCTGCTCGCCAGGGCCACCGTCGAGAAGGACTCCGAGAAGCGAAAGCGGCTCTACGCCGAGTTCCAGCAGATCGTGGTCGAGGACGCGCCGGTGGTCTTCACCCATGTCTGGGCGCTGGGCTACGCTGCGCGCAAGGATCTGGTCGGCGTGCCCGAATCGATCTGGGCGCCGCTCGCCCCCTGGGACACCATGACCCGCCGCAAGTGAACCTGCCCGACCGTTGCGATGCCGTCATCGTGGGCGGCGGCATCATCGGCTGCTCGATCGCCTACCACCTGGCGAAGCTCGGCATCACCGATGTGCTGCTGCTCGAGCGCCGTCAGCTCACCTGCGGCACCACCTGGCACGCCGCCGGGCTGGTGCCGCAGCTGCGCGCCACCCGCGCGCTCACCGAACTGGCGAAGTACACCTCGGAGCTGCTCGCCACCCTCGAGGCCGAGACCGGCCAGGCCACCGGCTTCCGGCTGAACGGCTCGGTGGCGGCTGCGCTGAGCGAGGCGCGCTTCGAGGAGTTCAAGCGCACCGCGGCCATGGGCCGCGCCTTCGGGGTCGAGTCCACGCTGCTCACGCCCGCCGAACTGCGCGGCCTCTACCCCCTGATGGACACCCGCGGCGTGGTCGGCGGACTCTGGACGCCCAACGACGGGCAGACCAACCCGGTGGACACCACGCTTGCCTACGCGAAGGGCGCGCGCCAGCGCGGCGTGCGCATCCTCGAGGATGCCCAGGTGCTGGCCGTGCTCGCCGAGTCCGGTCGTGCCACCGGCGTGCGGGTTCGCGTGGCGGGCGTCGAGGCCACGGTGCGCGCGGGCACCGTGGTGCTCGCCGCCGGCATGTGGAGCGCCGAGCTCGCGCGGCCGCTGGGCATTCGTCTGGCCCTGCAGGCGGCCGAGCACTGCTATGTGGTCACCGAGCCCATGCCGGGGTTGCCGCGCGGCCTGCCGGTGCTGCGGGTGCCCGACGAGTGCGCCTACTACAAGGAGGACGCGGGCAAGCTGCTGGTCGGCGCCTTCGAGCCGCGGGCCAAACCCTGGGCGCTGGACGGCATACCGGCCGACTTCTGCTTCGACGAGCTGCCGGTCGACATGGCGCAGATCGAACCCGTGCTCGAGCAGGCCTGTGCCCGCGTGCCGCGGCTGGCCGCCACCGGCATCGCCACCTGGTTCAACGGCCCCGAGAGCTTCACCCCCGACAACCGCTACCTCATGGGCGAGACCGCCGAGGTGCGCGACCTCTTCGTCGCCTGCGGCTTCAACTCGATCGGCATCCAGAGCTCGGGCGGCGCGGGCAAGGTGCTCGCCGAATGGATCCGCGACCGCATCCCGCCGGTGGACCTGCCCGGGATGGATGTGCGCCGCATGCATCCGGTGCAGGGCACGCGGGCCTTCCTCGCCGATCGCACCCGCGAGAGCCTGGGGCTGCTCTACCAGATGCACTGGCCGCTGCGTCAGGCCGAGACCGCCCGTGGCGCGCGGCGCACGCCGCTGCACGACCGCCTGATCGCCCAGGGCGCGTGCATGGGCGAGCTCGCCGGCTGGGAGCGCGCCAACTGGTTCGCCGCGCCCGGCAGCGCGCCGCGCTATGAGTACGACTGGGTGCGGCCCAACTGGTTCGCGGCCTGCGCGCGCGAGTGCGAGACCGTGCGTGACCGGGTCGCGCTCTTCGACCAGTCCTCGATGGCGAAGTTCCTGGTCCAGGGGCGTGACGCGCTCAGGGTGCTCGATCGCCTGTCCACCGCCCGGATCGATGTGCCGCCAGGCCGCATCGTCTACACGCAGTGGCTCAACGCCCGCGGCGGCATCGAGGCCGATCTCACCATCACCCGCCTGGCGCCCGAGCGCTTCCTGGTGGTGAGCTCGGTGGGCTCGCACCGCAAGGATCTTGCGTGGCTCAACCACGCCATCGGCCCCGACGAGCACTGCACTGTCACCGATGTCACGCCGGGGCTCGCCCTGATCAGCCTGATGGGGCCGCGATCGCGTGCGCTGATGGCCGCGCTCGGCGTGCCCGACCTGGCCGATGGCGCCTTTCCCTTCGGCAGCTCGCGCGAGATCGAGATCGGCTATGCCATCGTGCGCGCCAGCCGCATCACCTATGTGGGTGAGCTGGGCTGGGAGCTCTATGTCGATGCCGACCAGGCCGTGCATGTGTTCGAGCGCATTCTCGCCGCGGGAGCCGATCACGGCCTCGCGCTCGCCGGCCTGCATGCCATGAATGCCTGCCGCACCGAGAAGGGCTATCGGCACTGGGGGCACGACATCGGCATCGAGGACACGCCGGCCGAGGCCGGCCTGGGCTTCACCTGCGCCTTCGACAAGCCCGGCGGCTTCATCGGCCGCGACGCGCTGCTGCGCCAGCACGAGGCGGGCACGCCCTGCAAACGGCTGCTGCAGTTTCGCCTTGAGGACGACGGCGAGCGCCTGCACCACGAGGAGCCGATCTTCGCCGACGGCGAGCCGGTCGGCGTGATCACCTCCGGCATGTACGGCCACCGGGTGGCCGCGCCGCTGGGCATGGGCTATGTGCGGCGTCCGCATCCGGTCACCGCGGACTGGATCGCCGCCACCCGCTTCGAGATCGGCGTGGGCGATCGCCGGGTTCCGGCGCGCGCGCAGCTCGGCGCCTGGTACGACCCGAAGAACCAGCGGGTGCGGGCATGAACAGGCCGGCGCTGGACCGGGCGCTTGGGCATCAGATCCGCGATCTGCGCCGCGCCAAGGGCGTCACGCTCGCCGAACTCGCCGCGCGCATCGACCGCTCGGTGGGCTGGCTCAGCCAGATCGAGCGCGGCCTGTCGGAGGTCACGATCAGCGCGCTGCACCAGATCGCCGAGGCGCTGGAGGTCACGGTCTCGTGGTTCTTCGCCCATGGCGCGCCCGCCAGCGAGGACGAGGTCGGCCTGGTGGTGCGTCGCGGTCATCGGCGCACCCTCGACTTCCAGGGCTCCGGCGTGCACGAGGAGATGCTCTCGCCCTCGCTCAACGGCAGCCTGCTGCTGGTGGAGACCACCTTCGCGCCGGGCGCCTCCACCGGTGACCGCGACCGCGAGCGCCGCGGCGAGGAGGCCGGCGTGGTGCTTTCCGGCACGATCGAGCTGTCGATCGACGGCAAGCGGCTGCGCCTCGAGGCCGGGGACAGTTTCGCGTTCACCCGCCGCGGTCCGCACCGCTGCCACAATCCCGGCAAGGTTCCCGCCGTGGTGCTCTGGGTGCTGACGCCCCCTTCCTACTGAGTCCAGGAGACCCCATGACCCGCTTGACCCGCAGGCATCTCATCCAGGGGGCGGCGCTTGGCGCCACCGCCGGCATCGCAGGCATTCCCTGGCCGGCGGCGGCCCAGGCCGCGCGCGGGGGCGTGCTGGTGATCGGCACCACGCAGCGGGCGCGCCATCTGAACGCCGCCGTGCAGAGCGGCATTGCCACCATGTCGCCGGCCGCGCAGCTCTTCGCCTCGCCGCTGCGCATGAGCGCCGACTTCAAGCCGCAGCCTTTCCTGGCCGAACGCTGGGAGCTCTCGCCCGACAACCGCAGCGTGCGCCTGCACCTGCGCAAGGATGCGGTCTTCCACGACGGCAAGCCGATCACCGCCGAGGATGTCCGCTTTTCGCTCGAGACCCTGCGCGACAACCATCCCTTCAAGTCGATGTACGCGCCGCTCAACGCCGTGACCATCGACGATCCGCACACCGCGGTGGTGCGGCTCTCGGAGCCCCACCCGGCCCTGCTGCTCGCGATGTCGACCTCGCTCACGCCCGTCCTGCCCCGGCACATCTTCGGCGACGGCACCGATGTCAAGGTGCATCCGCGCAACACCAGCCCGGTGGGCTCGGGCCCCTTCAGGCTGGTCGAGTTCAAGCCGGGCGAAGTGATCGTGATGGACCGCTTCGAGCGCTTCTTCCTGAAGGATCAGCCGAAGCTCGACCGCATCATCATCCGCGAATTCAAGGACCCGGCCAGCCTGCTGCTCGCCTTCGAGCGCGGCGAGGTCGACATCTATTCCGGGCTGGTCGATCCGCGCGACATTGCCCGCGCCCGCAAGGTGCCCAATGCCACCGTGACAGGCAGCTCGGCGCCGGCGCTCGGCTCCCTGGTCTGGCTCGCCTTCAACACCAGGAGCCCCAAGCTCGCCGACAAGCGGGTCCGCCAGGCCATCCATTACGCGCTCGACAAGAAGGCCATCGTCGAGACCATGCTGGGCGGCGTGCCCCGGCGCTCCACCGGCCCGATCGCGTCGGGCAGCCCCTTCTACACACCCAAGGTCGAGCACTACGACCTCGACCTCGCGAAGGCGGCGCAGCTTCTCGATGCGGCCGGGCTCAAGCCCGGCGCCAACGGCGTGCGCCTCACGGTCGATGTCGACAGCGTGCCCGGCGTGCCCGACATGAAGGTCATCCAGGAGTACATGAAGCCGGCGCTGGCCAAGGTGGGCATCGAGGTCACTGTGCGCACCTCGCCCGACTTCCCCACCTGGGCCCGGCGAGTCTCGACGATGCAGTTCGAGATGACCATCGATTCGGTCTGGAACTGGGGTGATCCGGTGATCGGCGTGCACCGCACCTGGCTGTCGTCCAACATCCGCCCGGGCGTGATCTGGTCCAACACCCAGAGCTATGCCAACCCCAAGGTCGATGAGCTGCTGGCCGCGGCCGGCAGGGAGATGGACGCAAAGAAACGACGCGCGCTCTACGAAACCTTCCAGCGCATCGTGGTCGACGACTGCCCGGTGGCCTTCCTCATCGAGGCCAACTACCACCAGGGCGTGCAGGGCCGGGTGAAGTCGCCCCCCGCGGGCATCTGGGGCGTCAACGACGCGCTGGTCGACACCTGGATCGCCAGGGGGTGAGGCCGGTGTCGCATCCCGCCGCCGCGTGCCGCCGATGATGCGCGGCCTGCGCCAGTTCGCCAGGCGTCTCGCGCTGGCCGCCGGCCTGGTGCTGGCGGTGCTCGCGGTCAACTTCACGCTGATCCACGCCGCGCCCGGCGATCCCGCGATGGTGATCGCCGGCGAGATGGGCGGCGCCGACGAGGCCGCCATGACCGAGATCCGCAAGGCCTACGGGCTGGACCGGCCGCTGCCGGCGCAGTTCGTCACCTATGTGAGGCGCAGCCTGCAGGGTGACCTGGGGCGCAGCTACCTGCTCAATGCGCCGGTGCTCGATCTGATCCTCGCGCGTCTGGGTCCGACCATCCTGCTGGTGCTGAGCGCGCTGGTGATCGCGATCGTGGTCGGCACCCTGCTGGGCGTGCTCGCCTCGCGTCGGCCCGACAGCCTGTTCAGCGGCGCGGTCACGGTGGTGTCGCTGGTGGGCTATGCGATGCCGGTGTTCTGGACCGCGATCCTGCTGGTGCTGCTGTTCGGCAAGGTCTGGCCGATCCTGCCGATCGCGGGCATGCGCGATGTCCGGCTCTATGGCAATGCCTGGGTGACCGCGCTCGATGTCCTGCACCACCTGGTGCTGCCGGCCACCACCCTGGCCATCGTCTACATCGCCCAGTACAGCCGGCTCGCCCGCGCCAGCATGCTCGAGGTGCTGAGCACCGACTACATCCGCACCGCCCGGGCCAAGGGCCTGGGGGAGGGGCCGGTGGTCTTCAAGCACGCCCTGCGCAATGCGCTGATGCCGGTGGTCACCATCGCCGGCCTGCAGTTCGGTCATCTGATCTCGGGCGCCCTGCTGGTCGAGACGGTCTTCTCCTGGCCGGGCATGGGCACGCTGGCCCTCGAGGCCATCCTCGGCCGCGACTATCCGGTGCTGCTGGGCATCCTCACCTTCTCGGCGATGCTGGTGATCGCGGCCAATCTCCTCACCGACCTGAGCTATCGCTGGCTCGATCCGAGGTTGCGCGGACGATGAATGCTCCTTCACCCCTTTCGCCGATCGCGGTGCTCTCGCCCGGCCGCGAGGCCTGGCGCGTCTTCCGGCGCAACAAGGCGGCCATCCTCGGGCTGGTGCTGCTGGTGCTGCTCGTGGCCATGATGGTGGTCGGCCCGGGCCTGTACGGCGTGGCGCCCTTCGAGATCGTGGGCGCGCCGTTTGCCGAGCCCTTCGTCGACGCCCGCGCGTGGCTCGGAACCGACTATCTCGGGCGTGACATCCTCGCCGGGGTGCTGATCGGCGGGCGGGCCACGGTGCTGGTGGGCCTGGCCGCGGCGGCGGTGACCGTGCTCATCGGGGTCACCGTGGGCGCGCTGGCGGGCTTTCACGGCGGCTGGATCGACACCGCGCTCTCGCGCCTGACCGAACTCTTCCAGGTGCTGCCCACGCTGCTCTTCGCGATGGTGCTGGTGACGCTGTTCGCGCCCACGCTCACCACGGTGGTCCTGGCGATCGGACTGGTGAGCTGGACCGGCACCGCCCGGCTGGCCCGGGCCGAGTTCCTGCGCCTGAAGGGCCTGGAGTTCGTCAGCGCCGCCCGCGCCATGGGCGCCAGCCCCCTGCGCCTGATGCTGCGCGAGATCCTGCCCAATGCCGCGCCGCCGCTGATCGTATCGGCCACGCTCATCATCGGCGTGGCCATCCTCTTCGAGGCGGGCCTGAGCTTCCTCGGGCTGTCCGACCCGAATGTGATGAGCTGGGGGCTGATGATCGGCAACAACCGCCGCTATGTGCTCGACTGCTGGTGGGCGGTGACCTTCCCCGGCATCGGCATCTTCCTCACGGTGCTGTCGGTCAGCCTGGTCGGTGACGGCCTCAACGACGCCCTCAACCCGCGGATGCATCTGCGATGAGCGCGCTGCTCGAAGTCACCGATCTCGGGGTCGAGTTCCAGACCCGCAGCGGCGTCGCGCGGGTCCTCGAGGGCGTGAGCTTCTCGCTCGAGCGCGGGCGCACCCTCGGCCTGGTCGGCGAGTCGGGTTGCGGCAAGAGCATCACCGCCCTGGCCCTGATGCGTCTGGTGCCGCAGCCGCCGGGGCGAATCACCTCGGGGCGCGTCGTGCTGGGCGATCGAGAACTGATGGGGCTCCCCGAGAAGGCCATGCGCAGCATCCGCGGCGACCGGATGTCGATGATCTTCCAGGAGCCGATGACCTCGCTCAACCCGGCCTTCACGGTGGGCGACCAGATCGCCGAGAGCCTTCGCCTGCACCAGGGGCTGAGTCGCCGCGCGGCGCTGGCGCGCGCCGCCGAGATGCTCGATGCCGTCGGCATCCCGTCGGCGGCCAGCCGCGTGCACGAGTATCCGCACCAGTTCTCGGGCGGCATGCGCCAGCGGGTGATGATCGCCATGGCGCTGGCCTGCCGGCCGGATGTGCTCATTGCCGACGAGCCCACCACCGCGCTCGATGTCACGGTGCAGGCGCAGATCTTCGACCTGATTGCCGACCTGCGCGAGAAGACCGGCACCGCGGTGATCCTGATCACCCACGACATGGGCGCGATCGCCGAGATGGCTGATCGGGTGGCCGTGATGTATGCGGGGCGCATCGTCGAGGAGGGCGCCGTCGACGAGGTGCTGAGCGCGCCGCTGCATCCCTACACGCAGGGTCTGATCGCGTGCGCGCCGGGGCGCCGCGCCACCGCGCCGGGCGAGGCCTTGCGCGAGATTCCGGGCACCGTGCCCTCGCTGCTCGAGCGGCGCGGTGGCTGCGCCTTCGCGCCGCGCTGCGCGCAGGCCATGCCCCGCTGCAGCGAGTCGCTGCCGGCCGAGACCCGTCTCGATGACGGTCGGCGGGTGCTGTGCTGGCTGCATGCGCAGGAGGGCCAGGCATGAGCGCGCCCCTGTTGCGGGTGGACGACCTGCGGGTGCACTTCCCGGTGGGCGGCGGCCTGCTGCGTCGCGCGCGGCGCTTCGTGCGCGCGGTCGACGGAGTCAGCTTCGCGGTGGCCCGGGGCACCACCTTCGGCATCGTCGGCGAGAGCGGCTCGGGCAAGACCACCACTGCGCTGGCCGTGATGCGGCTTCTGCGCCCCACCGGCGGGCGCATCCTGCTCGGCGACACCGATCTGGGCGCCAGCGAGGGCGAGGCGCTGCGCCGCGAGCGCCGCCGCTTCCAGATGGTCTTCCAGGATCCTTTCGCCTCGCTCAATCCGCGCAAGCGCGCCGGCGACACCGTGCGCGAGGCGCTGGAGCTGATGACCCCCGACGACCCGGCCGATCGCGAGTCCCGCGTGGCCGAGCTGTTCGCCCAGGTGGGCTTGCGGCCCGAGCAGCGGATGCTGTTCCCGCACCAGTTCTCCGGCGGGCAGCGTCAGCGCATCGTGCTGGCGCGGGCGCTGGCCGCGCGCCCTGAGCTCGTGGTCTGCGACGAGCCGGTCAGCGCGCTCGATGTCGCGATCCAGGCGCAGATCCTGAACCTGATGCAGCGCCTGCAGCGCGAGCACGGGCTCACCTATCTCTTCATCTCCCATGACCTGGGCGTGGTGCGCCATCTCTGCACCCATGTCGCGGTGATGTACCTCGGTGTCATCGTGGAGATGGCGCCGCGCGACGCGCTGTTCGCGCAGCCGCTGCATCCCTACACCACGGCACTGTGGTCGGCGGCGCCGTCCTTCGATCCGAAGGCGCGCGGGCGTGGGCGGCGCATCCGCCTGCAGGGCGATCCGCCCAGCCCGATCGATCTGCCCTCGGGCTGCCGCTTCGCGGGCCGCTGCCCCGCCGCCGAGCCCGCCTGCGCGCAGGCCGAACCGCCGCTGCGCGAGGTGGCCCCCGGGCACTTCGTGCGCTGCCGGCGGGTGGAGGTGGTGGACGGGCAGGCGCAGCCGGTGCTGGGCTGAGATCCGGCGCCTCGGGACTTCCGGCCGTCGCTGACCGCAGCTCGGGACGGGTGTCCCGTGGGCAGGCATGGGTCGTGAGGCTACGGTGTGCTGAACCGATCCGCGCGCCCGCGCAACGGGCCGACACCACCGCCTCCCGGAGACGCCATGCCGCTGCTCGCCTTCAGCACCTTCGCCATCCTGCGCGCGCCTTATGGTGACGCGCAGGTGCAGGGATTCTTCGACCGCCTGCCGGCGGCATTCGGCGCGGCCGATGCCGCCGAGGGCTTCGTCGACCGCTCCAGCCGCGACCCGGTGACCCTCAAGCACAGCTGGGGCGACTACGTGCCCGCGCGCTTCTTCGATCCGGCGCGCCACGGCGGCGTGGTGTTCACGCTCTCTCGCTGGCGCACGCTGGAAGCGGTCTACGCCTATGCCTACGCCGGGGTGCATGGCGAAGCGCTGCGCCATCGCCTCGAGTGGTTCGAGAAGCCGGAGTGGCCGAGCTACGCGGCCTGGTGGGTTGCCGATGACCACCGGCCCGACTGGGTCGAGGCGAAGCAGCGTCTGGAATACCTGCACGACCATGGCCCGAGCGAGGTGGCCTTCGACCTGCGCGCCCCCCGCGGCCCTGATGGCGCCCCGCTCACCATCGACCGCCAGGCAGCGCGTGCGATCGTCGAGCGCGCAGACCCGTCCCGCCATGATCAGGCCGCGCGAACGCGCGAGCTCGAGACGATCGCCCGCGCGATGCAGGCCGGGCAGAAGCCGGCGGGTTGACTCAGGCGGGCTCGCGCCGGGTGCGGGGCTTGATCGCGGCGAGCGTATCGGCGAGTTCGGCGCGTGCGCGCGCCATCTCGTAATCGGACTGCAGACCCATCCAGAACTCTGCGCTCATGTCGAAGTAACGAGCGAGACGCATGGCCGTATCTGCTGTGACGGCGCGGCGCTCCCGAACGATGTCATTGATGCGGGGTGCCGGCACATGCAAGGCCATTGCGAGTGCGTGAGCGGTCAACCCCATCGGCACGAGGAACTCCTCGCGAAGAATTTCCCCGGGGTGGATGGGGCGCATGCCGTTCTGAGGTGCGTTCATGAATGCCCCTTCAGTGATAGTCGACGATCTCGACTTCAAACGCGTGGCCGTCTGCAAAACGGAAGCAGATACGCCACTGATCATTGATGCGGATGCTGTACTGACCGGCACGATCTCCCTTGAGAAGCTCGAGCCTGTTGTTTGGCGGTGCCCGAAGGTCGTCCAGGCGAGTCGCGCGGTGGATCATCAGCAGCTTCCGTTCCGCGACCGATCGGACGTTCACCCACCTGGTGATTCGCTCGCCCGCAAACAGCGCGGCCGTTGTCTTGCAACGGAAGCTCTTGATCATTTCGCAAACGATATACTGTCACGCGTTAAACGACAAGCATCCAGTTCCTGCGCTCACCGCCCCCGGAAAGCCGGCTTGCGCGTCTGCATGAAGGCCACCCGGCCCTCAATGAAGCGCCGGCTCTCATCGGCGCGCCGGGTGGCTTTCCGCGCAGCCTGCATGGTAGAACCCTGCAGTTCTCATCTCTCTGCGCCGAGGGCCTCCCGCCATGTGCACCGGCATTTCCCTGACCGCCGCCGATGGCGGCGTCGTCGCCGCCCGAACCGTCGAGTGGGCGCTCAGCGACGCGCACCACGACCGCGTGGCCCTCTTCGGCCGCGGCCGGCGCTTCACGGCCCAGACCCCCAGCGGGCTCGACGGCAAGCAGTGGACCGGCCGCTTCGGCTTCGCCTCGCTCACCGCCTACGGCCAGCCCTACGGGCCCGACGGCATGAACGAGCAGGGCCTCTATGTGGGGGTGTACTACTTCCCCGGTTTCTTCTCGCCAGCGCCCTTTGACCCTGCCGAGCGCGAGCGCTCGGCCAGCGTGGGCGACTTCATGCAGTGGATGCTGTCCTCGTTTGCCACGGTGGCCGAGGTGCGCGAGCACCTGCACGAGGTGCGCGTGGTCGAGGTGATCGATCCGCGCTTCGGTGGCGCGCCCCTGCCTTTCCACTGGAAGGTGGCCGACCCCACCGGCGCGGCCATCGTCATCGAGATCATCCATGGCGGGCGCGTGGTCGTGCATGACGCCTTCCTCGGGGTGATCTCCAACTCGCCCACCTACGACTGGCACCTCACCAACCTGCGCAACTACATCGGCCTGTCGCCCGCGCCCTCCGCGCCGCTCACCATCGACGGCCTGCGCCTGGCGCCCTTCGGCGGCGGATCGGGCCTGATCGGCCTGCCCGGTGACTACTCGCCGCCTTCGCGCTTCGTGCGGGCTGCAGCGCTCACCGCGCTGGCGCGGCCGCTGGCCACCGCCACCGAGGCGGTCTTCGAGGCCTTCCGCATCCTGGACAGCTTCAACATCACCGTCGGTGCCACCGCGCCACCCGGGCACCGGCCCCAGGACATCGTGAGCGCCACCCAGGTGACCACCGCCTGCGACCTTGGCGGCCGCATCCTCTACTTCCACTCGATGCACAACCGTCAGGTGCGCGCCGTGCGCCTGAATGACATCGACTTCAGCGCCGTCACCGAGCGGGTGCTCGAGGAGGGTGCGCAGCGCAGCCAGTCGGTGGTGGAACTGCGGGCATGAGGCAGGCGGTGGCCGTGCGGGCGTCGTCGGGCTGGCGGGCGTGGCTGTCGCGCGTGATGCCGGTTGCGCTGATCGCGCTGGCCCTGGCCCTGGCGGTGATCGCGCCTGCCCATGCCGCCGACCCTGACGCCGCCGCCGCAGAGGCCGCCGGGCCGGCCACGCTGCGCCTGCTCAATCGGGACATCGTCACGCTGCGCGCCACGGTGGCCGGCGCGTCGCCGCAACGCCGCGTGGAGCAGGCGCGCGAACGCATCCGGCAGTTGCCGGACTCGGCCATGGATCAGCCGCTGCAGGTGCTGCCCTTCGAGCTCGGCAAGCTGCACGGCCGGCAGTTCCTGCTTGGCGATGCCAACCTGTTCGCGCTCTACGACACCGACCTCGAGCCCGACGGCCGCCGCGATCTTGACGCGCTTGCCCGCCAAACCCGCGAGCGGCTCGAAGAGGCGCGCCGCGCCTGGCACGAGACCCGTGACGGCCCGCTGCTGATGCGCGGCCTCGCGCTCACCGCGCTGGCCTGCGCGGTGCTGGCGCTGCTGGTCTGGGGCATTCTCGTGCTGGGCAGGCGGGCGGTGGGCTGGCTCGAGTCCACCCGCAGTCGCATCGCCGCCCGCAGCACCGGCATCGACTGGCGCGAGATCCTCGCCCGACTGCTGATGGGCAGCATCACGCTGCTCAAGTGGGTGCTGATCGCCTTGCTGGCCTATGTCTGGCTCAGGCTGGTGCTGGCGGCCTTCGTGGCCACCCAGCCGCTGGCCATCGCCCTCGATGGCTGGCTGTACCGCAAGCTGGTGTGGATCGTGAGCGGCGCGGCCGAGGGCCTGCCCGGGCTGGCCACGGTGATCATCGTGCTGCTGCTCACCCGGGCGCTGGCCGATGTGCTCGCCTATGTCTTCGGCGCCGTGCAGCAGGGCCGCCTC